>NZ_JBWQTV010000012.1:0-49387 GCF_056619965.1 Halalkalibacter sp. HAAS-P014 | reverse complement strand
TCACCAGAGGGTGAGGTGGTTGGCAATCTTCCATTTATGATTTATTTCTTAACCCTTAGAGAGAAAATAATGTAAAAAGAGAAACCCCACTAAAAAAAGTGGGGTTTCTCGACAATCTGTAAAACCTTCCAAATATTAATTGGAAGGTTTTTATTTATTTGTTAAAACTGGTATTTGGAATATTTGTAATATTATATCTCAAAAAATAACCTTTTTGCTCAATATGTGGATACTATTTACATGTAGCAAGAAACGATTGTGAGATATGAGCTATAACTTATCAATTAATGGGAGGAGCTGATGCAAGGAAATGAATATGACTAATTACCAGATTAATATTGAAAGGTTACGTCAGTCTATCGACGATTTATCTATTTTTGGACGCAATGAAAAAGGTGGGTTAGATCGAACCACTTTTACCCAATCGGAACTTGCAGCAAGAGACTGGCTAAAAGGAGAACTTTCTAAAATCAATCTCAATATAAGAATTGACGAGGCAGCAAATATATGGGCGAAGCGGGAAGGGACGGATCATACTTTACCTGCAATTGCTTTCGGGTCACATATCGACACGGTCCCTAATGGAGGGAAATATGACGGTGCATTAGGGGTGTTAATAGCACTCGAAGTAATGCGCATACTTGAAGAAAATAAGATTACAACACGACATCCTTTTGAACTCGTTTCTTTTAGCGCAGAAGAGCCCAATCCATTTGGTCTTTCAACATTTGGCAGCCGTGCACTGACAGGAAAACTAAAGAAAGAAGATATTCTTGATGTTAAGGATCCTAATGGAACTAATTTAATGGAAGTATTAAAAAGTGCCGGTGGTAATCCTGAACAATTTGATAAGGCTGTAAGAGACCCTGAGGAATTAGCTGCATATGTTGAAGTTCATATTGAGCAGGGGAAACGACTATTAAATCGCGCTGTTCCTATTGGAGTCGTAACAGCCATAACAGGAATTTATAGGGAAGAAGTTACCGTATTGGGAGAGGCAAATCATGCCGGAACAACATTAATGGATGATCGTAAAGATGCTTTAACTGCATCTAGTGAGATGATTCTTGCCTTAGAGAGTATTTGCAGAACCTATCCTGAAAATGAGGTAGTTGGAACGGTGGGGAAAATGAATATTTCCCCGAATTCGTCTAATATTATACCGAATGAAGTGACCTTTTCTTTAGAAATTAGAGGGAAATCAACGGAGGAGATTAACGACGTTCTCGTAAAGTGGAATGACGCTGTTAGAGAAATTTTGAGCAGGAGATCTCTTCATATAAAGCGATCTATACGGCTAGATCAAGCTCCTGCACTGATGGATGAAGTATTAATTAAACAAATGATTGAACAAGCAAAGCAGTTAGGATACAAATCTCTTTTACTAGGGAGTATGGCAGGGCATGATGCGACACATATGGCTTCTATTACCAGAAGTGGGATGCTGTTTGTACCAAGTGTAGCTGGAAAAAGTCATTGTCCGGAGGAATTCAGCCGTATTGAAGACATTGAAAAAGCAGCTAATGTTTTGCTAAATACTCTTTTGGCATTAGATCAACAACTGGATTCTTTGTGTCAATAGTTTAAAAAGATCACTTGATGTTTTGGGAGGTGGAAATGTGGCTGAAGTTATTCGAAAAACAATCTCTATTTTAACGGCAATTAAACCCTCTGAAGAAAAAGAAGCGTGGAGTACAACAGAAATTAGCCACGAGTTAAATATCCCGTTACAGACCGTACACCGGTTACTTGGTTGTTTATCAGAAGCAGGGTTTGTCATTCGAGATAAAGAGTCAAAGAAGTTTCGGTTAGGCTTATCATTAATGGAATTAGGTCTATCGATTCGTGATAACCTATCTGTTAGAAACGAAGCCCTCCCAATCATGAAACAATTAGCAATGGAAACGAAAGAAAGTGTTTATTTGACCGTACCTGAAGGGTGTGATGGTATCTTTATTGATTGTATTGATTCTCCACAATTTTTAAGGATATCGGAGCCGGTAGGACTTAGGAGGCCGTTAAGTACAGCAGCGTCAAAAAAAGTAATACTAGCGTTTTTTCCTCCAATTAAAACTCAAAATATTGTGTCCAGTCTATTCGAGTCTGGCACGATCAATAACGTAGATGCATTAATGGAAGAACTGGAAGTGATCAGAAATCAAGGCTTTTCTATTTCTTATGGGGAAACGACAGAAGGAACGGTCAGTGTAGCGGCACCGATTTTTTCTTGGGAAAATGAAGTAATTGCATCGATAAGTGTGGCAGGACCTAAAGAACGATTTGTTGGTACAAGACTTAGTAATTTTATTAAACAGACTACACGTGCAGCTTGTGACGTATCGGAGGAGTTAGGTTGGTTAAATCGGTGAAAAACACTCCGGCAGAAGTTCTAACATGAAAAGATATATGTTCTCACATCACGGGTAGAGATTACTGAAAATTGGTAATAGTCATTTTTATTATAAACGTAGAAACAAATCAAAGAATAAATATTGAATGAGGTGAAGAAAAATGTGCGGTATTGGAGGACTCATTTACAAAAATACAGTTCATGAGAAAAAGACAGGAGAAATTGTTGTGAAGATGCTTGAAAGTTTAAGCAGAAGAGGTCCTGATTCAACAGGTGTCGCTCTCTTACATCCAAAAGCAGAGAATCTATTATATATTGATGTGAATTATGAAAAGCCAGAAAACGGTGAAAAGATTACTAATCTGCTAACTGAATACGTGACAATAGAAAAACTATCTGATCATGGAAATTACGTACGTGCGATCCTAAAAGATATTGAGGATGAAGAAGCGCTCGTTTTATCTATTAACAACATTGATAGTGACGTTTCCGTTGCAAGCTATGGAAATCAAATAGAAGTATTAAAGTTTTTAGGAGGGGCAGAAAATTTAGAAACTCAATTCAAAATTTCAGAATATGACGGCCAAGTAGCAATCGGCCATACAAGAATGGCAACAGAGAGCAAAGTAGATATTTCTCATTCACAGCCCTTATGCTGTCACGCAGGTAAGGACTTAACAATAATCCATAATGGACATATTACAAACTATATTACATTACGAAGCAAATATGAGAATCTGGGGTATGCCTTTATTACAGGAAATGATTCTGAAATTATCGCAGTCTATTTAGTAGATAAGTTGAAATCGGGTATGAGCTTACAAGATGCAATGGAATGTTCTTTAGAAGATCTTGATGGCTCGTTTAGTTATATTGCAATTACACCAACCCAAGTAGGACTAGCGAAAGAACCGTTTGGAATGAAACCAATGATGATAGCTGAAACAGAAGATTTTGTAGCTTTTGCATCCGAAAGTATGGCAATTACAAATGGATTTGGTAAGAATTTAAACGTATTTGAGCCCAGCTCTGAGGAGGTCATGATATGGAATCTGTAAAAGAAGCGATTGTCATTGATTGTGAAATAACACCCTTACAGGATGTGAATGAAAAGATAGCAGTGGCTGCTAAAGATGGTGTGAAAGAAGTCATTATTGAAAACCCACAAGCACGTCACAATTTAGGGGTTGGAATAACTGATCCGATTAACATCGTTTATAAAGGCGATGTTGGCTATTATGCAGCGAGTCTTTGTGATCTTATAACAGCCAAGGTTCATGGCAATGCAGGATGGGCAATCGGTGAAAACCTCATGAACGGGGAAATTGTTGTTGAAGGAAATGCAGCTTCATCGACAGCCGCTTCAATGCGCGGAGGGACAATTGTCGTAAAAGGAAGTGTCGGAGCTCGCGCAGGGATTGGCCTTAAAGGAGGAACGTTAATTGTTGGAGGGAATGTCGGTTATATGACAGGATTCATGATGCAAAAGGGGAAAATGATTATTTGTGGAAATGCAGGGAAAGCTCTTGGCGATTCAATGTACGACGGAACAATCTATGTTGCCGGGGAGATTGCTGAGTTAGGAAATGGTACAGAAATCGTAGAGTTACCAAAGGAGGAATACATGGAATTAAAGTCAACACTTGAAAGCTATGGGATGAAGGTTCCTCCAACCTTTAAGAAGATAATTTGTAACGGTGTGCTTCATAATTTCAATAAAAAGGAGTTTGGCGTATGGAAAACAATATTATAAGAAAAAGCAAAGTATGGAGTCCAGAAAAAATTGAAGAAATTCAGGAAAAAGCCGAACTGGGACGCTACCGTATCAGAGGGCAAGCAACTAAACGATTGGACCTTCCTTCTTTTGATGATTTAGTCTTTACCCCAGCGGGTCTATCACGTGTTGCCCTGGAAGGATACCGTGAAAAATGTGACACAAGGGTTGTTATCGGTGAAGGGAAAGTTAAGCGTCCACTTGTACTTGAAACGCCTATTATGGTAGCAGGAATGAGCTTTGGAGCAATTAATTCCAATGCGAAAGAAGCACTTGGAATTGCTGCAACACGCTGTGGTATTAGTACATGTACAGGGGATGGGGGGATGCATCCAATTGAACGTGAAGCATCTGAGAAATTAGTTTATCAATTGCTTCCGAGCCGTTATGGCTTGAATCCATACGACTTAAAACGTGCCGATGCTGTAGAGATTGTAGTCAGCCAAGGTGCAAAGCCAGGTACAGGTGGTACATTACTTGGCCAAAAAGTATCAGAAGAAGTAGCGACGATGCGAGACCTTCCTTTAGGTGTTGACCAACGCAGTCCGTGTCGTCACCCAGACTGGATGGGGCCAGATGATCTTGGTGTGAAAATTGATCAAGTGCGAATTGCAACCAACTTTGAAGTGCCGATTTTCATTAAAGTTGGTGCAGGCCGAGTCTATGATGATACAAAGCTCGCAGCAAAAGCTGGAGCCGATGCTATTGTGATTGACGGTATGGAAGGTGGAACAGCTGCATCTCCGGAAATTCAATTAGACCATACTGGGATTCCAACAATTGCTGCTGTAGTAGAAGCGGCCGAAGCATTGCATGAAATCGGCATGAAAGAGGAAGTGAGATTAATTATTGGTGGGGGAATTGCAAATGGTGCAGATGCGGCCAAAGCAATTGCACTCGGAGCAGACGTTGTTTACATAGGAACAGCGATGCTCGTTGCCCTAAATTGCAATAAATCTCTTTATGTTAATGATTATGAAGCGTTAGGTACAGCTCCTTCTGCTTGTCATCATTGCCATACTGGGAAATGCCCTGTTGGGATAGCGACACAAGATCCTGAGTTAATGAAGCGATTAGATTCAGAGGAAGCAGCCGATCGGGTGGAAAACTATATAAATTCACTTACCATGGAAATGCAGATCTTTGCACGTTCCTGTGGGAAAAGTAAAGTTGGTGACTTAGACCCTACAGATTTACGTTCGTTAACGATGAATACATCGATGATTACTGGTGTACCGATCGTCGGAATGGGCAGTAGAAAACCTTATTGGGCGAATTATGAGCAGTCAACTGAACAAAAAGAGCTCGTACCTAAATAAAACTTTAAGGAAGGTGATTAAGATGAACAGTGTTGTTTCAATATCGAAGCTAGAGGAAATTCAAAAGAAAATTGAAGCAGAAAATATCCAGTTTTTGCTCGCTTCTTTTTCAGATATGAATGGCTCTTCACGAGCGAAATTGGTCCCTTCCAAACGTCTTTCATCCGTATGCGATAACGGAGCAGGTTTTGCCGGTTTTGCTGTCGGAGATTTAGGACACGGCCCGACGGATCCGGATATTCTATGTATCCCGGATTTAGGTTCTATGACAATTTTACCTTGGCAAAAAGACTTAGCATGGTTTGCTGGCACTTTGACGGAGGATGGTACATCGTGGTCTTTTTGCACAAGGACAATCTTATTAAATGTGATGGAAAAAGCGAAGAAGCTTGGATATGAAATGAAGACAGGTGTAGAACCGGAGTTTTCACTTCTTCGTGAAGATGAGACAGGAGGTCTTTCTCCTGCAGACCCTTTTGATGTAGCGAACAAACCTTGTTATAACCAAGTTGCATTAATGAGAAATTACGACTTTTTAAGCACATTAATCAACTATATGGAAGAATTAGAATGGAGTGTGTCTCAAGCTGATCACGAAGATGCCAATGGCCAGTTCGAAGTGAATTTTGAATTTGCAGATGTACTTACGTCGGCTGATCGCTTACTTTTCTTTAAATATATGGTTCGCAGCATGGCTGAGGAGCGAAATTTAGTCGCTACTTTTATGCCCAAACCATTTTCGAAACTTACTGGTAACGGTTGTCATATGCATCTAAGCTTATGGAACGGAAGTGAGAATCTATTTAAAGATATATTAGATCCGAAAGGTAACGACCTTTCACAATTAGGTTATCATTTTATTGGTGGTATTTTAAATCACGCTAAATCACTTGCTGCAATTGTGTGCCCGACAGTAAATTCATATAAGCGATTGACAGCAATGTCAACAAGTTCAGGTGCAACCTGGGCACCGAACAGGATCTCTTATGGAGGCAATAATCGGACACAGCTTGTACGATTACCAGGTGAAGGACGTATTGAGTTTCGAGCAATGGACAATCATGCGAACCCATATCTTGCATCTGCTGCAATTTTGGCAGCAGGGCTTGATGGGATAGAAAAGAAGATAGACCCAGATATAATAATGACTGAGAATTCAGAATCTATTAGTGTGTTAGGTCCTCAAGTAGAGAAATTACCATCTACATTACAAGAAGCAATAACTGAATTAGAGGAAAATGAAGTCTTATTTGAAGCCTTAGGTGGAGACTTTATGAACACATATATTAAAAGGAAAAAGGAGGAATGGTCTGAGTATCATAATGATGTAAGTACTTGGGAGATTGAAAAATATTTAAAAGAAAGCTAATGAATTTTAAACGAATCTAAGGGGATGAATCGTTTGGGGAAAAAATATGATGTGATCGTAGTAGGAGGAGGGTCAATGGGATCTGCAGCTTCCTATTACTTATCAAAGAGAGGAAAGCAAGTCTTAATGATCGATCAATTTGCAATCCCTAATTTATACGCGAGCCACCATGGTCATACTAGAATGCTTAGAATGGGCTATGGTAACGGGGGGAAATATGTACCTCTAGTAAAAGAGTCTTTAAGGCTTTGGAACGAATTGGAGAAAGAAACAGGGAAATTACTTTATGAGAAAACTGGTGCGTTAACGGTGGGCCATGCTGACTCTCGTTTCGTAAAAGAAGCAATTGATAGTTCGATTCAGCACGGGCTACCCTATGAAAAGTTAAGTGCTGAAAGTATTATGGAGCGCTGGCCTGGAATGCGTTTGCCAGAAGGCTATGTCGGAAGCTATGATCCGGATTCGGGTTTTCTATATTCCGAGGAATGCATTCAAACGTACAAAGAGGAGGCAGTAAAACTAGGGGCAGACGTCTATGAAAATCAAGCTGTACTTGCGATTGATATCAATGACGAATTTGTTACAGTCACAACGCCCAACGGAATGTATACAGGTGCGAAGCTTGTTATAACAGCAGGTGCATGGATTCCAAAAGTTTTAAAATCAGTCAATTTGCCGATTACACCTGTCCGGAAAACAATAGGCTGGTTTAAACCGAAAGATGGCCGGCTTTATAGCGAAGACTTTCCTTGTTTTGTGTTTGATACCAAATCAATTGGCCATTACTATGGCTTTCCAGATTTTGATGGAGGGGGACTTAAGCTGGGTAGAATGGATTTAGGTTATGATTGTGACCCAGATACCGTAAATCGGGAATTCGGTTATTATGCAGACGATGAAAGCGAGATTCGTAGCTTCTTAGAACAATACATGCCTCAAGCCCTCGGAGAATTACTAAAGGGGGAGGTAAGTATGTTTGCCCATACACCAGACTCTGACTTTATTGTTGATCTTCACCCACAACATGATCATGTTATTTTAGCTGGAGGGTTTTCAGGTCACGGATTTAAGTTTGCAAGTGTTATCGGCAGCATTTTAGCCGACCTAGCGATTGACGCACAAACAGAGAGAGATATTTCATTTCTTCGTGTGAACCGTCTAGTAAATATAGAAAATTTAATTAACTAGTAGTCAGTTTAGAATACAAGAACCTAGTTAGAGGTTGCTGAAAAAGGTAGAAGTGCCTTCTTCGGCAGCTTTTTCTTATGGGAGCTAACAGAGATAAAAGAATAAGTCAGTAGAATATATGACGGACAAAAACAAGTTTTCCCACAATATAAGAAAGGTTAGTTTTTTTTGATAACCCATTATGGGAATATAAAATTATCAAAAGGAGGGGTTAACCATGAAAAAGATCGAAGCTATCATTCGGCCGGAGTATTTTCAAAATCTTCGCGAAGAAATTGAGAAGTTTGGAATTAAAGGTTTGACCGTATCAGAGGTTGGAGGCTGTGGTGTTCAAAAGGGGCGACAGGGAATCTTTAGAGGGAATACGTATGAAATTACGTTATTACCTAAAGTAAAAGTGGAACTAGTAATTGATAAAGAGAAAGTAGATTCACTTGTTTCAATTATTCAACGTTGTTGCGCAACAGGAGATGCAGGAGACGGAAAAATTTTTATTACTAATGTTGAACAAGTTATTCGTATCCGAACAGGTGAAAGTGGGTTATCGGCAATTGTTTAATTCCATTCTTAATAAAAATCTAAGTAATAGGAGTTGGATATATGAAGGGGAAAATCTTTTGCTTGCTAAGCCTTTTTATGATGTTGGCACCGGCTGTTAGTGCAGAGGAACCAGTTACTAATACAACATTGGATGGTATGTGGATCATTGTTGCGACCATTATCGTTTTTCTCATGCATGGTGGGTTCGCGATGCTTGAAATCGGATTTACACGCTCAAAGAATGCCCTTAGTATTCTAATGAAGAACTTTCTGACGATTTCATTTGGCGCGATTTTATATTTTGCGGCAGGTTATGCAATTATGTTTGGTACCTCAGCAAATGGAATAATTGGGATCGATAGTTTTTTTCTAATAGGCAATGAGGTTGACATGTCTTTCTTTGTCTTCCAAGCTGTTTTTGCGGCCACGTGCGCGACAATTATTTCTGGAGCAGTTGCAGAAAGAATTCGGTTATCAAGTTATTTGCTTATTACTGCAGCAATGGTTGTTATTATTTATCCAGTCGTAGGGCATTGGACTTGGGGAGGTGGATGGCTCGATCAGTTAGGATTTATTGACTTTGCTGGTTCATCGGTCCTCCATTTAACGGGTGCGATTGGTGCTTTTGTTGTTGCTGCTTTTCTTGGAGGTCGTATTGGAAAATACACAAATGGTAAAGTGAATATAATTCAAGCCCATAGTATCCCACTTGGTGCACTTGGTGTCTTTATTCTCTGGTGGGGTTGGTTTGGCTTTAATGGTGGAAGTGTGTTAGCGGCAGATCCAGAGTTAGTACCTGTAGTTATAACCAATACACTTTTAGCAGCATCTGCAGGGGTAATTGGTGCTGCCGGTTATTCACAATTAAAATATAAACGTGTCGATGCATCCTTAACTTTAAATGGTGCACTAGGTGGGTTGGTTGGAATCACGGCTGGTGCTGATTCGGTGTCCTTGATCAGTGCCGTTATTATCGGAGCAATTGCTGGTGTGATTTTAATCGAATCTGTTCAATTTATTGACCGAAAGTTAAAAATTGATGATCCAGTAGGGGCTGTTGCCGTTCATGGTGTTTGTGGGATTTGGGGTACCATTGCGATTGGAATCTTTTCTGTTGATGTCGGTTTAATATACGGAGGAGGATTCGGACAATTAGGAATACAAATTATCGGTATTTTTGCAGTACTTATATGGGTGGGGGCAACAGCTGCATTAGCTGTAGGTGTTGCCAAATTATTTGGACCCATTCGTGTACCTAAAGAGATTGAAATTGAAGGCCTCGATATTACGGAGCATGGCAGCTCAGCTTATGACATGGGATCACATTTAGGTTCGAGGGTTTCTAGCAGACAAGTTTCTTCAGAAGAACCGTTTGGTCTTGCGAATCGTTTGAATAATTTAGGGAGAACGAACAAAGATGTAGTTTAGATTTTAAACAACAAGGAAACCATTCATGCAAATGGTTTCCTTGTTGTTTACTGTTTGGTAGGTAACAATTATTTTTTCGGTAACCATTAATACAGTTCCCTTTAGTATGTGAATACTTTCGATTTAATTAAACATCTTAAAGGTGTAGGACATAATTGGAGTTATTGTTAATGGTGGTTGTACATGAACTGTCGAATAACTGTCTTTTCAGAATTAAATAAATAGTATGATCTCATCACAAGACGTGTTTAGCATTTACAAATTTAAAAGTTGCATATAAACTAACTGAATGTATTCATAAGAAGGAAACCATTATAATTGACGGTTTCCTTCTTGTTCTTTTACTTTTCTTACATACCTAAAAAAATGTACTCGTGAAGAAATAATAATATTTAAGGCTTTATAGAAAGGGTGATAATATGGCAAAAGTAAGAGAGCCATTCAAAGTTGCATCCATACAGTTTAATCCTACATTAAACCGACGTAATACAAATATTCGAACATTATTAAAACTAGTTAGGGAGGCAGCAGAGAATGGTGCTAAACTGATCTTAACACCAGAGATGGCAACAACTGGTTATCACTACTTAGATCGTTCTTCGATATCACCGTATGTTGATACGGTACCTGGTATTACAACAGCGCAGTTTGCGCTAATTGCGAAAGAATATCATACATATATTGTGATTGGAATGGCTGAACATGATCTTACAAGTGGTTTATATTATAACTCGTCGGCTTTAATAGGTCCTGAGGGATATATTGGGAAATACCGAAAGCTGCATCAATGGGTTGTTGAGAATTATTGGTCTTGTTGGGGCGATATCGGCTGTCCGGTTTTTGAAACAGAACTAGGGAAACTGGCAATGATTATTTGTCAGGACTCTACTTATTTTGAATCGGCAAGGTTAGCGGCTGTGAATGGAGCAGATATTTTATGTTTTCCAACTAATTCGTCAGGAGCATCCATATCATTATTACAACATTGGGCTGAAATGAACGGTTTGTATGTGATTAGTGCCAATCGATCCAATACAGAAGAAGACTTCCATATGGTTGGTTTAAGTGCCGTGTGGTCACCGACTGGAAAAAAGCTAGCAGAGGCGCCATACACAGATATAACAGATGAATCGAAAAATGAATCGAGAATCATTTACAGTGAGGTTGATCCGATCCAGTATGAAAATCCGGCAAAGGAAAGAATTCTTGAAAGGCGAATGGAATCATATAAGGATTTGATGCTCTTTTTAGGACCGTGGGATTACACAAAAAATACCGAATCTCGTCATATCCATGCCGCTGCAATTCAATATGAACCAGTGATAGGTGATAAACAAGCAAATCTAAAAAAAGTGAAACAACTTGTAAAAGAAAAAGTAAAAAAAGGCGTTAATCTCATTGTCTTACCTGAATTATCGCTAATTGGACCTGTGAATATTATAAAAAAGCAAGAGATTCGTCCTTATTCAGAAACGGATGATGGTTCGTCGGTAGGAGAGATGAAGCAACTTGCACGTGAGGTACGCGCTCATTTGGTCTTTGGATTTGTTGAAAGAGAAGATCCTCATTATTATAATACAGCAATTTTAATTAGCCCTGATGGTGAAGTGATCGGTAAGCATCGAAAAATTCAGTTAAATGAGTATGATGAATCTTGGGCGACACCAGGAAATCAGATATCTGTTACACCGATTAATGGTTTTGGAAGAGTAGGGATGATGATTGGCTATGATGCTTGCTTCCCAGAAATTGCAGGTGTACTAACTGTTAAGAGGGCTGATCTGATTTGTATCCCTTCTAGTTGGAGTGGAGAATACGGTGCGGAAATTGATATCAATCAAAAGGTGTACCCTAAGCCTTATCCGAAGAATTCTGTAACAACTTGGGATGCTGTGGCGAAAGGATCACAATCATATACAATAGTCGCCAATTTTATCGGTACAGAGCGTGGATTTAAGGGTAGCAGTGCTATTTATAATCTAGATCAAAATTATGTGAAGGATTCTACGGTCATTGCCACTAATAATAAAGAAGAAGTTTTAATGAATGATTTTAAGACAATGAAAACAGATTGGTGGTTGGATCAAGAAAAGCTTATTTTGACAAGAAGGACAGCATATTACAAACCTCTTGTGACTAGAATCCCTCCATTTTTGTAGACAGAAACTTAGAAAGCTTAAGAGGAAATAATGAATATGACGTTCATTTTTATTATTTCCTTTTGTTCTTATTCTGCCAAAAACTATGGAGGGGATTTTGTTTAGAGCTTTCATATTTTTAAATTACGAATTAATAGATGTATCATTGACAATATCTAACTAATGGTGGAACATATGAATATGAATTTACGCTTTGAATAATTAGAATTATCGGCAATATCAGATTATAGGTTATTACCTATAATCATAAAAGAAAGCTGGGATCTGAAATGAAGAAATTAATCGTTTTTTTAGTATCATTTGCTGCTTTTTTTGCACCATTTACTCAAAGTATTTATGTTCCATTAATTCCGGAAGTTCAAGAATATTTTCTAACATCAGCTTTCCTGGTAAATTTAACAATCTCTATTTTTACGCTCTTTCTAGCAGTAATGCAAATAGTCTATGGTCCACTAGTTGATCGGTATGGCAGAAGGCGAATTTTGCTACCTGCAATGCTCATTTATATCATAGCTACGATTGGTGTTGTGTTGTCGCCAAGTATATGGCTATTTATTTTCTTTCGTGCGATACAGGCTGTCGGTATTGCAGCGGGTTCTGTAGTAGCAACAACTGTTATTGGAGATTTATTCGAAGGAAAAGAATTAGGTCGTAATATGGGAACCTTCCAAATGTTGGTGTCGCTAGGGACGGTATTAGGACCAGTCATTGGTGGCTTTGTTGGAGCATACTTCGGATTCCATGGTGTTTTTTGGGTGCTAATTGGAACTGCTATTTGTATTTGGGGCGCGATTATTTATTTCTTGCCCGAAACGAGCACAGCTTCTGATAGTAAAGTTAGAAAGAAATTTAGTATTAGAGAATATATAAATATCTTCTCTAATAGAATTGGTTCTGCAGTTGTAATGTTAGGGTTTATTCAATTCTATACATATTATCAGTTTCTAGTATTTTTACCATACATATTATCAGATTATTATGCTTTATCTGTTAGCCAAATTGGCTTAATTTTCTTATGTATGACAGTGTCCATTGTGATAGGGAGCATGGCAGGTGGCAGATTACAAGAATACTTTGATCAATTTTCTTTTCTACTTTTTGCAGCTTCATTAAACGTTGTATCAATTGCACTATATCCTTTGTTTGCTCCAATATCACTTGTTTTTATTATGGTTTTCATCTCTTTATTTGGCCTATTCACAGGTTTAGCAGGACCTGTGCAAACAACTGTTTTAGTACGTGAATTTAAAGAAAATCGAGCAACTGCGCTTGGGGTCTATAACCTGTTTCGTTATATGGGGATGGCGGTAGGGCCTATGATTGGAACTGTTTTGTTTAACTGGAAAACATTCACAGAAATTTATTTTGCAACATTTTTGTTTTTCTGTGTCGTACTATTTGCAGCTAGACAATTTGTTATAGAAAAAAAGAAGAGTCAAAAAGAGCTTAACAATCTATCTACTAGCGATAAAAAAAGCCTAACTTCCCAGTGAAAAACAAGTATACTGGGTGTTAGGTTTTTTTTCGAAAAAGAGGACGGCAGGCAGCGAGAATCTCGAAAGTATTTTTTGCGATGCCTCTATTACATTGGTTTTATTGTGATTTTTTTAATTTTCTCCAAAGCGTTGTTCGGCTTATACCTAGTAATTGGGCTGCTTTTTCCTTATTACCGTTTGTCTTAATTAATGTTTGTTCAATTTGATCTAATTCTGAGGCAAATGTATGTTGGGGCCTTTCAACTTTTACTGATTCTGTTGAGCTGTTAGTTGTGTATACAGCTTTATGTAGCATTTTAATAACTTCTTGTTTCGTTAACGTTTCATTTTGACAAAGAACTAAGAAACGTTCTGCTACATTTTCGAGTTCTCTGACATTTCCAGGCCAATGATGAGCCGAAAGCATATGTAAATCATTGATGTCAAGTAAGGCGCTTAACTGACTGTTTTTCTTAATGAAATGTTGAAAGAGCTTAGATATATCTCCATGTCGCTCGCGTAATGGAGGGATAAATAGTTGCAGGACACTAATTCGAAAGTATAAATCTTCTCTAAAAGTACCTTCTTTAATACAGTCAAGTAGATTTTTATTGGAAGCTGCTATAATTCTAACATCAATCGGAATAATTTGGTCTCCACCTATTCGAACAATTTCTTTTTCTTGTAATACACGTAGAAGTCTGGATTGTAGGTGGATTGGTAATTCACTAATTTCGTCTAAAAAAATTGTTCCTTGATGTGCTAATTCAAATAAGCCGGGTTTTCCTCCCTTTTTAGCTCCGGTAAACGCACCTTCTTCATATCCAAAAAGTTCACTGTCTATGAGGTTCTCTGGTAAAGCAGCACAGTTTACAGCAACAAATGGTTGGTGGTAACGAGGACTTGATTGATGGATGCTTTGTGCAAATAACTCTTTTCCTGTACCAGACTCACCATTAAGTAATATAGAGGAATTAGCTCGGCTGTATTTTTTTGCTTGGTGAATTGCTTCCTGTACCGTGTTGGATGATCCAACAATGTCATGAAAATTGTAGGATGCAACCATTGGTTTTTGTGTATTGTTTTTTCGGATCTTTTGTTCCTTCTGTTGTAAGCTCACTACGTCATCTAAGCAAATTAAGTGTCCCAAATTTTCACCTTGTACAGTAACAGGTACAATATCGACCATGAGCTTTTTCTTTTTATGTTCAATAATAAGATTGTACTGAGGTTCATTCCATTGAGATAAATTGTTCTTTTTGGTGAGACTTGGGAGAATTTCTTCTAACTTTTTCTCTTTTGCTTGACTACTATTAATACCGAGAAGTCGTTCGGTTACATTGTTTACAACGTTTATGTTTGAATCCGTATCGATGGAAATAATCCCACTTCGATTGATCGAGATCATTGTTTGAAACAACGTTATTTTCTCGGCTTCGTTTCGATAGACATTTAAGATATTTAAGGCATCTTGGATCGCATTTTCCACGGCACGATGAGAGTAGTAAAAGATCCCATTCATCCCTAACTTCTTAGCAACTTCACATACCCAACTTCCACCGATAACATTCATAATACCGTTATTCCTTAAATGCTCCATCACATTATATGCTTCTTGAATTTCATCAAATTGAATTTGTTTAATTCGAACATTGAGAAGGGAAGCAATCTCAGATAACTCTTCAATCTCTTCTCGAAAGTTCATGACTACAACTTCTTCGCTGTCAACATTTTTAATGGATTCCAATAAATCGAAACCGGAAATCTTAACAGGAATAACTAAATTCGATAGTACTTTTTGGAGGGATTGAGCGCTTCGTTCTCCACTAATAACAATCGTTGTTGGATCGAAAAAAGTTTGCACATCACGAGAAGGGTTTGGAGAACTTAGAAATTTTAATGGTAAATCGGTAATTTCGTATTTTACCCATGATGGAATATCTATTAATACTTCACGTGCTAACTTAGAAAAAGGTGGATAACCGACGATCGCGATTTTATGTTGCATAACAAGATCACCTCTTTTAGATTATTCTGATAATAACAAATTTTAGAAAGATTTGAAATCTATGTTTCATTATGAAACGCAAAAAGGCAATTGTCAATTGAAATTCTGATTATATGGGCATTGATGTTTGATTTAATATGACATTATTAGTAGATTTTCGGTATTATTTTCATGTCAAACAAGTAATATTTGGAAACGTTTGAAACGTTTGAAACATTTGCAACGCAAAACGTTACGCTTTGAAACATGATAAGGAAAGTGAATACGAGGAAAGTGAATAGATCAAGCTTTTTTGATATTGGCATAGAATTTGCATAATAAAAAGTGAATCGCTACTTACAAGTTTGAAATGATTCAAATCTCTTTTTTAAAGGGCGTAAAAGGTAAAACTATTAATCTTAATATGTAAGGAGGAGTTATTTTGGGGAAAGTAGGCAACGTCTCACAAGGAAAAGGTGGAAGTTTTATAATAGAGAGTCCTAATCTTGAAGATGTTTTAATTCCTGAGGAATTTACTGACGAGCAAAAAATGATTGTGAAATCAACAGTAGAGTTTGTTGAGAGAGAAATCGGCTCTTTAGGTGAAGAAGCACAAAAGTTAAATTATCAATTATCAAAAGATATCGTGAAAAAAGCCGGGGAAGTTGGATTATTAGGTGTTTGCTTACCTGAAGAATATGGAGGATTAGGATTAGATGGGGTACGGTTTGCTTTAATTAAAGAAGCGTTAAACCTAGGTCATTCATCTATGACTGCGACAATTGGTGGTCAAATGGGGATTGGAATGTTACCGATCATCTTTTTTGGTACAGCAGAACAGCGTGAAAAATATTTGCCTAGACTACAAGATGGTACGATTACAACTGCTTTTGCTCTAACTGAAGCTCAATCAGGGACCGATGCTTCAAGTATTAAAACAACGGCAACACTCACAGAAGATGGCAAGCATTATGTGTTAAATGGTAACAAAGTATTTATTACCAATGCTGGCTTTGCTGATATTTTTGTTGTCTTCGCTAAAATAGAAGGAATGGGCTTCACTGCCTTTATCGTTGAAAGAGAATCTGAAGGATTAAGCATTGGACCAGAAGAGAAGAAAATGGGACTGAAAGCTTCATCAACTTGTTCAATGAGCTTTGAAGATGTTAAAGTTCCGGTCGAAAACTTATTAGGAAAGCCGGGAGAGGGCCATCGTTTTGCTTTTAATACGTTAAACTTTGGAAGGCTTTCAGTTGGAGCAGGGTGTCTTGGTAATAGTAAGCATGCTCTCGAATGTTCAGCTAGGTATGCAAATGAACGAGTACAATTTGGGAAGAAGATTTCCTCTTTCCCATTAATCAGTCAAAAATTAGCAAACATCAACATTCAAACATACGTACTAGAAAGTATGGTTTATCGTACAGCTGGTATTTTCAATGAGAAGTTAGAAGAGATTGATTTTAGTGATCCGAATCTAGAAGAGAATTCACGAAAAGCAATCGGTGAATATATGATTGAATGCGCTATCAACAAGGTTTTTGGATCTGAAACATTGGATTATGCAGCAGATGAAGGGCTGCAAATTCATGGTGGCTATGGTTATATGCAGGAGTATGAAATTGAGGGTATTTACCGTGATTCAAGGATTAAGCGTATTTTTGAAGGAACGAATGAAATGAATCGAATGTTTATAACGAAAACCCTTGTAAAAAAATTATCAAAAGGTCAATTACCTGAATTACAATTAGCACTTGATGAAAGTGAAATGCGTCTAAAGAATGCATTAACGGAGACAAATTTGAACGAAACGTTAGCTCAAGAAGCTTACTTACTATCGGTTTCAAAAAAAATATATCATATGGCATTGGCTCAAGCCCTGAAAACTTATGGTAAAGAGCTTGAACATGAACAGGAAGTACTTAGTGATTTAGGGGATATTGCAATTCAATCATATGCAATGGAAAGCGCGCTGTTACGTACTAAAAAACTTATCGCCAAAAATGGCGAGGAAAAGTCTGAGAATGCAATCAATATGACAGTGGCATTTATTCATGAAGCATTTGATCAAATTATTGGCTTTGCAAAAAATACATTATATGCAACAAGTAGTGATGAAACGTTAGATCAGCAACTGGACTTATTGCAAGAGAGTTCACGGAAAAAGCCTATTAATCCAATAATCTTAAAACGTAAAGTTGCAAAAAAGGTAATTGAAGTAGAAAAGTATATCGTTTAATTGCTAATTACTATAAAGGAGGAATTTAATATGAGTCGTTTAGAAGGAAAAGTAGCAATCGTAACAGGTGCAGCAAAAGGGATTGGAGCTGCTACAGCAAAACGTTTAGCGAAAGATGGAGCAAAGGTAGCGATTATTGACTTAAATGAAGAAATTGGAGAAGAGACAGTAAAAGCAATTCAAGAAGCTGGTGGAGAAGCGATTGCTGTTGGTTGTAATGTGTCTGTAGCTGAGGAAGTTGAAAACGCTGTCAATGCAGTAGTTTCACAGTTCGGCCGACTGGATATTTTAGTAAATAATGCAGGTGTAACACGTGATAATTTACTATTTAAAATGTCAGAGGATGATTGGGATCTAGTTATGAATGTTCACCTGAAAGGTAGTTTTCTTTTTAGTAAAGCTGCTCAAAAACATATGGTTGAACAACGTTATGGGAAAATCGTTAATACAACAAGTTTAGGTGCATCAGGAAAACGTGGGCAAGCCAATTATTCTACAGCTAAGGCTGGTTTGCAAGGCTTTACAAAAACACTTGCTATTGAATTAGGACCTTTCAATGTTAATGTGAATTGCGTAGGACCAGGCTTTATAGCTACCGATATGACAAAAACAACGGCTGAACGTCAAGGGTTAGACTTTGAAGAGATTAAAAAAGGCGCGAGTAAGACAATCCCGATGAGAAGAGTTGGGGAGCCTGAAGATGTAGCCAATGTCGTTGCGTTCTTAGTTAGTGATGATGCAAGTTATGTAACAGGTGAAATTATTTATGTAGGCGGAGGAGCTAAATAATATAGCTGTAAAAGCGTTATTTAAAATTTATTTTTAAAAGGAAAGGGGAATGAATGATGACGACTACGGACCGTTCAGTAATCGGCAGTAAGAGTGAAACAATCGAATTTGAAGTGGAAAAAGGGGCGATTCGCTCCTTTGCCCAAGCACTTGGGTCAGAAAATCCAATTTACCTTGATGAAAACTATGCAAGGCAACAAGGATATGCGAGTATTGTCGCACCACCAACTTTTCCATCAACATTTCGATTACCAAAGCCAGGTATTAATGTGGAATTGAGTCGTACATTGCATGGGGCACAAGAATTTCTTTATGAACGCCCAATTGTTGCAGGGGATGTATTACGATGCACGAATCAGCTAGTAGATATTTTTGAAAAAGAAGGAAAAAGTGGAACGATGACGTTTTTTATTCTTGAAACAAGAGGGGAAGATACAAACGGGGATTTAGTTTTCCGTTCGAAAGCCACGATTATTTACCGTTAAGAAAAGGAGGGGTTTTAGATGATTAAAGATTGGAATGTTCTTGAAGTAGAACAAGAATTGGAATTAGAGACAGCGCCGATTGAAAAATTGCAACTCGTGAAATATGCAGGGGCATCAGGAGATTTTAACATGATTCATACCGACGAAGAGACAGCTAAAAAGGTAGGGTTACCTGGAATTATTGCTCACGGAATGATTAGCATGGGAGTGTTGGGTAACTTTGTAAATGAAATTGTTGGCAATCAAGGGTTTGTAAGTCGGTTACAAGTGAAATTTGTCGGTATGGTTCCATTAGGTAAGTCGTTAACATGTAAAGCAAAAGTGGTAGGGAAAGATGAGGAGGCTCAAACAGTTGATTTTAAGATTTCTGCTGAAATGGAGCCTGGGAAATTTGCGACTTTAGGAGAAGCAAGTATTAAGTATTATTAATGAGCTAATTTTATGAATCCGAGAGAAGTACGATCAAGCAATTTCGGATTTTTTGTATAAGTGATTAACATCAATTGTTTTGATGTACTTTTCTTCGGGTGCCACTTTAATTATTGTAATATTCGTAATTTTTGTAATATCAAAATTAATGAATTGAAAGGTGTGAATGGAAATGAAGTCTGAACGAGTAGCGGCGATCGTAGGAGTGGCTGAGTCAGACCTTGGTCATTTACCTGGTAGCAATGTTCTTCAACTTCAAGCTCAAGCTGCCAAACGTGCATTAGATGATGCTGGTTTTTCGAAAGACGATGTTGATGCGTTGTTTACTACTGCAAGTTGGGGTCACTTCCCACAGTTAATGCTTGGTGAATATTTAGGTATAACACCGAAGTACACAGGAGGTACCAATATTGGAGGATCTTCTTTTGAGTCCCATGTAGCTCATGCACTCGTTGGAATTCAAGCTGGCCTATTTGAAGTTGCTCTTATTACGTATGGAAGTACAAATCGCACAAGTGGAAATAGACCCTCTGCTGCTGGATTGACGTTAAGTTACGAAGAGCCCTTTGGAGTTCCGTCCCCGGTAGGTCACTATGCAATGGCTGCAATGAAGCATATGCATCAATATGGTACAACTTCAGAGCAACTAGCCGAAATAGCGGTTGCTACTAGAAAGTGGGCTGGTTTGAATGAAAAAGCATTTAAGCGTGAGCCAATTACAGTATCTGATGTGCTAGAGTCGCCAATGATTAGTGAACCGTTACATCTACTAGATTGTTGTCTAATTACAGATGGAGGTGGGGCAATTATCGTAGCGTCAGCTAAGGCAGCTGCTCGTGCTAAGAAAAAGCCCGTTTGGATTTTAGGCCATGCCGAAACACAAACGCATAATTCGGTTACATATATGCCTGATTTGACGGTGACTGGAGCAAAGGATACAGGAAAAAGGGCAATGGAAATGGCAGGGATTACTCATAATGAAATTGATGTAACCCAAGTTTATGATTCCTTTACAATTACAGTGCTTTTAACATTAGAATCGTTAGGTTTCTGTAAGCCTGGGGAAGGTGGAGACTTTGTTAGTGGTCAGCGTACGGCTCCAGGGGGAGCGTTCCCGTTAAACACGAGTGGAGGAGGTCTTTCCTATTGCCATCCAGGAATGTTTGGGATTTTCTTATTAATAGAAGCAGTTCGCCAATTGCGTGGAGAATGTGGAGATCGACAAGTAGATGATGCAAAAATTTCACTCGTTAATGGAACTGGAGGAACTCTTTCCTCTACTTCAACCGTTATTTTAGGGAGGGATTAAGATGGCAGGTATACCTAAACCACTTATTGATACAGATTCAAAGACCTTTTGGGAAGGCGTTCAAAACCATAAGCTTATGTTGCAAAAGTGTGATGATTGCAACAACCATATCTTTTATCCACGTATTATTTGTCCACACTGCTTTTCAGACCAATTAACTTGGGAGGAGACTAGTGGTCAAGGAAAAATTCATAGCTACACAGTAGTTCATAAAGCAGCACCTCCGTTTCGAGAAGATGTACCTTACGTAATAGGAATTATTGATCTTGAAGAGGGAGTAAGAATGTTGAGCCGTATTATAGGTGACAAGGAAAAAGTTGCTATCGACAAACCTGTTACTGTTACGTACAAAAAAATTGATGATGAATTAACACTACCATATTTCAAATTGTCGGAATGAGACTTTAGGATGAAGTAGCTAAGAATGAATTTATTAGAAAGGGTGATAAAGCGATATGATTACTTCCTGTTATGGGATGTCCGTAGCCCAATTACTAGAAAAAGCTAAGAACTCAAGTCCGGATAAAGAAGTTATTTATGACGGGAAACGTCGAATTTCTTATAAGGAATTGGAAAAAGAAGCTACAGAAATAGCAGTTGGACTTAAAGGTTTGGGCATTCAAAAAGGGGATCGCATTGGTGTTAGTCTCCCTGCGTGGTATGAATTTATCGTTGTTGTTTTTGCGATTGCAAAAGTTGGTGGAATAATGGTTCCTTTCAATACGCGTTATAGGGAAGATGAAGCAGAACACATTTTGCAAGATTCTGGTGCTAAGTTGGTATTCTTTACAAAAGAATATGACGGTGTTAATCACCTTGAACAATTTCAATCAATCAAACAACGGTTAGACAGTTTGGACCATTTAATTCCGGTGCGATTTGAACAAAAAGGACTGGTCTCTTATAACGAGTTACAAATTAGCGGAAGAGATCAAAAAGTAGAAGAGGTCACAATTGATGTGGTTAATGATATTTTCGCGATCATTTATACATCAGGAACAACTGGGAAACCAAAAGGTGCAATGTTAACCCACAATAACTTGATTTATAGTATGATTCATAGCTGCCAAGCAATCAAAATAACTGATCAAGATGTCTTTCTTCATGCTAGTCCATATTTTCATATTATGGGTTTAGCCGGAATATTGAGGCTCGTTGGAAGTGAAACAAAAGCAGTCATTTTGGAAAAGTATCATGTTGAAAGAGCACTCCAATTAATTGAAAAAGAAAAAGTTACGATCCATTCAGGGGTCCCGACGATCTTTATTCTTGAATTAAATCATCCTTCATTTTCTTCTTACGATTTATCGTCTCTTCGTGTCGCAGTAATGGCAGGGGCTCCTTGTCCAGTTGAAGTCATTCGTAGAATTAAAACAGAAATGGGATGTACCGTTTTAGTTAGTTTTGGGATGACAGAAACAGCACCGATTTTAACAATGACAAAGTTTGAAGATGATGAAATTATTCAAGCTGAAACAGTTGGGAAAGCAATTGAAGGTGTTAAATTAAGGATTGTTGATGAACATAGACAGGAAGTCCGGATTGGTGAAGTTGGCGAGATTGCTTGTCATACAGAAGGGTTAATGAAAGGTTATTATAACCTTCCAGAAAAAACAAATGAAGTCATTGATGAGAATAGATGGTTTTATACAGGTGATTTAGGAACTATTGATGCAGACGGGTATGTGCGCATCATTGGAAGGAAGAAAGACTTGGTTATTCGTGGTGGATACAATATTTATCCAGGAGAAATTGAAGAGGTATTTTATTCCCACCCAACCATTATGGAAGTGGCGATTATTGGAATGCCAGATACCGTCTTAGGTGAAGTATCTTGTGCAGCAGTTACATTGAAACCAGAAATGTCAACAACCGTTAAAGAGCTAGAAGTATTCATAAAAAAACAAGTCGCCGATTATAAAGTACCTGACCATATAGTTATTGTAGATGATTTACCAAAAACACCGTCAGGAAAAGTTAGAAAGTTTGAATTGAAGGAATTATTGTTAAAAGAAAAAGCTGTTTCGTTAAGATAACCTAACGATTGGAAAGGATGTTTAGATTTATGGATAAAATTGTCGAACAGTTTAAAGAAGTATCAATTGCTGCTGTTTCTGATGCCTTAGATCGCTTAGGCATTCATGGTACTTGTTTAGGGATTTCCCCTATTAATTATGGGTATCAAATGGTAGGTCGTGCTTTTACTGTTAAGTATTTACCAGTGGCCCTAGAAAAAGGGACTGTGGGGGACTACATCGATGAAGTGCCAGCTGGTAGTGTAGTAGTTTTGGATAATCAAGGGCGATTGGATGCAACGGTGTGGGGCGATATCTTAACTTCCGTTGCCCATATGAAAGGTGTTGCGGGAACGTTGATTGATGGGGTCTGTCGCGATGTTTCTTGTAGCTTGGATTTAAAATACCCGATCTTTAGTAGAGGAAAATATATGCGTACGGGCAAAGATCGTGTAGATGCGGTAGCCTATGAAGTTCCAGTTTCAATAGGGGATGTCCAAGTACGACCTGGGGATATTATCTTCGGTTCAGATGATGGGGCTTTAGTGATTCATAAAGAAAGAGAAGCTGAAATTCTCGCTCTTGCTCAATTAATAGAGGAAAAAGAAGAAGGGATTAGAAAGGAAGTTATGAAAGGAACTCCTTTAAAAGAGGCAAGAGAAAAATATGGGTACCATCAACTGCAATCAAAAGAAAATTAACAAGGAGGCGATGAAAATGGCAAGTTTGATAGACGATATAAATCGTCCAGATGAAAATGATATTGTAAGGGCTTCTAGCTTTTCTTCAGCAACCTTACACGAAGCAGCTGGTAAAACGGGAGCACTTCCTTCAGGGATCAAACCAATTGAAGCGAATATGAAAGTGTGTGGCCCAGCTATTACTGTCCATTCGCCTCCGATTGATAATATTATGTTACATGAAGCAATTTTAGCTACTAAGCCTGGAGATATTCTTGTAGTTGAAGTATCTGGAATATATGAAGCTGGTTACTGGGGAGACATCATGACCAAAGCAGCCCAGGAAAGAGGAATTCAAGGACTTATAATTGATGGTTGTGTTAGAGATAGCCAAGATATTATTGAACTGAATTTTCCTGTTTTTTCAAGAGGCTTATGTATACAAGGGACGGGAAAAGCCGGTGGTGGAACAATTAACCATCCAATTCAAATTGGAAATGTAACAATTTCAGCAGGGGATCTTATTGTTGGAGACAGAGATGGTATTGTTGTTCTGCCTAAGGATGAAATCAAAGAAATATTAATAAAAGCCGAGAAGCGTGAGGATGAAGAAAAAGAGATATCTGAGCAATTAGCAAATGGTAAAACAACAATGGAAATTTACGGTTGGAAATCAACAATTTTCTAAATTTATTGAATTATTACTATTAATTAATTATATTAAAATGTAAGCGTCATCAGTTCATTGAAATTTATTGAAACATAATCTACCAGATGAAACAAATGAAACATATGAAACAGTGAAACAATCGAAACGTTTCATCGTGAAACGTTTCGATATAAATAAAACAAAAGAGGCGTAAAATAAGGGTTTTTAAAACTGGCACGCATATTGCATATATATTGATAAGAGAGAAAGAAAAAAGAAAAGGAGGGATATAAATGCAACCGTTATCAGGGGTGAGAGTTATTGATATTTCTCATGTTCTAGCCGGTCCTTATTGCACAATGGTAATGGGAGACATGGGAGCAGATGTGATTAAAGTAGAGCAATATCCTGATGGTGACATGATACGTGCAACAGGTCCTTTTAATAATGGAGTAAGTTATAGTTTTTCGATGATCAATCGAAATAAAAAAGGCATTAAAGTAAATTTAAGAACCGAAGAAGGTCGAGAAATCCTTTATCGTTTAGTTAAAACAGCTGATGTCTTTGTTGAGAACTTTAGACCTGATATCGTCAAAAAATTGGGTATTGATTATGAAACCTTAAAAGAATTAAATCCAAATATTATCTACTGTTCCATTTCGGGATATGGACAAACGGGTCCATATCGAAATAAAGGTGGCCTAGACATCATGGCTCAGGGAATGTCTGGTATTATGAGTATGACAGGGGAGCCTAATGGTAGGCCGGTTAAAGTTGGAATTCCGATACATGATATTGGAGCTGGCTTGACAGCACTATATCATATTCTATTTGCTCACATTCACAAAATGAAGACAGGTGAAGGACAATATATAGATGTTTCTCTCGTTGAATCTGCGCTTGCTTGGACAGTCTGGGAAGCAGCAGCCTACTTTGGTAGTGGAGAGATTCCAGTGCCAAGTGGTACTAGACATAGGAGGATGGCACCATACCAAAGTTATCGAACGAAAACAGGCTACATTTTAATTGGTGTTGTCAGTCAGCGTTTGTGGGATAAGTTTTGTACACAAGTCGTAGAGAAAGAAGAGTGGAAAGATGACCCACGATTTGCGACTGTGAATGATAGGGTTGAAAACGTCGAGGAGTTAGAAAAAGTAATCGAAAATGTGTTAGAAAACGAATCATCTGAATTTTGGTTAGAAAAGTTAGAAAGTTCAGGTATACCGTGTGGTCCAATATACAACTATGATGAAGTCATGAATAACGAACAAATAATTGATCGTGACATGATCATTGAATATGAAGACCCTGTAGCAGGCCCGATGAAAACACTTGGATTCCCTGCCAAGATGTCTAAGACCCCCGCTCAGTTCCAAACAAGGGCACCACGATTAGGGGAACATACGGAATCAATAATGAAGGAACTTCACTTTAGTGAAGAAGAAATTCAAGAATTCAAGCATAATTCTATTATTTAATAGAGGAAGGATATGAGTCTGTTGAGGAGGACCTAGTTATGGGGAAGGAATATTTGTTAGTTGAGAAAAAAGATCAAATTGCCACTGTTTATATTAATCGCCCTGAAAAAAGAAATGCATTTAACTATGATATGTGGGTAGATCTTGTAGACATCTTGGAAGAGTTGGATCAAGATGAAGAAGTGAAAGTGTTGATTATTCGTGGGGTTGATAATAGTGCATTTGTAGCAGGTGCAGATATTAGTGAATTTAGCACACTGAGGTCAACTGCAGTTGGTGAACAACTATATAACCAAGCAGTTTCAAAGGTAGAATCAACTTTGTTGAATTTTTCTAAGCCTACAATTGCAATGGTTCAGAAGTATTGCATTGGTGGTGGATGTATTATTGCTCTTGCTTGCGATCTTCGTTTCAGTTCAGAAAGTGGTGTGTTTGCGATAACACCAGCTAAAATTGGTCTTATTTATTCCTATCAAGGAACGAAGAACCTAGTAGATCTAGTTGGAGCTGCAAGGGCAAAAGATTTGTTGTTTTCAGGTAGAAAGCTTAATGCTTATGAAGCGTATAGCTATCGAATGATTGAGCGTATCTTCACCGATGAAGAAATTGAAGCAAAGACGTATGAATATGCTACTTCGCTTACAAACCTTGCGCAAAAGAGCATAAAAGGTGCGAAAAAAATCATTGGTGAAATTAGTGAAGGATCCTCAACAGAATCTGAAGAAATTCAGGAACTCACAGTAAGTTCTTATGCTTCTTCTGACTATCAAGAAGGTGTAAGGGCTTTCATAGAAAAAAGAGTACCTAATTTTAAGGAAGTATAGAAAGTTGTTTCAAATCTATTCTAAATATAAATGTTAATAGAGAGGGGAATTTTTAATGATTATCGATATTCATGGACATACTGTTGCTCCACCAGAGGTTTATCAATTTCAATCTAGATTAGTAGGAAGTAGAGGAAACCCATTTGACGGTTTTCCAAAGGTTAGTGATGAGGCGATTAATAAGCAGTTACAAAAGCACATTGAGAAACTTAATCAAGTAGGAACGGATATGCAGCTAATTTCACCAAGGCCGTATTTAGCAATGCACTCATTGCAACCAAGCAGCATGGTTCATAAGTGGACTGAATTTGTAAATAACATTATTGCTCGCCAAGTCGAACTTCAACCGGATTATTTCCGTGGGGTAGCTGGTCTGCCGCAGTCACCTGGTGTGGATATTCGCGAATGCTTACCTGAATTAAGACGTTGTGTTGAAGAATTAGGATTTGTTGGAGTTCAATTGAATCCGGATCCTATGGAAGGTGGCCATCCAACACCTCCAGGACTAGGAGACGAATATTGGTACCCTTTATATGAGGCTCTTGTTGAGTTAGATGTACCTGTTCTTATTCATTCAGCTGCTTGTTGTTCACCAAGGGAATCTTATACTCTACACTTTATTAATGAAGAAAGTATTGCAATTATGTCTTTATTAGATTCGAATGTATTTAATGATTTCCCGGACTTAAAAGTAGTTGTATCGCATACAGGTGGTGCAATTCCGTTCCAAATGGGAAGATTCCGTGCGTGGCGTCATCGTTCTGGAAAAGAAGATTTTGATGTAGCACTTAAAAAGCTTTATTTCGATACAGTAAACTATTCACAAGAAGCATTGGAATTGGCTTTTAAAGTAATTGGATCAGATAATTTATTATTCGGTACTGAAAATCCTGGAACGGGTTCAGTTCTTAACCCAAATACGGGGAAAATGTTTGATGATATAAAACCGATTATCGACAACATTGATTTCTTGACTAATGAAGACCGTTATAAAGTTTATGAAGGTAATGCTCGAAAATTATATAAATTAGATATTAAAGCTGGTAAGGAAATGACTCAAAAATAAGTGTGGGGGTTTTGTAAATGGCAAAAATTGTTTTAGGAATGGCAGCTTCGCACAGTCCACAATTAAGTACACCAGCAGAAACCTGGGCTCTACATGCAGAAAGGGATAGAACGAATCCAGCTCTTGATTTCGAAGCGCTATCAAAAAATGCACCCGACTGGATTCATGATCATTTAAGTCGCGAGGTGTGGGAGGAGAAGTACGCAGCTTGTGAGCGAAGCATACAAGAAATGTCAACCATTCTTGAAGAGGTCTCACCTGATATTTTAGTTGTCGTCGGTGATGATCAAAAGGAATTATTCCTATATGATAACATGCCTGCGTTCTCTGTCTTTTGGGGAAAAGAGATCTATGATCTCCCACAAGATGTTGAGAAGCTTCCACCGTCAATTAAGCCGGCATATTGGGCTAGGCACGGTGTTGAACCTGAAGCATATGAAACAGATGAGGATTTAGGCCGTCATATTATTGAAACGCTAATTGATCGTGAGTTTGATGTATCGTCATTTACTGAACAGCCTGAAGGGCGTACAATTGGGCACGCTCACACGTTTGTAAGACGTCGGCTTTTAAAAGATAAACCGATGATCAAAATGGTACCGATCACAGTTAATACATTCTTTCCACCCAATGTCCCAACACCAAAGCGCTGTTATGATTTTGGTCGCGTTTTAAAAGAGGCAATTGAATCGTGGGATAGCGATCAGACAGTAGCAATTATCGCATCAGGTGGGATGACGCACTTTGTTATTGATGAAGAGTTTGATCGAAACTTTTTAAAAAGTCTTGAAAACAAAGACAAAGAGGCACTCATTTCTATTCCACGTGAGAGATTTGTATCTGGGACTTCAGAATTACTAGCGTGGATCTCAGCCGCAGGGGCATTAGAAGATCTCGATATGAAACTCGTTAACTATATACCTACTTATCGTTCTACAGCAATGACTGGTTGTGGAATGGGATTTGCTTATTGGAAATAGTTCATGAATACTTCAATATTAAGGTAAAGTTTTTTCGAAATACTCCTAATAATAAAAAATCGAATGAGGGGGACTCACAATGTTAACAAAAGAAAAGAACGATTTACTGACTCAAGTTACTGGAGATGCACCTATGGCAAGGTATATGAAGCAATTTTGGGTACCAGCAGTACGCGTTGAAAGATTAAAAGCGGGAGGTACACCAATTCTTGTCACGTTATTTGGAGACAATTATGTAGTATTTAGAGGAGAGGATGGAAAAGCGGCGGTTCTAGATGAGAAATGTCCACATCGACGCGCTTCGCTTACATTGGCTCGTAACGAAGGAAATGCTTTAACTTGCTTGTATCATGGATGGAGATTTGATGTAGATGGCAATTGTGTAGATGCGCCGACTGAGCCTCCAGAAAAAGTGGAATCATTTTGTCAAAAAGTTCCTGTTAAATATTATCCTGTTCGTGAAGCTGGTGGCATTGTTTGGACTTGGCTCGGAGAAGGTGTACCGACACAATTCCCAGAGTTCGAGTTTAACAACTTACCTGAATCCAATTTATTAATTCGTATTGCCGAAATTAATTGTAACTGGTTGCAAGTTTTGGAGGGGACACTTGATTCAGCTCATGTATCGATGTTGCATCAATCGTGGGTAGAAAAAGTTGGGGCGACTGTTTCTAAAACGAAACATGACCTTGCACCAAAATATGAAGTTGACAATCAACCTTATGGATATCGAGCTGGTGCATTGAGAAATATGCCGGATGGTTCAAAGTATGTTCGTATTTCTGAATTTGTCCAACCGTGGTATTCGTTTATTCCGAAAGCTCCACATGAAAATCATATTGGTTCGTTTGTTATACCAGTAGATGACAATCGTTGCGTTCAATGGTTTGTGTTCTACAACCATGAGAAAGCACTTACGTTTGAAGATGTTGCAATCACGGAAAGACAATTTGGAATCGATCCAAATAAGTCACCGGATAATTTTTATGAAGGAAATTGGGATCAAGATCGTTCAAAGTTAGATGATCACTTTACGGGGATGTATGGTGTTTTAGTAGAAGATTATATCATCGCTGAAAGTATGGGCAAAATTTCTGATCGTACACAGGAGTTTCTTGGTTCAAGTGATAAATTAATCACAAAGATCCGTTTCTTCCTCCTACGAGCATTAAAAGACATGGATGAAGGAAAAGTGCCTTTAGGTCTTGATCAAGAAATTGATTATCCGAACATCCGATCCACTAACGGTAATATACCGGCTGATGCGGACTGGCGTACAGTTCCTAAATACTAATAACTTTAAAAGGTGGTCTTAAAGTGACAAAAAGAGAAGTCATTGAAATTCCCGGAGTTACCCATGGAGCTGCACCTATTCCGATGGGGGCGAAAATTGGATCTCTTGTCTATTCATCTGCCATTATGGGGAAAGATCCTAGTAATGATGAGCTTCCAGAAGATCCGAAATCTCAAATAATGTTTTTATTTGAAAATATTAATTCTTTTATGAAAGCAGCTGGTGGTTCTAGCGATCACATTATAAGGTTCAATGTATACTTAAATGACAATAGCGTGAGAGAATTTTTTAATGAGGAATGGTTGAAAATGTTTCCTGATGCAAGTGACCGACCTGCTAGACATATTACGTTAAAAGACCTTCGAAGAGGAATGTGTGCTCAAGTAGAATTGGTTGCTGTTGTGTAACTATTGATGTTAGAGATAGCGTATATTCCAGGTTAAGTCTCTTTTGCTCAGTGGCTAATGAACATTTAGATTATGCCAGGCGTGGTTTATTAACCACGTCCGGTCTAGTAAACGGGGAGGGCTTTAATTTGACTGATCAAATGGTTGAGAGGTTATCTAAATTGGATACTTGTGCAGTTTCTGATGCTTTAGACTCTTTAGAGTTAGAAGGAGTCGTAACAAGTTTAAAGCAAGTATCTGTAAGAAAGAAAATAACCGGAAGAGTTGTAACTGTAAAACTAGTATCTAGTAGTGAACAAGGCTCTAAGCGCCACCTTGGTACAGCGGCAGTTGAGGCAGCTTCAAACGGTGATGTTATCGTGGTTGAACATGGTAGAGATGATGTTGCTGGTTGGGGTGGAAATTTATGTGTAGCTGCGGTGCAGAGGAATATTGGTGGGGTGATTATTGATGGTGCGTGCCGTGATATTGATGAGATGCACGAATTAGATTTTCCGGTATACGCTCGTTCTCAAGTCCCGACAACGGCAAGGGGAAGGATTGTAGAGGAGTCTTTCAATGAGCGAATTGTTGTAGCAGGAGTTGAGGTTGATCCTGGAGATTTAGTAATAGCTGATGGTAGTGGGATCGCTTTTATTCCCAATTCACAAGCTGATCAGGTGGTTTCGGCTGCCGAACGTATCGTTGCAAAAGAAGCTGCGATGGCCAAAGCGATTCGAGAAGGAAAACCTGTCAGTGAAGTAATGGGCAAGGATTATGAGACAATGCTAAAACAAAAATAAGGTTTTTGTAAGTATGAAGACTTCAATCTTAATCTAGATTAAGAGATTTAGATTTTACGTGGTTATTTAAGGACTTGAGTATAGTGGCGAAAAATGCTGTAGAAACTGAACTAGTAAGCTCGAATGGTGACGCCATCATTCTAATTTTTATCTTTTCAATATGGGGATGAGAAATTGAGCTTACAAATTACTTGGAACAAGAAGGCGTCACCTTTAACAATAATGTTGTACCAGATACAAATATAGGTTAACAGGATAATATGGTCGTGATGTGAACTATACACTATTAAACATCTAGGTTGGCAAGGCATAAGGAATTGTTTAAAAGGTTTGTATGTTAATTATTTTTTGATAACGCTTACAAATATGATATCAGGGGGAGTTTAAATGAAAAAATTAAACCTGTTATACCTATTAATTCTATCGCTGTTAATTGTTGGGTGTTCGCAAAGTACACAACAACCTTCAGAGAGTCAACCTAGTGATACCGAAGTAGAGGTAGAAGAACAAGCAACTAGTGATTATCCAAGTAAGCCAATTGAGATGATCGTTCCAGCTTCTGCCGGAGGGAGTACGGACATTGTTGCACGTATTTTAACAAAAAAAGTTTCTGATTACCTTCCAAATGGTCAAAATATAGTGGTCGTAAATCAATCTGGTGGAAACAATACAATTGGTGTTTCTGATGTTTATCGTGCAGAGCCAGATGGATATACAATTGGGTTTGTTCCTTCATCAACAATTACTAATGAACCACATTTTGGCAATACACCGTATACACATGATAGTTTTCAAACAATTATGAGAGTAGCTCAGCAAGATGGCTTTCTATATGTGAAGGAAGATTCGCCTTGGAAAACATATGACGAATGGCTTGAATATGTTGAAGAAAATCCAGGAAACTTTCGTTTAGGTACTGTTGCTGGAGCTAGAAATTTAATTGAAAGAATGAATCATGATGCAGAAATTGATGTGACAGTGGTCCCTTATGATAGTTTTGCCGAAGCTACGACTGCGTTATTAGGAGACCATTTAGAAGGAGTATTTGCAATTCCTGCAGCGGTAAGAGCTCAACTGGACTCAGGGGAGTTTCGCCCAATCTTTACTTCATCGGGTAGAGAAATTGGTAATACACCACGTTTAATAGATAAAGGTTTTGAAATTGAAGAAAACAGAGTCACTGGGGTTATTGCTCCACAAGGTATACCTGAAGACGTTATAACAACATTGCATGATGCATTCAAACAAGTCCTTGATGATCCTGAAGTGATTGAAGAGTTAAAGAAAGTTGACATTGAACCTTACTACGGAGGACCTGAAGAGTATCAGGAGGCTTTAACTGAAGGATATAAAGTAGATGAAGAGACGTTAAGAATTGTTGGGATGATTGAATAATAAAAAGGAGGTAGGGAGCGTTTTTATCACTCCCTATCTTCCCCTTTCTATTAATTCTAAACCAAACTAGCTGATTAGGAACGAATAAAGGAGTAGAAAAAATGAATAAAAAGTCGATAACCTTTCTATTTTTACTAGTATTTTCAATGTTTGTAGTTGTAGGTTGCAAGCAATCATCTGAGCAATCTCAAGCAAATCAAGAACCTGAATCAGATAGCGATTTCCCAAAACGAAATATTGAACTAATTGTACCTACGCCTCCAGGGGGAAGCGCTGATATTCTAGCAAGAATTTTGGCTCAAGCTGTTCCAAAATACCTTCCGAATGAGCAAAGTATTGTTGTTGTTAATCAACCAGGTGGAGGTAATACCATTGGTGTAACCGATGTCTATAATGCTGATCCAGATGGTTATACACTCGGATTCGTACCTTCAACACCACTAACGGTTGAGCCACATTTAGGAAATACACCTTATAAGCATGATAGTTTTCAACCGATTATGAGAGTTTCGAAACAAGATGGATTTCTATTTGTCCGGAGCGATTCACCTTGGGAAACATATAGCGAGTGGTTTGAATTTGTCGAGGAGAATCCTAGACAGTTTCGAGTTGGAGTTGTTGCAGGGGTAAGGAATTTAATAGAAAGAATGAATATCGATGCTGAAATTGAATTGGTCCCAGTTCCTTATGATGGTTTTGCCGAGGCAACAACCGCGTTATTAGGGGGACATTTAGAAGGAGTGTTTGCCCTTCCAGCCATTGTTAAGCCTCAACTTGAATCTGGTGACCTGAGACCGATCTTTAGTACTTCTGGTGAACAAGATGTTTTAGAGGACGTCGCTTTATTAAAAGACAATGGATTTGACATTATCGAAAATCGTATTAATGGTGTGATTGCACCTAAAGACATACCAGAGGGTGTACTAACGATTCTGCATGATGCGTTCAAACAGGCCCTTGAGGATCCTGAAGTGATCGAAGAATTTAAGAAAGTCGATGTAGAGCCATTTTACGGTAGTCCTGAAGAGTATCAACAAGCAATTACTGAAGGATCAAAAGTAGATGAAGATACGTTACGAATTACTGGAGTAATTGAGTAACAAGTTAATGAAGGTCTGCTTTATTCCTATATCTAAGCGTCAAAAAAGGAGGTACGTAAAGTTGAGCGCAAATAAAGCAACGTATGTATCCTTGTTGTTGATTATGGTACTCGGATTCATGTATTGGAACTCAGCTAATAATTTAGCCGAATCTACCAATAATGATTTGATCAGTCATGATTATTTTCCAAGTTTGTTATCAATCATTTTATTGATATTGTGTTTGATAAGTTTTGTGAAAACACTCGTGAATAAAACAGATACGAAAATCACTTTACCTAACTTGAAGATCATTTTGGTAACGATTTTAATGACCATTTTATACATTGCCGGTTGGAATATGTTTGGAAATTTTTATTTTTTCACTTTTGTGTTTCTAATCATTTTATTAACCTATTATCGCAGGTCTATTGGGATCACAAAAAAAATTATTGCTATCAATTTAGGAATTGCAATTGTAATGAGTGTGGTAATTTATATTATTTTTGATGTCGTCATGAATATTAGATTCTAGAAATGAGGAGGTTGTTATGGATTTACTTGGTATTGATACGTCCATCATATTATCCGCCGCATTTTTCATTTTATTAGGAACGTTTATTGGAATGTTAATAGGCGCATTACCAGGTTTAGGTGCAATGATAGCCCTTATTTTACTGCTTCCTCTTACCTATAATATGTCTGCTTTAGATTCCATTCTCTTGTTAGTAGCGACATATCAGGCGGCTGAATACGGGGGATCGATTTCTTCGATAACTTTGGGAATTCCAGGTACTCCGGCGGCTGCTGCAACCGTATTGGATGGTCGACCTTATGCCAAAAAGTATTCTCCTGGAAAAGCATTAGGATATTCGTTACTTGCTTCTTCTTTAGGGGGCTTGTTTGGAGGAATTGTGTTAGTTTTCCTATCGGCTCCAATGGCCTCGTTTGCATTGAAACTATCAGAACCTGAGTTTTTTTTGATAGGGATTTTAGGTTTGCTAGGGGTAGCTGCTCTTAGTTCAAAAGACAAAATTAAGAGTTCGATATCTGCTGTATTAGGGCTAATGGCTGGTACTGTAGGAATGGATAGTTTCACAGGCACAGCTAGATTTACAGGAGGTTCCATCAATTTATTAGATGGGCTTAGTATTATTGCAGTGGTGACAGCTGTATTTGCTATCAGTGAAATTCTATCGATGCTTCATGGGAATCTAAATAAAAAACATGAAGTCGACAAGAAAAAATTAAAAGTCACGGTTAATTTTAAAGAGTATCGGGCGGTATCCAAACCGACAATGATAGGGTCTGTTTTTGGGACAATAATCGGTATTATTCCTGGATTAGGACCAGGTGTGGCTTCATTCTTTTCCTATTCTGCAGCAAAGAAAGTATCAAAAAGCAAAGAAACTTTCGGAAAAGGAAATCCTGAAGGAATTGCTGCGGCTGAATCATCCAATAATGCATCAGTCGGGGGGGCATTACTCCCATTAATTTCGTTGGGGATACCAAGTTCAGCACCGGTTGCTATTATATTGGGTGCATTTATTATTCACGGGATTCAACCTGGACCTCGAGTGTTTTCGCAAGAACCAGTGCTAGTTTATAGTATTTTTGTAGGTTTTATCTTAACGACAATTGCCATGTATATCGTCGGTCGTGCTTTAACACCTAATTTTGCTCGTGTTTTAGCTGTACCTTCATCAATCCTTGTACCAATTATTTTAGTCTTATGTTTAATAGGAGTATATACATCTAAAAGTTTACATTTTGATGTATGGATTACGATCATTTTAGGTATAGCAGCGTTCTTTTTAATAAAGTTAGATTATTCTGTTCCTACATTTATTCTAGCGTTTATACTCTGTCCATTAATTGAAACAAGTTTACGTCGTTCACTGATCCTTTCAGATGGAAGCTATTCAATCTTTGTTACAAGACCCTATTCACTTACGATTTTAATCGTTATCATTGCATTGATTGCAATATCAATCATCCCAATGATGCGAAAACCCAAAATAAAAGAAAATGATAAGAATGTCACATTATAAGATGTAGGAATTATTTCCAGAGAAATTCATTTTTTAGTTTGATAAGTATAAAAGTGCCTGCTCCTTACGTATGACTAGCGTTCGTATTGAGGAGTAGGCACTTTTATGTCTAATTTTTGAGGTGCTTTTAAATATATGATTAAATTTAGCTCTTGTACTAATTTAATTGTCGAAGAAAGGGCAATTAAATTGAAAAACTAATCCCTCCATCTTCACTAACCTCTACAGTAGAGTAGCTTTCAAATGGTTTCATACTTAATATTTCTTGTTTTACCGTATTATTTATACTCTCCATATATTCTTCATAGATTTGTGGATCTTTAACGAGGTGATAATAATAAACTCTTTCTCCTTCAATTACATCACTATTTCGCAGTAAAAAACGATTGCCGAATTGTTCCTTAAACCAAGCTCTAGCTTCTTCATGATTTTGGAAATCGGGCATGTTGTTATAGATGGTGGTTAGATCCATGGTCATTTGCTATTACTCCTTTCATTTTAGGCATAGTATAAACGTTTGAACGATATAAAATCCATAAAAAAACTGCCCTAAGAATAGAGCAGTAACCAAATTAACGGTTTTCTAATCGTTTAATTCTCTCGTCTAAATCAGGATGAGATGAGAATAGCTTTGCCATGCCACTATTGCCATTAATTTTCATCGTTTGGATCGCTGAGTCATCTGTACGATCACTGATATTGGCACTGTTAACATATGATTTTAATGACCGTAATGCGTGTGCCATTTTATCACGTCCCGCTAAGTCTGCACCCCCACTATCAGCGTGGAATTCACGGTAACGAGAAAAGGCCATTACGACTATACTTCCAAGAATAGAAAATATAATTTGGAAAATAATAATCGCAGCAAATCGAACGACTCCCTGGATTTCAGAACGTACAAGTCTAGAAACAAGGATTGCGACAATTCTTGAGAAAAAAACTACAAAAGTATTTACAACCCCTTGTAACAGTGTCATTGTTACCATATCGCCGTTTGCGACATGGGCTACCTCGTGGGCGATAACCCCTTCTACAGCGTCGTCATCCATGGTATTAAGCAGACCGGATGAAACGGCAACAAGTGAACGTTTTTTTGAAGGGCCAGTCGCAAAGGCATTTACCTCAGCTGAGTGATAGATCCCGACTTGAGGCATATGAGTTAATCCAGCAGCACGTGAAAAACGATGAACTTTCTCGACGACGGCACGCTCCTGTTTGGATAGGGTCCCGTTTGGATCCAGTACTTTAACATTCATCATTTTCTTAGCAATCCACCTAGACATCGCCAGTGAAATAAACGATCCTGTAAAACCAACTATTAAACTAAAGGCACCTAATGAAACGAAGTCAATCCCTAAGCCAGCTCCACCTGTCTCAAATGTACCTCCAATATCCGTAAACGTTGTAATGATGGACCAAACAATTATGATCGTCGTCATTACAAGGATGTTTGTTAAAATAAAAAATAATAATCGTTTCCCCATAAACTACCTCCATCTTTAAAACTTTGATTAATGGTTCTAGTGTAACATGTTTTATAAAGAAAGGCCTTAATGTTATTCGTTGTCTGTTTGTTAAGAATGTGAATGTATGATCAATGTGGTTCTCTGGATATTCAAAATAGGCTATTATTAATATAAGTTTATTTTTGTTGGAATAATAAAGAGTTAAAGAGACTTTGAAAAAGTTTTACTTTTTTAAACAAAGAGGTTTTAGGTGATACTTATTGTAGTTATTAGTTAAAGGAGGTTTTTTAATGAGTGATTTGTATAAAGATGACAGTCTAGCATTACATACAGATGCCTATCAAATAAATATGACTGAAACGTATTGGCATGATAAGATGCATAATCGAAAAGCTGTGTTTGAACTATTTTTCAGAAAACTTCCATTTGGCAACGGTTACGGTGTGTTTGCTGGATTGGAACGGATCATTCAATACGTAAAAGAGTTCCGATTTACAGATAGTGATATTGAATATTTGCGAAATGAATTTGGATACGAAGAAGAGTTTTTAAGTTATCTGAAAAACATAAGATTTACTGGATCGATACGTTCGATGAAAGAAGGTGAGATTGTATTTGGTGGTGAACCAATTCTTCAAGTCGAATCTACCCTTGCTGAAGCCCAGCTAATTGAGACCGCTCTTTTAAATATCGTCAACTATCAAACACTTATTGCAACAAAAGCGTCAAGAATCAAACTAGTAATAGGGAAAGAAAAAGCACTTGAATTTGGTACTCGTCGTGCACAGGAATTGGATGCGGCTATTTGGGGTACAAGAGCCGCCTTCATTGGTGGATTTGATGCAACAAGTAACGTACGTGCTGGCAAAAAGTTTGGCATTCCCGTTTCGGGTACACATGCGCACTCGATGATACAAGTGTATAAAAGTGATTATGTGGCAATGAAAAAGTATGCTGAAAGTTGTTTAAGGCGTGAAAATAAAGTTTTTATCCCATTGGTTGATACATATGATGTACTTCGTTCAGGTGTACCAGCTGCGATTAAGGTGGCGAAGGAATTTGAAGGCAAGCTTGATTTTAAGGGAATTCGTTTAGATGGTGGAGATATGGCTTATTTGTCAAAAAGAACGAGGGAAATGCTCGATGAAGCTAGATTTTATTCAACGCAAATAGTTGCTTCAAGTGATTTAGACGAACAGACGATTTTAAGTTTAAAAGCTCAAGGAGCAAAAATTGATGTTTGGGGTATTGGAACAAAGTTAATAACGGCTTTTGATCAACCTGCTTTAGGTGCCGTGTATAAAATTGTCGCCATTGAAGACGAACATGGAAAAATGCAAGATACAATTAAGATTTCTTCTAATCCAGAAAAAGTAACGACACCAGGTATGAAAAAGGTATATCGAATTGTGAACACGTTAAACCAAAAATCCGAAGGCGATTATATTGCTCTTAAAGAGGAAGAACCCCAAAAAGAAGAACGCTTAAAAATGTTTCATCCTACACATACCTTTATTAGCAAATATGTAACTGATTTTGAAGCAAAAGATCTTCATACCGATATATTTGTAAACGGTGAACTTGTATATGAAAATCCAGACATCTTTGACATCCAAAAATTTGTAGCTGAGAATTTACAGCTTCTTTGGGAAGAGTATTTACGTACATTAAACCCAGAAGAATATCCAGTTGATTTAAGTCCGAAGTGTTGGGATAACAAAATGACGATCATTCAAGAAATTAAGGAGAAAGTTAAAGGTAGGAGTGATCGGTGATTATAAAACAGATCTAAAAAGTTATTTAAATTTTTGAAACTAATTAATACCCCTGTCTCTTGGTTTAAGAACAGGGGTGTTTGGTTATTTTTGATTTGTTAGCCGTTGTCGTTTCTAGCAGCTTGATCTTGTATATTGTGGTCTGCAGAAAGATTATCTTGTTCAATAATTTGTTGTAATGACTTTACTAATGCTTCAGTTGGTTGCGCCCCAGTAATGGCATATTCTTTATTTATGAGGAAAAATGGAATGCTGCGTATACCATAGTGTTCAGCTTCTCGCTCATCTTGACGTACCAAATCACTGAAATCGTTATTTTTTAACATCTCAACTACAGATTCCTTGTTCAAACCGACCTCTAGAGCTAACTCGACCAACGTTTCATGCTTACCGATATGCTTTGATTCGGTGTAATGCGCACGTAATAAACGATCCGTCATTTCATGCATCAGACCTTGAGTTTTTGCATACATTACCAGACGATGAGCATCAAATGTATTAGTTAAGATTTGAGTTTCAAACCGAAAGTCTAACCCAACCTCTTTGGCAGTTCGTACTAAGTTTTGGCAGTTTGCTTTTGCTTGTTCTATGCTCATGCCATATTTCGTAGCAAGTTTTTCAAATATGTTATAGTCTATATCTCGTTCTGCCGTTGGTTCTAACTCGAAACAACGATATTTGACTTCGACAGGGTGTACTATTTTCTTAAGAGCGTCCTCCAGACGCTTTTTGCCAATATAGCAAAATGGTCAAGCGAAATCTGTCCACATTTCAATCGATAACATTGTTTAAAAACCTCCAATACATTTCTTTCATAATAGTATATAGACTTTTTTGGTAAATAGCTAATTAGAAGGTAGTGCCTTATTAAAACTATCGGTACATAATTTCTGTTATAATCAATAATCGAGAGATGGGGGAGTAGGATGTATCAGCGACTAGTAAGTCATCAATCTTTCTTTATCGTTTTTCTTACACTGATAATAGTGGGGTGTGGACAGCAACAAAATGTTCCTCAACTTGAAAGTGAGCAGCAAACGGAAAATGTTAATGAAAACGCAGGAGCCATTGATGAGTATGATAGACGAAGTGAAGAGGATATTAATCAATCAGATGTTATAGAGGAATCAGAAGTATCTACTTATGGAGATTTAACTGTTCATTATATGGATGTAGGTCAAGGGGATGCGACGCTATTAAAAGGTCCTGATTTCACATTGTTAGTTGACGCAGGAAGGCATGATGCAAATGATGTTACACCTTATCTGCATAGTCAGAATGTAACGACTATCGATTTAATGGTTTTAACACACCCTCATGCCGACCATATCGGTCAAGCGGATAAGGTTATACAGGAATTTAATGTTCAAGAGGTTTGGATGAGTGGAGATGAACATACGTCGCAAACGTTTGAACGTGTTCTAGATGCGATTTTAGCTTCGGATGCTGATTATCATGAACCGAAAGCGGGTGAGTCGTATACATTTGGACCTGCTTTCGTTGAAGTAATAAATCCGGACCGTTTAACTGGAGATTTGCATGAAGGAAGTGTCTCCGTTCGCATTAGTTATGGAGAGGTGTCCTTTTTATTTACTGGTGATGCCGAGCAACAAACAGAACAAGCCATGATTAATCGTGAGCATAATTTACAAGCGGAGATTTTTCAACTAGGGCATCATGGATCGACTACATCGAATACGCAAGCGTTTCTAGAGCATATTCAACCTGAGGTGGCGATTTACAGTGTGGGGGAAGGAAATAGCTATGGTCATCCTCATGATGAAGTAGTTGATCGAATTAAAGAGATGGAAATAGAACTGTATGGAACAGATTTTCATGGACATATAATCGTAACAACAGATGGAAAACAATATAGCGTTTCGACTCAAAAAAATGACTCTAAGGCGATAGCGACACCTGTGGAAACAGATCGAAAAGAAGAGCAAAAATCAGCAGTCGATGACAACTGTATTGATATTAATGAAGCTTCAATAAATGAATTGGTAGAGATAATCCATATTGGTGAAGCAAGAGCAGCTAATCTGGTTCAGTTACGACCGTTTCAATCTATAGATGAATTGGAAGGAATTAATGGTATTGGGCCAGCGAGAGTGAATGATATTAAAGATCAAGAACTTGCTTGTGTAAAATGAAAAGGAGTGGATAAAAGTGGAAAAAGCTATAGTCGATCGAATAGTAGATGGAAAACATGCAGTATTATTAGTTGGTAACGATGAGATCGAAAAGGTGATTCCTTTTTCGCAATTGCCAGTAGAGGTGAAAGAGGGATCATGGGCAAGAGTTGAATTCAAGGGTGACGAACTAGTAGCGATTGAAGTGGATGAGGAAAAAACAACTAAAACGAAAGAGCGAATTAAAAGTAAAATGGAGTTACTGAAACAGCGCTCAAAAAGGAGATAAATAAGAGTATTCAATAATTTTTTATAAGATTTAAAAGATGACAAGGAACATGAATCCCTTGCCATCTTTTACTGTTTAATAGATATAAGCAGATCCTACAATCACCAATAGGATAAATAAAACAACAATCAACGCAAAGCTGCTTCCTTTAACGTGGCTCATCAAAAATTCCTCCTTTTTGAGTAGCTACACAATATTACTATGTAAATAATCATTATATGAATAGGCATCTATCCATAGGATAGGAGAATTGGGCAAAAAATTGGCGTAGGAATTAGAGGATAAGGATGAAACCTAAAAATTGAGTACCTAAAATGTCCGTCTTGTGTATACTTTGGTTTTGGGAGTGTTCAAAAAGAGGTATGTTAAGTGGACAAATAGAGCATTCTTAAATTCATTTTTATTATTGTGGAAATATATCTTTTGATAAGAGAGGTGAGGATAGAGTTGCTGGGGAAAAAAGTAATTAAGTTGTTGGGTGGTTTGTTGGCTATCTATGGAATATATGTGCTTATATCTGGGGTATTGATTTTTTATTTTCAACCTTATTTCCAAACAGATAATACAAGAAATGAGAACTTACAATCGTATACCTATGAAGATACATCTCAAGACAGAGTTGTTTTAGTGGAAGATAGACAGGATGCAGGTATTGCTCGATTAGACCTTATTGAAAATGCACAATCAACATTAGATATATCATACCATACGATGCATAAAGGAAAAGCAAGTTGCTTATTTCTTACTAGCATACTCGAGGCAGCGGATAGAGGAGTACAAGTTCGCTTTTTACTTGATGGAATATTACATAATTTAAGGGGCGATAGGAACAATATCATTTCTGCGTTTATGAGCCACCCTAATATTCAGTTAAAATTTTATGAGCCCTTGAATGCAATAGCGCCGTGGACATGGAACAATAGACTTCATGATAAGATCATGCTCGTGGATCAAAAGTTTGCGATGATTGGAGGACGCAATATAGGTGATAAATATTTTGCACCTGAAGGTTATAAAGGGGCATCAAACGATCGAGATGTTGTTATTATTAATACAGACTCTGACAAACTGGAGAGAAGTGTTATTTTTCAAATGGAGGAATATTATCAGTTTGTTTGGAAGCATGAATATTCTAAAAGACCAATTAGTTATTTAACTGATAGACATCAAGAAAGTGGACAAAGAAAACTAGAGGAGTTACGGCGAATTTACAGGCAATTTCAGAATGAATATACTGAATTATTTCAATATAAGGTTAATTGGCTTGAGTATTCTGTTCCAACGAACGGAGTCACCTTTATCCATAATCCCATTGAGCGATTAAATAAAGATCCATGGGTATGGAAAACAATTGCGGATCTAATGGAAAACGCAGAAGAGTCAATTTTTATACAAAGTCCATATATCATACCAACTGATAATATGTTAGATCATGTAGATAAGGATAAAATTTCTGCGAATGAAATTGTTATGCTAACGAATTCTTTAGCGGCAACACCTAATTTGATGGCTTTTTCAGGTTATATGAATCATCGTGAAGCGATTGCAAGTTCAGAGGTTGACTTATTCGAATACCAAGGTCCAATGGAGTCTTTGCATTCGAAAACCTATATTTTTGATAGCAAGTTAAGTGTAGTTGGTTCCTTTAACCTAGATGCAAGAAGTACTTATCTAAGTACGGAATCAATGGTGGTGATTGACAGCGAAGAATTTGCGAAATTATTAGAAAGTGAGATCGGAAATGATATTACGAAAAGAAGCCTTTTGGTTTCGGAAGACGGCTCGTTTGTTCCAAACAAATCAGTAGAAAAAGCCCAACCTTCCTTAATTAAGGCTGTTTCTACAAGAACATTGTCACTTATTACACGCTATTTTCAATACTTGCTATAATCATGATTTATAATGAAAAGCTTATTCTCTATAGCCTTGAGAATAAGCTTTTCTATTTTGGAAGTTACTACTTTATTCAAATTCTTTAGAATCTGTTAGCTTATCTGAAACAAATTCGAGATATCATTACTTGCACGTGTTACGGATCTAATATATTGGGTGCATGAGGGTTTGATGCGTTGAACAGGTCCAGCAATATTAATAAATCCTATTACTTCTTTTTTATTATGAAAGATTGGAGCTCCAATTGAGATCACTCCTTCATGAAGTTCTTGGTCGCTTATCGCATAGCCTTGTTCTTTTATCCGCTGTAATTTTTTTCTTAACATTTCTGGATTTGTAATGGTTCGCTTTGAATATCGTTCTAAAGGGCGAGATAGTTTTGAATCGATAAATTTTTCCTTTTGGTAAGACAAAAGAACTTGACCTGCGCTTGTACAGTGAATAGGATTTTTTCGGCCGATGTGTGAAAGAAGTTTTACAGGGTAATGACATTCATACTTCTGTAAATAAAGAGCGTACCCTTCGTCTAACACTCCCATATGTGAGGTTTCTCCCGTTTCTAACATAAGTTTTTGTAATCTATTCTTTACTGTATCTGGTATATGGAGCTGGTGATTAATAATATGAGTAAATTCCAGCAAGGTTGTTGAAAGACTGTACATATTTGTTTTTGAGTTTCTTAGAATAAATCCCTCGCTTTCTAAGGATCGGAGAATTCGGTTTAGGGAGCTTTTGCTAATTTGTAATGTATCAGATAGGTTGCTGGAGCTTAATTCTGGTGTATTCATTGTAAAACTTTTTAAAACTCGTAATGAGTTTTCTAAAGAGGTGTATTTTCTACTATTGGGCTTTGATTCCACCATGTCTTTTCAATCCTCTCTTTTAAAAAACAAAAAAATGGTTAAAAGTTCAAATTGTTCCACATAAAGGGATTAAAAACTACCGACTTATTAATAACAAATATAACATGTATATAGAATTATTTGAATATTAAAATTATAAACGGTTTCATAGGTTAAAGGAGGAATAAATATTGAACACTAACTTTCTTTATGATGTACGAGAGAGCAAAGTATCGTTATCAGAATACCAATTACAGGAACTAAACCAGTTATTAATATTTGTAAAGCAATTTAATGGTTTTTACAAAAGTAAGCTTAAGGGTATTGAATTACCTATTGAATCAATTGAGGACTTAAGAAAATTACCATTCACGACTAAGAAGGAACTAGTCACAGATCAAAACGAAAACCCACCATTTGGAAAGAATCATTCTTATCCTGAATCAAGTTATGTTGAGTATCACCAAACTTCTGGAACATCTGGTAAGCCGTTAAAGGTACTGGACACAAAAGAAAGTTGGGATTGGTGGGCTTCTTGTTGGAGCGATATTTTAAAAACTGTTGGAGTAACTTCAAAAGACCGTGTGTTCTTGGCTTTTTCATTTGGACCATTTATTGGATTTTGGGCTGGATACGAAGGGGCCAAAACAATTGGGGCAATGGCTATCCCTGGTGGGGGACAATCGAGTAAAGATAGGTTGTCTAGTGTTATCGAAAATAAAGCGACGGTTTTACTCTGCACACCAAGTTATGCACTACACTTAGCAGAGGTAGCAGAACAATATAATATAGATATCAAAAATTCATCGATTACGAAAATTGTTACAGCAGGGGAACCAGGTGGATCTATTCCATCTGTTAGGTCACAGATGGAATCAGCATGGGATGCGAAGTTATATGACCATGTTGGGATGACGGAAATGGGGGCATATGGAATTCCGTGTAAAGGTCAAAATGGAATTCATGTTAATGAATCTGAGTTTATTTGTGAGATTATTGACCCAAATACACTAGAGCCAGTAGTGGAAGGGGAACGAGGTGAATTAGTTTTAACAAATCTTCATCGTTTTGGATACCCTTTAATTCGTTATCGTACAGGCGACACAGTTATAAATTCTAGCGAGCAATGTTCATGTGGGCATCACTATCAATTATTGCCAAATGGAATTATTGGTAGAGCAGATGATATGGTCGTGATTCGTGGTGTAAATATTTATCCACAGTCAATTGAATCGATTGTACGTGAAATTGAGGCTATCATTGAGTTTCGGATTGTTTATTATACAGAGTCAGAGATGAACCAAATTAAAGTACAAATTGAAACAACTGATAACGAAGCAGTGAACGTATTAAAACATTTACTGAGAGAACGAGTGGGGCTTCGCATAGATGTTGAATTAGTTCCAGAAAATTCGTTACCTCGTTTTGAAATGAAAGCAAGAAGGGTTGTTGATGAGAGAAAAGCGTAATTAAAAAATTTCCTCAAATTAATTTGGGGAAATTTTTTTAATTACGTGGTATTTATATAGCATTTAAGGAAGTAGATCGCTCTTTTTCTAAAGCGTTTATAGGATAACGATTCATTAGAAGGTTATACTAAAGTATGTCATGAACTTTGTGTTAACACTTTCAGAAAGCGTAACAAAAACTTAAACAAATGTGCTAGTATACTAGTATACCCTATCTAGGGAAAAAATGTGTAAATTATTTTAAAGGAGTGTACATACGTTGACAAAAGTAGACTTAAAAGCAAAACCATATAACTTATCGGACTCTGATATAAAATGGGTTAAAGAAACGATTAGTTCTATGTCCATTGAAGAGAAGATTGGTCAATTATTTGTAAATATGGGATCAAGCCGAGATGAAGAATATTTAACAGATATGTTAAATAACTATCATATTGGTGCTGTTCGTTATAATCCAGGTACAGCAGAAGAAGTGTATGATCAAAATAAAATTCTTCAAGAGAAAAGCAAAATTCCGTTGTTGATTGCAGCAAATACAGAAGCTGGAGGAAATGGTGCTTGTACGGATGGTACAGAAGTCGGCCTTCAAGTCAAGATAGGTGCAACAGATGATGCAAAATGGGCTTATGAAATGGGAAGAGTTTCGGGTGTAGAAGCAGCTGCCATTGGATGTAACTGGAGTTTTGCACCGATTGTTGACATTAACAGAAACTGGCGTAATACGATTATATCGGGGCGTTCGTTTGGAGAGGATCCGGATAAAGTATTAGAAATGAGCCTTGCTTATATGAAGGGAATTCAAGAAAGTGGAATTCTTCCTGCGGCTAAACATTTCCCTGGTGATGGTATTGATGAAAGAGATCAACACTTATCATATAGTGTAAACAGCTTATCATGTGATGAATGGGATGCTACTTTTGGAAAGGTATATAAAGGGTTAATTGATGCTGGATTACCATCGCTTATGGCTGGTCACATTCACATGCCTGCATACGAAAAGTTCTTTAATCCTGATCTAAAAGATGAAGAGTTTTTACCTGCTACACTTTCTAAAGAGTTAATGACGGATTTATTACGTGGGAAATTAGATTTCAACGGCCTTGTAGTTACGGATGCGAGCCATATGGTGGCAATGACTTCAGCTATGAAACGAAGCAAGATGCTTCCGACTGCAATTGCTGCTGGTTGTGATCTATTCTTGTTCTTTAACGATCCTGATGAAGATTTCGGTTATATGATGGATGGTTATAAAGAAGGAATTATTACAGATGAACGTTTAGAAGAAGCGTTAACTCGTATTTTAGGGTTGAAGGCTCGCTTAGGACTTCATACGAAAGAAAGAAGCGAGATTATGATGCCGAAAGAAGAAGCCATGAGCCAAATCGGTCTTCCTGAGAATAAGGCATTGTTTAAGCAAGTTGCCGACGAGGCGATTACGTTAGTAAAAGACAAACAAGATATTTGGCCGGTTACACCTGAAAAATACAAACGTGTTCTGTTGGTTGAAGTTAAAGGTGTTGAAGGTGGCTTTGGTAAATTAATTGGTGCACGAGGACCGAAACCGATTGTTATCATGAAAGAATTGCTAGAGGCACAAGGTTTTGAAGTAGAAATTTATGAGTCTCCTATGGCTAAAATCGCAAAGCTTCCAGAAGAAGAGCAGTTGAAAAATATTGCCGGGGTATATGCTGCGAAAAGGCCAATTAAAGATTTAACAGAGAAATATGATCTAATCATTAATATTGCTAGTGTGAATCCGGCTGGAGTGACGCAAAGAATTGTTTGGGAAGCAAGTAAGGGAACACCTGATATTCCATTTTATGTGCATGAAGTTCCTACTATCTTCTTTTCGGTTCAATCACCTTTCCATCTAGCAGATGTACCACAAGTAAAAACGTATATCAATGTGTATGATGGGAAACAAGAAACCCTAGAATTGTTACTTGAAAAGTTAATGGGTAAATCGCCTTTCAAAGGTAAGAGTCCTGTTGATGCGTTTTGTGGGAAGATGGACACTCGCATTTAAATGTAGCTAAATTGTTAAAGGAAGGGTAATTGCTATGCCCTCTAAGTAAAAAGTATCATTCTTTCCTAAGGGGAGGAATGATACTTTTTGTATTCCTGAAATTTTTAGTTTTATGTATTTAATAGTTGATAATCCATCCAGTTGAAAAATACTTATTAATGAAGGTGCATATGTATAGGAAAGGACACCGATATTCTCAAGAGAATGTACTTAAAACAGGAAGTGACTAAATAGTACTAAACTAAGAATACAGCTTGGAGGAGGAGGAAGTTATGTTAACAACTTACAAACATGAACCATTTACTGATTTTACGGTTGAGGAAAATAGAGTAGCATTCGTAAAAGCATTAAAGTACGTAGAGAAAGAACTCGGAAAAGAGTATCCACTTAATTGTTGGTGGAAAACGTATTAAAACAGAAGCGAAAATTGTTTCGACTAATCCTTCAAATAAAAAAGAAGTAGTTGGTACTGTTTCAAAAGCTAATAAAGAAATTGCAGAGAAAGCAATTCAAGCAGCAGACCAAACTTTCCAATATTGGAAAAAAGTAAATCCTGAAGAAAGAGCAAATATCCTAGTTCGTGCAGCTGCAATGATTCGTCGCCGTAAGCATGAGTTTTCAGCTTGGTTAGTTAAAGAAGCGGGGAAGCCTTGGAAAGAGGCCGATGCTGATACAGCTGAAGCTATAGATTTCTTAGAATATTATGCACGTCAAATGTTGGTCTTGAAAGATGGAAAGACAGTTAACAGCCGTGTTGGAGAATATAATCGATATATTTATACGCCGATTGGTGTTTGTGTAACAATTTCGCCATGGAACTTTGCATTTGCAATTATGGCAGGAACTACGGTGGCGCCAATTGTTACGGGAAATACTGTCCTTCTTAAACCAGCAAGTTCAACGCCGGTTGTTGCTTACAAGTTTGTTGAAATTCTTGAAGAAGCCGGACTTCCTAAAGGTGTTGTGAATTACATTCCTGGTAGTGGGGCTGAAGTAGGTGATTACCTAGTAGATCATCCGAAAACAAGCCTTATCACATTCACTGGTTCACGTGACGTGGGGGTTCGCTTGTATGAGAGAGCTGCTATTGTACACCCAGGCCAAAATCATTTAAAGCGAGTTATCGTTGAAATGGGTGGTAAAGATACAGTAGTTGTAGATAGTGAAGCTGATTTAGATTTAGCAGCTGAATCAATTGTCGTCTCAGCATTTGGATTCTCAGGCCAAAAATGCTCGGCTGGATCACGTGCTGTTGTACATGAAGATGTATATGATGAAGTACTAGAAAAAGTTGTAGCATTAACAAAAGAACTTTCAGTTGGTGAACCAACAACTAAAGACGTGTGTATAGGACCAGTTGTAGACCAAGGTGCTTTCGATAAAATCATGAGTTATATCGAAATTGGTAAAAAAGAAGGTCGTCTTGTAACTGGAGGAAAGGGAGATAATTCAAAAGGTTTCTTCATTCAACCAACAGTTTTTGCTGATTTAGATCCTGAAGCAAGAATCATGCAAGAAGAAATCTTTGGGCCAGTTGTAGCATTCAGTAAAGCAAAAGATTTTAATCATGCACTTGAAATTGCTAACAACACTGAATATGGCTTAACAGGAGCTGTAATTTCTCATAACCGTGCCCACATCGAACAAGCAAAACAAGACTTCCATGTCGGAAACTTATACTTTAACCGTAACTGTACAGGTGCTATTGTTGGCTACCACCCATTTGGTGGATTCAAAATGTCTGGTACAGACTCCAAAGCAGGTGGACCAGACTACCTAACACTCCACATGCAAGCAAAAACAATCTCAGAAATGTACTAGAATTTTTTCAAAACGGTCGACCTATACCGTTTTGAAAAAATTCGGAGCGATGAGCGTAACCGCCGTAATGTTTTAAGGCTTTTGAGCGAACTTCTCAAAAGACGCACGGCGAGAGGAGCCATCGCAAACAGTTG
>NZ_JBWQTV010000011.1:0-275788 GCF_056619965.1 Halalkalibacter sp. HAAS-P014 | reverse complement strand
TGACACAAGTAAGGGAGAGGTCGACCTATACCGTTTTGAAAAAATTCGGAGCGATGAGCGTAACCGCCGTAATGTTTTAAGGCTTTTGAGCGAACTTCTCAAAAGACGCACGGCGAGAGGAGCCATCGCAAACAGTTGACACAAGTAAGGGAGAGGTCGACCTATACCGTTTTGAAAAAATTCGGAGCGATGAGCGTAACCGCCGTAATGTTTTAAGGCTTTTGAGCGAACTTCTCAAAAGACGCACGGCGAGAGAAGCCATCGCAAACAGTTGACACAAGTAAGGGAGAGGTCGACCTATACCGTTTTGAAAAAATTCGGAGCGATGAGCTAAATAGAGCTGATAGTAAATAGAGGCTATTCTCGATTATGAGATAGCCTTTAGTTCACTCAGAAGTTGATTTAATTTGGCATGATTATTCTCGCATCCTAATGAACTCATTTGGTTTTATTATATGAACCTCAAATACCTTTCTGTTTCGGTTCCCCCAACGGATTCCAAGAAAATTAGAATACCGAACTTAGCTAAAACAAAATATAACAAATAGAAAAAATATCAGCTCATATTGTGAAAAAATAGTGACATACTATAGATGGCATAGTTAGCTTATCATTAAAAGTGTTAAATATCCTGAACTTAGGAAGGGTGAATAGGGGAGGGCATTTAAAAAAGTGTGATCAAGTTCACTGCAAAGGTTGAACTTACATATGGAAATAAGGTGATTCTTTTAGCATAAAGTAATGAGACCCTCAGAAACAAGGGCTTTTTTAACAAGAAAGAGTTTTTTTACTTTTTTTGAGAAAGGATAATATTACCAAAAAAATGAACAACTTATTATCGCTTTCAAAAAAGGTTGTAAACTAAAAATCAGCATGCTAGTATACTAGTATAAATTATAGGGATAGATCATGATTACTATCGAAACTTAATTGTTTTACTATTAATTGAATTCAAATTAATTTTTGCACTGATCTCTACTATTTATGTTATGAAAGGATTCACAATTTTTTTAATGAGGTGACAACAATGAAAGACAACAACAATAACAAACATCGTCCTTTTGGATTAAGGGATAAAGTTGGTTATTTATTAGGTGATTTTGGTAATGATTTTTCATTCCTACTTGTAAGTGCTTTCCTTATGGTTTTCTATACGGATATACTAGGCATTTCTGCAGCTCAAGTAGGTACGCTTTTTTTCGTAGCTAGGTTTTGGGATGCCATAACGGATGTAATTTGGGGAAGGTTTATTGATAGCAGAAAACGAGGGAAGCTCGGAAAGTTTAGACCTTGGATTTTCCGTATGTCTTTCCCATTAGTTATCGTAAGTGCGTTATTATTCTTGGAAATACCGGGTATGTCTGATGGATTTTATCTTGCTTATGCTTATGTTACATATATTTTATGGGGGGTATTGTATACAACTGTAAATATTCCTTATGGTTCGATGGCAGCTGTCATCTCAGGGGAAGCTGTTGACCGTACAGCCTTATCAGCATGGAGAACGATGGGGGCAATGTCTGCTGGTTTAGTTATTAATGTTCTAGGTCCATTGGTTGTATTTGTTGATAATCAATTGGATGCTAATAGAATGTTTATGATGGCTGTAATCTTTAGTATTCTAGCTCTAGCTTGCTTTATGGGATGTGTTAGTTTATCAACTGAACGGATCACGTTACCAGAGAAGAAGAAAGATGATAAAGTTAATATCAAGCTAACATTGAAGGGGCTTGCGACAAATAAGCCGTTAATTTCAATCTTAATTGCATCACTTTTATTTATGACAAATGTACTTTTAATTAATGCTGTTAATGTTTATTTGTTCAAAGACTACTTTTTAAATGCGAGCGCGTTAGCGATCTTTGGTATAATTCAAGCTTTCGCTGCATTTATTACGGTGCCGTTTATTAAATCACTTGTTGCTAGATTTGGTAAAAAGGAAGTTGCTTCTGCAGGGATGTTAATAGCAAGTTTATCCTTTTTAACTTTATTTATTATACAGACAAGTTCACTCGTAGTGTTCTTTATCGGTACTGCAGTTGGTATGATCGGTTTTGCCTTATTTAACTTAGTTATTTGGGCGTTTGTTACAGATGCGATTGATTATCATGAATTTAAAACTGGTCTGCGTGAAGATGCAACAGTTTATTCCGTTTATTCATTTGCTCGTAAAATTGGTCAAGCCTTTGCAGGTGGTCTTACAGGTTATGCAATCGCGTTTGTCGGATATGATTCAACGAGGGCAACGCAATCTGAGGAGGTTGCTCAAGGTATTTATTCATTGGCAACTTTATTTCCAGCAGTTATTTTCGGTCTGGTTTTCTTAATTCTAGTCTTTATTTACCCACTTTCTAAACAACGTGTTCTTGATTTAGCCACAGAATTAGCTGAAAGAAGAAAGCAACAACAATAAAGACAGGCAATGAGGGGATAACTGACGATCAGTTATCTCCTTAAACATACTGAATTCTGTTCTTTACGAATAGAATTCAATATGAGATTATATTTTTATATAATATTTTTTTATTTAAATGAATAATTTTTTTTGGGAGAGTGTGAAAATGCTTACAATAGCGCCTAGAGTACCGGGTGAAAATAACCAAAAATACTCCTATCGAGTTATTAAGGATGCAATCATGTATTTAGAATTGAAGCCGGGTCAATCAATTAGTGAGATAGAAATAGCAGAATTGCTTAACATATCTCGGACGCCTGTTCGTGAAGTGTTAACAAAACTTAGAGAAGAACACTTGATTGAAGTGATCCCTCAAGTAGGTACCTATGTGTCAAAAATTAATCTTCAATTAATTGACGAGGCTGCTTTTATGCGATCAACTCTTGAAAAAGAGGTTTTAAAACAAGCGTGTCTTTCGTTTCCTGAGGATAAGTTAATAGATTTAAAGAGAAACCTTGCTCTACAAAAAGAGCTTCTGAAAAAAAGAGGAACAGAGCGTCAATTTCATGCATTAGATACAGAGTTTCACCTTTTGATCTTTCTTGGAAGCAAAAAAGAAAATGTGTGGTCTGCTATTACACGTTTGAGTACGCATTATAATCGTATTCGACTTCTTTCTGAAATGGAAAATAATTTTGAAGCTGCAATTATTCAGCACCAAGAACTTATCGAAATGATAGAAAGCAAAGATGTAAATAAAGTAAATAATATTGTTCAAGAACATATTATTGACCCAATGAAGGGGTGGGAGCGGTTATATCAACCAGGTTCAGTTTATGAGGAATATTTTGATTCACCAACGCTTAAAGCCAGTATCCATTAATGAAGGGTAATGGCCTTTCTTTTCCCTAAAATAAGTATGTGCCAACTCTATGAAGAATTTGTTAACAATTAAAAAAGTACTTATAAATCTATTGAACACTTCTTGTGTGTATGCTAGTATACAAGTATACAACATGAAAGAGAATTTAAGTTGATCTCCTGTTGTATAGTTTTTGTTTATTTAAGAACTATAAATAGTAAGAAATCATTCTTTAATTTAAGAATTCTTTTCTTAAGTGGGAGTAAATTTTTTTGGAGGTGATTCCTGTGTTACAAAAATTTGATGTACTAAAAGAGATGAATAAAGGTTACTTAGTTGCTGTTATTCGTGGACAAAATAAAGAGGATGCAGTAGAGATCTCTAAACACGCATTTAAAGGTGGCATTCGTTCTTTAGAAGTTACGTTTTCAACACCTGGTGCAGAAGATGCAATTGCTGAATTATCACGCTTAGGAAATGATGAGATGATTGTGGGAGCTGGTACAGTTTTAGATGCAGATACTGCAAGAATTGCGATCATGAAAGGTGCGCGTTATATTGTAAGTCCTCATTTTGATAAGGATATTGCTCTTATGTGTAATCGTTATGCAATCCCTTACTTACCAGGTTGTGGATCAGTCACTGAGATTATGAGTGCTCTTACATATGGTGTAGACGTTGTGAAATTGTTCCCCGGAAGTTTATTTGGACCATCGTTCATTAAAGATGTTAAGGGGCCAGTTCCTCATGCACAACTAATGCCATCTGGGGGCGTAAGTTTGGACAATGTTTCAGAATGGATTAAAAATGGAGCGTTTGCTGTAGGGATTGGAAGCGCATTAACAAAAGGCGTGACTGGAGATAACTATCAATCAGTAGAAGATGTCGCTAGAGAGTTTATTCAAAAGATTGAATCAATCAGAGGAGTATAACTATGAAAAAGGTAGTTACACTTGGCGAATTATTACTACGGTTATCAACACCTAGTTATTCTAAAATTGAACAATCTACCTCTTTTTCAAAAACCTTTGGTGGTGGAGAAGCAAACGTAGCGATTTCACTTGCTCAATTAGGCTTGAAAAGCTTGTTTGTAAGTAAATTACCTACCAATTCATTGGGCATTAGTGCAAAGCAACAGTTAAATAGCTATGGTGTCATGACGGATCACCTCCTTTACGGTGGTGACAGGATCGGGATTTACTTTTTAGAAAAAGGCTATTCAATACGCTCTTCTAAAGTGATCTATGACCGTCAACACTCTGCATTTGCGCACTCTGCCATTGACGAATATGACTTTGATTCAATTTTTGAAGGTGCTGATTGGTTTCACATTAGTGGAATTACTCCAGCATTAAATCAAGAATTGTTCAATATAACCAAGGAAGCGTTAGCTGTTGCTAAACAAAAAGGGCTAACGACTAGTTGTGATTTGAACTTCAGAAGTTCATTATGGTCTTTTGAACGTGCACGAGAAAAAATGACGGAATTAATGAACGATGTAGATGTATGTATTGGTATTGAACCTTTGCAATTGCTTGATGAACAAGGGAATGACATAAAAGATGCAATACCTAAACCTTTTGGCGAAGATGATCTAAACACTATTTTGAAGAGAATGCACAAACAGTTCGGCTTTTCGCATATCGCAATGACTTTTAGAGAAAGCATTAGTGTCACTAAAAATCGTTTACATGCTTTGATTTCTGATGGTGAAAAAATTCATCGTTCGAAAGAGGTTGAATTAGATATTGTTGACCGAGTTGGAGCAGGAGATTCTTTTTCTGCAGGTGTTATTTACTCATTGATTCAAAAGTATCAAACTCAAGATGCGGTTGATTTTGCATCTGCTTGTTTTTCATTAAAGCATACGATTGAAGGGGATGCGAATATCCTCCAACTTTCTGATATCGAACAATTCCTTGGACAGGATTCGTATCATTCTATAAAGAGGTAAATCAGACTAACTTTTTTTAAAATGATCGAATTAGCTCCAATGAGTAATACTACTTATGTGGGAGGAATGTTTTTTATGGAAACATTTATCCATGAAAATTTCATCTTGAAAAATCAAACTGCTATTGACTTGTATCATAATTTTGCAAAGCAAATGCCAATTTATGATTACCATTGCCATTTGTCACCTAAAGATATCGCCGAAAATAGAAAGTTCAACAACATTACTGAACTTTGGTTAGAAGGTGATCATTATAAATGGAGAGCAATGAGAGCAAATGGTATAGAAGAGCGTTTTATTACAGGTGATGCAAGTCCTAAAGAAAAGTTTGATGCATGGGCAAAGACTGTTCCATATACAGTTGGGAATCCTTTGTATCACTGGACTCATATTGAATTAAAGACCTATTTTGGTATTGAAGAATTATTAAATGAAAGTAGTGCAGATCGTATTTGGGATCAGTGCAATGAACTTTTAGAAAAAGATGAATTTCGTGTTCAACAATTGATTAAGCGCTCGAACGTTAACGTCATCTGTACTACGGATGATCCAACAGACGATCTTCATTTTCACGAAGTTATAGAAAGCCAAGAAGACTTTTCTGTAAAGGTTTTGCCAACGTTTCGTCCCGATAAAGGAGTAGAAATTAACCTTGGTACATTTGTTCCTTTCGTGAAAAAGCTAGAAGAAGTAGTGGGAAGATCACTTTCAAGCTTCAATGATTATCTAGCTGCCCTTGGTGAGAGAGTTGATTACTTCCATGAAAAAGGTTGTCGAATTTCTGATCATGGTTTAGGAGAAATTCCTTTTGCGACCTACGAAGAAAGTGAAGTTGAACAGATTTTTAAAGCTGCTCTTCAAGCAAAGAAAGTTTCACTCACCGAAGAGAAGAAGTTTAAAACTGCTGTATTAATTTATTTAGCAAAGCGTTATAAAGAAAAAGAATGGGCAATGCAATTACATTTTGGAGCTATTCGTAACAACAATCAAAAAATGTTTGAGCAATTAGGTCCAGATGCTGGTTTTGATTCGATCAATGATCAAGGTGAAGTAGCTGCACCACTAAATGCATTACTTAACGCTTTTGAAGAGCGTGGGCACTTACCAAGAACAATTCTTTATAACCTAAATCCAAACTACAATGACGTGGTTGGAAGTACATTGGCTAACTTCCAAACAGAGCCTGGAATTAAAGGGAAAATTCAATTCGGTTCTGGATGGTGGTTCAATGATACAAAGCGTGGGATGCTACGTCAAATGACGGCTTTAGCCGATCAAGGGCTTCTAATGCACTTTGTAGGAATGCTAACAGATTCACGTAGTTTTATTTCTTACAGCCGTCATGAGTATTTCCGTCGCATTTTATGTAACTTAATTGGGACTTGGGTTGAGGATGGCGAGGTTCCAAACGACGAGGCTTTGTTACAAGAACTTGTCGAGAATATTTGTTATAACAATGCGAGAAATTATTTTATGATCGATGTAAATTAACATAAACATAACAATTTATTAATCAGTTTCAAGCTGTTTAATAAAAGGAGGAAAAATAAAATGGAAATGAGTTTTCGTTGGTACGGAAAAACTGATTCTATCTCACTAGATTATATTCGTCAAATTCCAGGGATGGAAGGAATTGTTACGGCTATTTATGATATCCCTGTTGGTGAGGTATGGCCTTTAGACAAAATTATGGAATTGAAAAACACAGTTGAAGAAAAAGGGTTACGTATCTCTGTGATTGAGAGTGTACCTGTTCATGAGGATATTAAAATTGGACTTCCAACTCGTGATAAATATATTGAAAATTATAAGGAAACGCTTCGTAACTTAGGTAAAGCGGGTATTCCAGTTGTATGTTATAACTTTATGCCAGTTTTTGACTGGACTCGTTCGTCATTAGATCACGAGCTAGAAGATGGTTCAAAGGCATTGATTTTTGAAGAAGATGTTGTGGCAAAAATGGATCCTTTAACAGGTGAACTTTCACTACCAGGTTGGGATAGCAGTTATGAAAAAGAAGAGCTTCACCAACTATTCGAGCACTACAAAAAAGTAGATGAAGAGAAACTTTGGGAAAACCTAGAATATTTCATTAAAGAAATTATTCCTGTTGCTGAAGAGTCAGATGTTAGAATGGCTATCCACCCGGATGATCCACCATGGGCGATCTTTGGTTTACCACGTGTTATTACAAATAAAGAAAACCTTGACCGTTTTATCTCGCTATATGACAGCCCGTACAACGGCTTAACTATGTGTAGTGGGTCACTTGGTGCACACCCTGATAATGACTTCCCTGAAATGCTTCGCTACTTTGGGAAAAAAGATCGTGTTAACTTTGTACATGCTCGTAATATCAAACTTACAGGACCAAGATCATTTGAAGAGTCTGCTCACCCTTCAAAATACGGATCTGTTGATATGTACGAAGTAATCCGTGCAATGAAAGATTTTGATTATACTGGTCCAATTCGTCCTGACCATGGAAGAATGATTTGGGGAGAAACTGGTAAACCAGGTTATGGCCTTTACGACCGTGCATTAGGGGCAACTTATCTTTACGGATTATGGGAAGCAGAAGAAAAAAACAGAAAATAATAAATCGATAATCGATTATAGGAGGAAAAATAATGACAGTACCATTTAAAGTTGATTTAGACGGAAAAGTAGCAGTTGTCACTGGTGGAGGCGGTGTTTTAGGTTCGTATTTATGTACCGCTCTAGCAGAATGTGGTGCTAAAGTTGCTGTAATGGACCTTAACCAAGAACCTGCAGATAAAGTCGCTGCTCAAATCAATGAGTCCGGTGGGAAAGCAGTGGGTGTTGCTGCGAATGTTCTTGAGAGAGAAAGCTTAGAAAAAGCGAGAGAGATTATCGAAAAAGAGCTTGGTACATGCGATATTCTTATCAACGGTGCTGGAGGAAATAACCCTCGTGGTACAACTGATGATGAATTCTACGATGCAGAAGCAGTGAAACAAAACCCAGATTTGAAGACATTCTTCGATCTTGATCCAAAAAGTGTTGGTTTCGTATTTGACCTTAACTTCCTTGGTTCACTTCTTCCATCTCAAGTATTTGGTGAAGCAATGGTAGAGAAAAATGATGCTGTTATCATTAACGTTTCTTCCATGAATGCATTTACACCATTAACAAAGATTCCTGCATACAGTGGTGCGAAAGCGGCAATCAGCAACTTTACTCAGTGGCTAGCTGTTTACATGTCAAAAACAGGAATCCGTGTAAATGCGATTGCTCCTGGATTCTTAGTAACAAAACAAAACGAGCAGTTACTACTTAACGAAGACGGTACTTACACTGCTCGTGCTCAAAAGATCTTAACAAATACACCTATGGAAAGATTTGGTAAACCAGAAGAATTAATTGGTGCCTTACTTTACTTAGTGGACGAGCGTGCAGCAAGCTTTGTTACAGGGGTTGTACTGCCGATTGATGGTGGATTTGCAGCATACTCTGGCGTTTAAGCATTAACTTCTTAATTGGTTGCCGGTCTATTTTCTAGACCGAGCAACCTTTTAATAAATTAACTTGATAACCGTTCTCATATAGAAGATAGAGATCCTATTTGAGATCAGCTTCGTAATTTCAATCTGTGGAGGATATACCATGAAGGATAGTATTACAGAATTTAATAAAACAAAGAAGTTTCTTGTTTGTGTCGATTCAGATGGTTGTGCGATGGACACGATGGATGTAAAGCATATTAAATGCTTTGGTCCAAAAGCAATTGAAGTTTGGGGTTTAGAAAGTATTGAAAAACGCTTTATGGAAGTTTGGAACGATGTCAATCTTTATACGATGACACGAGGAATCAACCGTTTTAAAGGACTAGTTCGTACATTTGAACTAGTAGCTGAAGAAGGGTATGACATTCCTAGTTTGGCCACTGTTAAAGAGTGGACTGAAACGACAAACGAATTATCAAACCCATCTTTAGAAAGAGAAATTGAAAAAACAAACGATCCTGAATTAATTAATACATTAAAGTGGAGCAATGAAGTAAATAAAGCGATCACGGAACTTTCTGATGATGACGAGCCTTTTCCAGGTGTGAAAACAGGCTTAGCGACGATTGAAAACGTTGCTGATGTTGCGATTGTTTCATCAGCGAATGGTGGAGCTGTCCGTGATGAATGGACTAGACATGATCTCACTCCACATGTGCAAGTAATGCTTGGTCAGGAAGCAGGAACGAAGGCATATTGTATTGGTGAGCTTAAAAAGTTTGGATATGAAAGTGAAAATATTTTAATGGTTGGAGACGCTCCAGGAGACTTGGATGCAGCAAAAGTAAATGGTGTCCTTTATTACCCGATCCTTGTAGGAAAAGAAGGTTTCTCATGGGAACGACTAGCAACTGAAGCATTAGAACGTTTCATGGATGGTACGTTTAAAGGGGAATATCAAGAACAGTTAATAGATGAATTCCACTCTGTGTTAAAATAAATTTTTTAGGGAGTATGTGTTAGATGACTGCTAAAGTTGATGTGAAAATGCCTAAAGTAGACTTAAAAGCAAAGCCTTATCACTTATCTGATGAAGATATTAAATGGGTAAGAGATACGATTTCAGGTATGACGGATGAAGAAAAAATTGGTCAGTTATTCATTAATTTATTCTTCTTCGGTAAAGACCAGTATAGTGGAAATGATTTTACAAACCAAGAACTTCTCGAAAAATTCCACATCGGTGGTGCGCGCTACCAGGGTGGAACATCAGAACAGGTTCAAGGCTTAATCAATGAATTACAAAGCTATTCGAAGGTTCCGTTATTAGTAGCGGCAAACTGTGATGCTGGTGGTAATGGTGCTTGTAATGACGGTACATACATTGCCTCAGCTGCTATGTGCGAAGCTTCAGGAGATACACAAGTGTCTTACGATGCAGGTTATGTTAGTGGGCGTGAAGAACGTGCAATTGGGGTAAACTGGAATTTTGACCCTTGTGTTGATATTCTAAAAAACTGGAGAAATACGATCGTTAACACTCGTGCTTACGGTACAAATGCAGAAACTGTTATTACACATACCAATGCATATTTAAAGGGTCTTGAGGAAAGCAATATTGCTTCTTGTATTAAACATTGGCCTGGAGATGGTACAGAAGAGCGCGATCAACACTTAGTTTTGGGTGTAAATGAATTAAGTGTTGAAGAATGGGAAGAGTCTTTTGGAAAAGTGTACCGTAATCATATTGAAAACGGTGTAGATTCAATCATGTCTGGTCATATTGCTTTACCAGAATACCAAAAAGCGTTAGTTCCTGGACTGGAAGATAAAGATGTTCTTCCTGCAACCTTAGCACCTGAATTAATCAATGGCTTACTAAAAGATAAACTTGGTTTTAATGGCTTAGTTTTAACAGACGCTACTCACATGCTTGGTATGACGGCTGCCATGAGACGAGAAGATTATGTACCACAGTCGATTGCAGCAGGTTGTGACATGTTCTTATTCTTTAACAACATTGAAGAGGATTTCGGCTTTATGTTGAAAGGATATAAAAAAGGTGTTATTACGGAAGAGCGTCTTCAAGATGCATTAGAAAGAATCCTTGGATTAAAAGCAAAATATGGTTTGCACAAAGCAAAAGAAAATGGAACATTAACTCGTACGAAAGAAGACTTAGAAGTAGTCGGGTGTGAGGATCACATTGAACGTGCGAAACAAGCTGTCGATAAAGGAATTACGCTAGTTAAAAACACGTTAGATCAACTTCCAATTCGTCCTGAAACACACAAGCGTATCCGTCTTTATTTCCTAGAGGGCGAAGTTGGTGGTATTTATGAGCCGAACGAAAAAACGTTAAATTTCATTATTGAAGAATTAGAACGACGAGGTTTCGAGGTAACGCTAAATGATGGTAGTTCTCGAGTGAAAGGGTCTACGTTAAAATATCGTGATGAAGTAGACGCAGCTTTGATTTTTGCTGATGTTGTTGGCTATGGTGCAGAAAATAATTATCGTATTAGATGGAAAACAGCAATGTCTAATGAAGTACCATGGTACGTACATGAAGTACCAACTGTGTTTGTCTCACTAAATTTCACGACTCATTTGACCGATGTCCCAATGGTGAAATGCTATATCAACGCATACAAGGATTCTGAAATCACAATTAAATCAGTAATTGATAAAATTATGGGTGAATCAGAATTCAAAGGAACTCCCAATGAAAATGTTTGGTGTAACAAATGGGATACTAGATTATAACAATGAATTAGGGAAAAAAGAGAAATAGACTAAAGCCACGGTCAAGTTGAATCTAACTAGATCGTGGTTTTTTCATGGTGGAAACGTGTTTTGATGTTATGATGAAAGAGACATATTATGAAACAAATAGAGAGGGGCTTAAATGAATGAATATTCGCGATGCTAAAGAAAATGAGATAGAGACGATTCGAAAGAAAAGACTAGAAGCCTATAGCGAACATGCAAAAGCGATATCAGATCAACATTGGCAAGTTCTTAAAAATGCCGTTATTTCCGAAGCGGATAGACAAGAAGGTGTTGAGCTAATAGTTGCTGAAATAGATGGAGAAATAGTAGGCAGTGTTGCCTTATTTCCACCGGATGTTGATGCTTACGAGGGGAAGCTTGATGAGTTGGAGCATTCTGAGATTCGCTTACTAGCGGTAAATCATGAAGCTCGTGGAATAGGAGTTGCAAAGGCACTTGTAAAAGAATGCATCGAACGGACTAAAGCAAAAGGATATGACGCAATTGGTTTACATACTGCAGATTTTATGAAAAGTGCGATTGAACTTTATAGTCGAATCGGTTTTGAAAGATTGCCTCAATATGATTTTGAACCTGGGAATGATGGAGTAATTGTCAAAGCCTTTCGACTTGCTATTTAATAATTAATGATAGATACATAGGGACTGTCTTAAAAAGCATAGATTAAATGATAGTTAGACACATATTATCATATGCGACTTTATCTAATTACAGGGTCACGCCCTTGTGAGACAGTCCCTTGAGTTCTTATTAAAAAGGATCTCCTGGGGCCTACCCAACCATTTCAATGTTACATCCTCCTTTAGTTTGTTTCCCATAAATTCGAATAACATGTCTACGGTTTTGGGGAATGAACTTGAAATCACCTTCTGTATCTTCAGTAAATGTTTTCTTAAATATTACCTTTTTTTTTGTTCCGTAGTTCAATACTTACTGCTCCCTGATCAACTTTTATCGAATATTTCATTATTGTTTTTTTGTTTTTTGCTAACAGAAAATTATGATAATCAATCCCATTAAATTTACGGTATGAAAGATTAACAACGTTTCCCCACTTCTTATAAACATAACCAACTTTCGTACTAAATCTCAACACTTTCAATTTGTATAGTAACAATATAAATGCAATGACCATAATTAGACTTATATATTCTAGCATTTACTCACTCCTATGATAAACTTTGACAGTTAAGACAATAAGTACATTTTGCTAGGGATGTAGAGTTAATTTCTATTATAATGGCATAAGGAGTAAATGTCTTCAATTAGTAAATGACCAATGATAAGGTAGGTTGTTGTTATTTCGTGGGCTTAAGTTTTAACAAAAAACTACTAAATTAAATAGAAACACTAGGTTCAACAGTGGTCAATGTATTTTCAATTGTGTTGAGAGTAACAGTAGTCCCAATTGGAATTGCTGCTTTAAATCTACCGTGGCCAGTAGCAAGGTTGACCATTAAAGGCTTTCCTAAAGGGACTAAGAAACTATTGATCAAATCTTGATAGGTTGTACCCCAAGATACAAGGCAATTTGTACATTCACCCATTACAATTCCTATACAGTCTTTAAATTTACCTGCCATCTCTAATTGGGCTAAGTATCGGTAGATCATATTGGTCGGCGCATTAATTTCTTCTAAAAATAAGATTTTTCCTCTTGTATCGATTTCAAAAGGGGTCCCAAGAGCATTGACTAAAGAAGTCATATTTCCACCGACAATCGGTCCTGTGACATTTCCTGGAACTAAGCTGATTTGAGGCATATTAATTGGGTTCTGAATAAGCCTTGGAGAAACGATAGTAGAAGTCGCAGCAAAAAAGTGATTAAAGTTATAGGCTGGTGTAACTAACTGAAAATCAGCTAGCATTAGGCTGTGAAACGTAACTAGATCACTGAATTGATACAAACTGTTGAGAAGAATCGTTATATCACTGTATCCAGATACGAGTTTAGGATTCTGTCTAATTATTTCATAATTTAAAAAAGGAAGGAGCGTTTGAACTCCTGATCCCCCTCGAGTTGCGAGAATCATTTTCACTGCAGGATTTATAAACATGTTCATAATGTCTTCAGCCCTTTGTTCTGCAGGAGCAGCGGTAATCCCCTCAAACGAATAAACGTAACGGCCATATGCAATGTTAAATCCCATATTTTCTATTGTTTGTATTCTTGCATTTATAATATTTGCATCAAGGGGGCTGCCTGGAGTAACCAATCCGATCGTATCTCCAGTTTGCAATAATGGTGGTTGGATGGACATAAACTTCTCTCCCTGCTTTAATAATAAATTTAATGATGTTGCATTTTGTGAAAAAATGCATATTTGATATTTATGATGTGATTTATGTAATATTCAATGGATTGTTTGGATTAGGGAGAAGAGGTCGGGAATCAGTAGAACATTATTAACTGATTAGATTTAATGAGTTATTCATAAAATATATTTGCTTTATAGATTGCGATCTGTTAAGCTTAAGCAGAATTATTATTGTTCAGTCTGTTAGGTAAGAGTAAGTATTTAAACTTTTCGCCTTTGATAACTAATTTGAGCAACAATAGTATTAAATTGTGGATTGTTCCACACAGGAGGAAACAAACATGCAACAAGGTACAGTAAAATGGTTTAACGCAGAAAAAGGATTCGGTTTCATCGAAATTGAGGGTGGAGACGATGTATTCGTACATTTCTCAGCTATCCAAGGCGAAGGATTTAAATCTTTAGATGAAGGTCAATCTGTTACATTTGAAACGGAACAAGGACAGCGTGGACTTCAAGCTGTTAACGTTAAAAAAGCATATTAATATTTAAAAAGGACTCTTTAAGTAGAGTCCTTTTTTGTCTTTGAAAAAAGGCTGTTTTCGTAAAGATGGTTGCTATTAGAAAGTTTTTACTCGTAGTGAAATGAAGTGGAAGTCACTCGACTCCTGTGGGATTTAGAGGCTCGGCACCTCCCCACGGAAAGCGAGTGACTGGAGCGAAATGGAACGAACATGTGAATACAAGCAAGCCCAAAAACAACAAAGTATGCGAGTCAGCCTTGAAAAAAGATATATCGAGTTAGCAGACATTATCCTTATGCTTTTGTTTCGTCCTCTGATTTATCTTTATTAAACCAAAGAGGTTCATTGTCATCTACATCGCCATTATAATTAATAAGGATTTCGTCTCCTGCTCTTATATCTGTATAAGCATAGAATTCAAACGTGTGGTTATCAAAATTAATATCATAATGGGCATTTGGAGTATAAGAATGATTAAATAGCATTCCATACCCTAAAAGAAGTGCGGTATGGTTTATTCCGTACTCGAAAGCGTAATCACCGAGGAGGGTTTTCTCGATGTGTTCATGCTGTTCATTTGGATAAGGAATGACAGGTGCTTCATGTATCAACTGGCCTTTAGCTATATCGCATGTTGCAAACACTCCCCGATTAAACTCTCCATCACTTAGCTTTGATGTTTTTATTTCAATCATGTTGTCTCACCTACTGTTCTTAGATTGGACTATTATTTACAGATGTCCAATTGACTATATTGATGTTCTAAACACAATACAACAATAAACAAATGTAATTTTTAATTATACGTTATGATTACAATATCTTCAAATAAATACTTCACCTTACTTAAGAAGACTTTAATAAGTCAGCAAACCCTGCATTTGTTACAGAAGCTAAATCACCTGTTTTTAATTCAATTTGAATACCAATTATTCCACCACTAACAATAATTCTTTCAAGATTTCCAGCACTTTGGTCAATAAATGTTACAAATGATTTTTTCATTCCAATTGGAGAACAGCCACCACGTACATAACCCGTAATTTTTGTTATGTCTTTTACTGGAATCATTTCTATTTTCTTTTCAACGACCACTTTAGCAGCTTTCTTTAAATCGAGTTCAGCTTCAACTGGGATAACAAAAACATAGTAGGTTTTGCTTGCTCCATATGCTATTAATGTTTTATAGACCAAGTTTAGATCTTTATCGATTTTTCTAGCAACAGACATACCGTCAATTTTTCCATCATCTGCTTTGTAGAACAACACTTTGTAGTCGATGTTCTCTTTTTCTAAAATACGCATTGCGTTCGTTTTCTTCTTCATATAATCAGCTCCTTGTCCGTTCCATTAAGTGTAGTATAGGGATGTTTTGTTTAAAAGTCTGGAGAAAGGGTATCATCTTGTAAGAATAAGAGAAAATTGACATATAGATCAACTAAATACAAAATGGTGGGAAGGTAATAATCCCCAGTAATTTAAACATGCAAATTTAAAGAGGTATGTATTTGGTAATTTTCTAATGAGTTCATTTATGGGAGGTCTTCATTTTATGGCTAGTCAGACTGGATCGATTGTTCAAGGATCATTGGAAGCTTTGTTGGAGGACAAATCATTTTTGCCGGAATTAAGAGGTCAAGATAGAAAGCAAGCATTTGTTTCTTTAGCTTCAATCCTTTCAACACCTAACAAAATACATAAAGCATTTCTGCGAGTTGCTTTAGATAATGGCAAGATTGTTCGGATCCCTGCTTTTCGTGTTCAACATAACAACACACTTGGACCGTATAAAGGGGGAATTCGTTTTCATGAAACCGTTAATGAGGAAGAAGTTATTAATCTTGCAGCATTAATGACACTAAAAAATGCACTTCATGACGTTCCTTTCGGTGGTGGAAAAGGTGGCGTTGTTTTAAGTCCACGAGATCATTCAGCAAAAGAAATGAATTTAATCTGTCAAAAATATGTTCATTATTTTAGTGATGTAATAGGACCAGATAAAGATATTCCAGCACCTGATATGGGGTCAGGTGACCGTGAAATGGATTGGATGATGGCGGAATATAAAAGCATTCGACCAGGCGAACCATACAGAGGGAGTTTTACAGGGAAAAGTATTATTAACGGTGGTTCCTTAGGAAGAAGAGAAGCGACAGGGAAGGGAGTATACTTTACATTTCGTTACATGCTCCATGATTTTTTAAAGGAACAACAAACCTTTTTATCGAATACTGGAAACAAGTTTGCTAAGACTTTGTTAAGCTATACGAAAAAGCCACTAACTATAGCGGTTCAAGGTTTCGGAAATGTTGGTTCGGTTGCAGCGCTTGAAGCATATCATTGCTCGCTTTTACAAAATAAAGTTGTTTCAGTGAGTGATCGTAATGTTATGCTATATAATTCAGATGGTTTAGATATTCCTGCGCTAATTGATTACACTTCAAAAAACCAAGGAGATCTCCCAACAACGGAGGAGCAACTTGAGGAATCTGGAATTAAAGCAGTTATCGATGATCGAGATAAATTGATTACACTTGATGTAGACGTCATGATTTTTGCTGCGTTACAAGACCAAGTCCATAAGGGCAACATGGAGCAAGTTAAAGCAAAGATTATCGTAGAAGGTGCAAATGCACCAGTAACAGGGGAAGCTGATCGTTATTTAAGTGAAAAGGGAGTAATTATTATCCCTGATATCCTTGCTAATGCTGGTGGGGTAATTGTATCCTATTTCGAATGGTTGCAAGGGCGTGAAACACAATTTTATACGGAACAAGAAGTGTTTAAATTGTTGGTTGAAAAGATGAAAGCAACAATGGATACGCTCCTACCGAAATATTTTGCCGATCCACTACCGTTAAGGCAAAACTGCTACATTCATTCGGTGATGAAATTGAGCACGGTGCTTTATCGTCAAGGGAAATTGTATTAAGAGAAATTAGGGTTACGGAACAGTGAGCAATTTATAAGTACTTTACTCCCTTTGTATGGTAAAGTACTTTTTAAGAACGCTTTCTTAACCTGCAAAATAAATTAAGTAGAAGAGGATGATATCAGTATGTCAATTAAACAACTTAAAAGTACTGAAGAAGTAAATCAATTTGCACAACAACCAGGAAAAAACTTACTTTTAAAACACAGTACAACGTGTCCGATCAGTGCGAAAGCGCATGAAGAATTCCAAACATTTATCAACGAAACTGATGCTTCAGCAGCAATTGTATTAGTAATTGAAGATCGTCCGGTTTCTCTTCAAATTGCTGAAGATACAGGGATTAAGCATGAATCTCCACAAATTCTCCTATTTGAAGATGGGAAGGTTCGTTGGAATACATCTCATTGGAAGATTACTCAACAATCAATCAAGGAGGCTATGGAAAATGAATAAACAAGTGATCGTGTACTCTACAGACGGTTGTGTAGAGTGCAATTATGTGAAACAAATGCTTAAAGAAGAAGGCGTCCCTTTTGAAGTGAGAGATGTTATGGCCAGTGAAGAACACCAAAAAGAGGTTGAAAAGTTTGGTTTTATGGGTGTGCCTGTTACGGTAGTAGGAGATAAAGCGGTCAAAGGATTTACTCCTGAATTAAAAGAGCTTATCGAAAAACGATAAAGAGGTAAAAAAAGATGTACTCCGAAGGCCTTCAATGGCCAAAGAGTCATCTTTTTTTGTTAATTCGCCCAATTCGTAGTGATTGACCACTGGTGTTACAAATGCATTTCACCTTTTCAATTTAACCCCCAAAGATATCGGCTTCTGAATTAACGGCAATTAATATGATTGCGGATTCATCTCCAATGTTTTTTACGAAATGAGGAACACTAGCATTCCAACTGAAAGAATCGCCTTGTTCTAACACGATCGATTCTTCACATTGCTCAGCTAAAATTTTCCCTTTTACTACAACATGGCATTCTTCGCCTTCGTGTGAATGTGGTTGGACTCCTGTAGAAGCTCCAGGAGCAAGCTCAACATTCATTAAGCGTAATCCACCTTTTGACGTAAGGTTCTCCACCTTCATTGATCCGTTTTGATACGTTGTATACGTTCGTTGATCTTTTCTAACTACACGCATTCGATCATCTTTTTTTAGTAATAGGTATGGAAGGGGAATGTTGAGAAAATTCGCAACTGTCTCTAATGTGTTAATAGAAGGAGATGTATTGTTATTTTCCATGTTGCTAATGAATCCTTTTGAGAGACCTGTCCCATTGCTCATTTCTGCAATGGTTATTTTTTTTCGTTTTCGAATTGCGCGAATGGTTGATCCGATTTCCATGAGCCACCTCTGGTTCTCTTTATATGAAACTTATATTCATATTACCAAAAAGAATATTGACCTTCAATTGATGATTTGTTATTCTATATTTAACTTTTTTTCATATAAAGAAACATCAAGGTGCATTTTAGATATATAAATTTGTGCAAGAAAAGGAGAGAAATCAGGTGAATGATCAAATTTATAACAAGCTTGAACAAAAGATCGAGATAATCCATCAAGAAGGGAAACCTGATCTTGCACTTGTTGGACCGATACAACTTCCTGTACAGCTTGGTGAATACGAGAGAACTTTCCAATGGTATACATGGATCACATTAGAGGATTTACCTTCTTCTAAGGAGGAGTTGTTAAAAGCATTACCAACTGCAAATCTAGCAACCTCTCAACAATCATCGGTGTTAGTTTATGGAGATTTTTCAAGTGCTGATCAAGCTTTTATTCGGTTTCATAGTATTTGTCATACAGGTGATATTTTTGGAAGTAAACGCTGTGACTGTGGTTTTCAACTTAAGCAATCGATGAATATGATTGTTGAAAACGGGAGTGGTGCTCTTTTTTATATAGCCGATCATGAAGGACGAGGCATTGGTTTATTTTCGAAATCATTAGCATACCTATTGCAAGAAGAGGGTTATGATACGGTAGAAGCCAATGAAAAATTAGGCTTTCAAGATGATCATCGCTCATATGACGAAGCGATACGTGTACTCAAGACTTTTCGAATAAAGCCAGTGAGTTTAATCACGAACAATCCTAAAAAAGTAACGTCACTGCGTGAATCTGGTATTATAGTTGATCGACATGTATCGTTATGGGGAGATGCTTCCGAGTTTAATAGTAAGTATTTACAAACGAAAATAGAGAAGTCAGGCCATATGAAAGCTGTGGTAACGGAGCTTTCTAGTTAAACGTTGAATGGGTGAAGAAAATGAATTTGCAAACTGATGTTTGTATTGTTGGTGGAGGTCCAGCAGGTATATTGCTTGGTCACTTGTTAGCGAAAAAAGGTGTATCGACTGTTATTATCGAGCGTTCTAACGGTAAAAGCAAGGAGTTTAGAGGGGAACATATTACATCTGAAACAGAGGCCATCTTAAGAGAACATAATCTGTTTGATAAAATGGAGCAATTTGGAATACTTAAAATGAATAAGGTGGAATACTTTGCCGGGGAAAAGATTGTTAAGGTTGTCACTCCTGGAGTAAATGAGGATCATGTCGGAATTCATGTTCCACAATCTCATTTATTAGGAGCAATCATTGAACAATCAGCATCTAATTCAAATTTCCGATTGCTAACAAACACGCTCGTATTAGATTTAATTCAGGATGAAAATGGGTTTTATACTGGGGTTAAAGCGAAAAAGAACGATGAAGAATTTATTGTGAAAAGTTCAATCATTGTGGGGGCTGACGGCCGTTATTCGACAGTAAGAGAAACTACAAAGATTCCATTTGTAAAAAATAAACACGGGTATGACGTATTATGGGCAAAAATTCCTTCTCCTAAAGATTGGGAGCCTACTACTAAAATGTTGCTTGTTGATGACCATCAGCTTGCATTGTTCACGCAAACAGCTGGATTCATTCAAATTGGATGGAATATTGAAGCTGGATCATTTCCTTCACTGAGAAAACAGCCGTTACAGCCCTTTCTTAAAACACTGATTGAAAGCTTTCCTCAATTAAAGGAAATCACTTCTCAGCATTTGCAATCTTGGAAAAAATTTGTTTGTTTGAAGGTTGAAAGTTCGCGTTGTGAAACGTGGGTAAAGAATGGGTTAGTCTTAATTGGTGATGCTGCCCATACAATGACACCAACCGGAGCGATTGGAGTTAACTGTGCAATAAAAGATGCGCATGTTTTAGCGCCATTCATAATTGAAGCTCTTTTTGAAAATGATATGAGTGTTAAGCGATTAAAAAGGTATGAGCAAGTAAGAAGAGTTGAAATTGAAGCACAACAAGATAAGCAGCTAGAAAGTGAACGATCTTTTTGGAAAAATTTTTTGGAGCCAGTGGTTACATAACCACCTATACAGAAGCAATAGATGTAATTAATAACAAGAGATTGAAAGAGAATGCGTTGTGTAAAGCATTCTCTTTTTTGATGCGCTCCTCGCACTAGCATAATTGAGCGACAATGGATCAGAATTCCGTTCAAAATAATTTTGCATTTAGTATGCATATACTTTCACTAAAACAGAAATTAATAAAGGTAGTAAATACATATACATATTTATCTAACGAAGAGGGGGAGTGCCTCTTGTCATTGAAATTTAAGGTATGCTACACATCGTTGTCAGGTATGACAAATGTCATATACTTTACTTGACGTTCATGACTTCATAAGAGAGTCATTTTCCCTTATCATAAAGTAATTAGTTCTCCAAAAATCGATTAGATAGTTTCTTTCAAGGGGGAAAATATGAGTAAACAAAAACTAGCCCAACTTAGAAAAAGTGTCGCACCATTTGAAAACTCAGATGTGAAAACAAGTGTAAAACAAATACTGAATACGATTCCACCATTTTTTATATTATGGTTTTTAGCGTACCAGAGTTTGTCTATTTCCATTTGGCTAACCTTCGCTTTTGCCATTATTGCTGCAGGGTTTGTCGTACGAATTTTTATTATTTTTCATGATTGTTGTCACGGATCATTCTTTAGTAATAAAAAGGCAAATAACATACTTGGTACGATTACAGGGATCATTACGATGTTTCCGTATGCAAAGTGGAAGCGGGAGCATTCGATTCACCATGCAACAAGTGGGAATTTAGATAAACGTGGAACTGGCGATGTATGGATTATGACAGTAGAGGAATATGTCAAAGCGTCATTTAAAGAAAGAATTGCATACCGTATTTATCGCAACCCTCTGGTTATGTTTGGACTCGGTCCAATGTACTTGTTCTTTATTACAAATCGGTTCAATCGTAAAGACGCAAGAAAGAATGAAAGATTGAACATGTACTTGATCAATATGTCAGTTGTCGCGATTTATTCCTTTATGATTTGGTTGATTGGTTGGCAAGCGTTTCTTCTAATTCAAGCTCCAATCTTGTTTGTAGCTGGTGCATTAGGTATTTGGTTATTTTATGTGCAACATCAATTTGAAGATTCATATTTTGAAGATGAAGAAGACTGGGATTATGTAAAAGCTGCTATTGATGGCAGTTCTTACTATAAGTTACCGAAAGTACTGCAATGGGTGACTGGAAATATTGGTTATCATCATGTTCACCATTTAAGTCCACGAGTTCCGAATTATAACTTAGAAAAGGTTCATGAAACGACGCCTCCATTGCAAAAAGCCACAACGATTACGGTTGGATCTAGTTTACAATCGATCCGATTCCGTCTGTATGATGAGAATAGTAAAACGTTTGTCAGCTTTAAACAGGTAAAGCATCTACTTCCTAAATCAGAAACTGGTGTACAAGTTAAGAAAAGACAGCCAACCCTAGAAGGAAAATAATATAATTACTAAGAGAAAACCGTTCAACTTATTATTGAATGGTTTTTTCGCTTATAGAGTGTTCTGACAAAACGAAGTTAATTATTGTATGATAAATGAGTGAACTATGGCTCGTACGATGCTTTTTAGCAGAATAAGAGAGGAGGCTATTATGCAGAGTTGGTATAACCTTTTTCCAAAAAATACAGGACTAAGTATTTATGTATGGATCATTTTTTGTTTGTTACCATTTTATTTTATCTTCCGCTCTACTTCAGCAATTGAAATTATTTTTGGGATTTTGATGATTCTGCTATTTTTTCTTAGCTACCGATTATCATTTACTACCAAAGGTGGTCTTGTCTATCTATGGGTAGCCATTGAAATGGCCATAAGCATCGGTATGACACTTTTTTACGGTTATGTTTATTTTGCTCTTTTTCTAGCATTTTTCATAGGTAATGTTCAAAACAAAATTGGGTTCTTTACATTGTATGTAGTTCATTTGCTAACGACGGTCATTGCAGTGAGCTTAAGCTTTTTCACGCAGAATGAGTTGTTCTTTGCTCAGTTCCCTTTTATTATTATTTCGGTGATCGGAGTGATTTTGCTTCCGTTTAATACGTATAATCGAATCAAACGAGAAAAATTAGAAGGTCAATTAGAAGACGCCAATAAAAGAATTTCTGAATTGATGGTTATGGAAGAACGTCAACGGATTGCTCGTGATTTGCATGATACACTTGGTCAAAAATTATCATTGATTGGCTTAAAAAGTGATTTGGCTAAAAAGTTAATTGAGCGAAATCCGGATGCCGCAAAAGTTGAAATCAGCGATATTAATCAAACAGCTAGAACGGCCTTAAAGGAAGTCCGTGAGATGGTGTCGGATATGCGTGGTGCAAAGCTGGAGGATGAAATTATTCATATTCAACAAATCTTAAAGGCTGCCGAAATCGATTTTGAGATAGATGGAAGTACTCTGCTCGTAAACACACCACTATTAGTCGAAAATGTTGTAAGTATGTGTTTGAAAGAGGCTGTTACAAATGTCGTTAAACATAGCGAGGCAACTTGCTGTAAAGTAACCATTCAAGAGTCTCCTGATGAATTGCAAATCATCATTCAAGATAATGGAATTGGTTCAGAAGAGGTTGATTCCTTCAAAGGATATGGAATTCGTGGGATCCGAGAACGGCTAGAATTTGTAAATGGCAGCTTGGAAATCAAAAAATCAGCTGGAACCATTGTTGATATTCGTGTCCCGAATGTCATCCAGCAAACGACACTGGAGGGATTGACTTGATTAGAATTGTAATTGCCGAAGACCAGCGAATGTTGCTAGGAGCTCTTAGTTCATTGCTTGATTTAGAAGAAGATATGGAAGTGGTCGGCAAGGCGAAGAATGGAGAAGAAGCATTGGTTTTAGTAAAGAAGCATCAGCCTGACATTTGTATTATGGATATTGAAATGCCGATTAAAAGTGGGCTTGATGCAGCTGAAGAAATGGTAGAACAGTCATGTAAAGTCATAATTTTAACAACGTTTGCTCGAGCTGGTTATTTTGAACGTGCACGAAAAGCTGAAGTGAGTGGCTATTTGTTAAAAGACAGCCCGAGTGAGGAATTAGCTAACTCGATTCGGATCATCATGGATGGCAGGAAAATCTATGCTCCTGAGTTAGTGGACTTAGCATATGAAGATAAAAATCCACTGACTAATCGAGAAAAGCAGGTAATGGAGCTAATTGCTGATGGGAAAAGCACGAATCAGATTGCAAAGGAGCTTTCGTTAACGAATGGTACGGTACGCAATTATATTTCAGTGATATTAGATAAGCTAGAGGTTGGTAACCGAATTGAAGCGATCGCAAGGTTTAAAGAAAAAGGATGGTTTAAGTGAAGTTTAAGAAAGAGATGCAGTGCAAAGTAATAAGGGGGACCTTGGAGGTGCCTCTTTTTTGTGTCGAGATTTGATTTCTTTACTACCGAAGTATAATATTCCAATTGCATCACAAGCTAACATAGCATGACTTTTCGAAATTTACGTTAGAACAAGTTAGGTGATTGTGATGGAATCAAGTTGGCTTTCGATTGTCCCGTTTTTAGTGGTGATCCCGGTAGCGATTTATACGAAACAAGTACTCCCTGCTCTTTTTCTTGGCTTATTGGTTGGGTCATATATTATGGAACCTTCTGTTTTTGGTGGTATCCAGACGATGTTTGTTTATGTTGTACAAGCACTTATTGATACCAACAATATTAAAATTATTGTCTTTTTATATGCTTTTTCAGGGCTCGTTGGTATGATTAAGATGACAGGAGGAATAAGGGGCTTTGTTGAGAAGGCAGCAGAAAAAATTCAAACGAGAAAACAAGCTCTGCTGTTAACTTATGTATCCACGATTGGAACGTTTGCTGCTCCTACTTTTCGGTTTGTAACAATCGCCCCAATTATGCGAGCCTTGCTAAAAAAAATAAAAATGACTACAGCTGAACTTGGGTTTGTGATTGAGACAACGGCAACGCCGATTATTGTATTGATCCCTGTAGCTACGGCTTTTGTAGGATACATGGTGTCCATTATTCAGATCGCGACGGAAAATCAAGGAATTGAGTTAGATCCTTATTCACTTTTTATTCAAAGTATTCCGTTTAACTTTTTTTCAATTGTAATTATTTTATTGGGCGTATATTTAAGTTTCTTTCATCGCTCAAAAACAAAATCTACAGCGCCGATGCAAATCGATGAGAAAACAGTAGAAGAGGAAGATGATTGGCATGATTGTCACCCTTCTGTTGCAAAGGAGCTGCCGATTAAACCAATGAATCTTTTACTGCCACTCGTATTAGTCATTGGCTTTACATTATTCTTAACCTGGTGGGATGGTCATGTTCAAGGATATGATTTCTTTGAAGCGTTTATAGAAGCTGATGTGATTGATGCGATGGTCGTTGCACTTCTGATTACAATATTAATCTCGATTGCTTCTTATTTATTTCAAAAATTTAAATTAAATGATTTAATTGCCGGCTTTATAGATGGTGGGAATGAATTAATGTCTGTAATCCTATTATTATCAATTGTATGGGGGCTTTCTTCCATAACGGATGATTTAGGGTTCTCAGCCTTTGTGACTGTACATTCAGGCTGGATCCCACAGATGTTTATTGCTCCACTGATCTTTGTATTTGGAGCAGCAGTTTCCTATTTCATTGGTTCAGCTTGGGGGACGTGGGGAATTTTGATGCCTTTAGGGATTTCGTTAGCAACAGTAGGGGACGTTTCTCTTCCTCTAGTCATAGGATCCGTATTTGCAAGTGGTGCTTTTGGGGCCTTTGCTTCTCCTTTAAGTGATGATACGAATACGATCGCAAAAATCTTAGGGCTTTCTGTTATCGAATATGCAAAATATAAGTTGAAACCGGCATTGATTGCTGCAGCAATTACGACGGGACTTTATATAGCTGTTACATTTGTTTTATAGACGTAAACAAATTCCATAAAATTTTATAATTCTAGAAAATGCCTAATTTCATCATTAAAAGATGAAGTTAGGCATTTTTTGAGACTCTTCTATGAGTATCGTGATCGTACTTTCATGAAAGGAGTGCTGTATTCTAATAGGTAACCACCTCACTGAAGAACAATAGATAAAAGTAAATAGAATATTAAACCACTAACACAAGGAAAAGAGATCAAACTAACATATGGTCACACAGTCAAGTGTTTCTCAAGATTAGGTTTAAGATATAGCATTTATTAATAGTGAAAAATTGTAAGATGGGTTGGAATTTAATTATTGGTTAGGTAAATGTGAAGGTACCTTAAATTATAACTGATTTACCCCGAACAAAACTTAAACTAAAATAAAGTTAAGAATTTTGAAATAATTCAAAATACTTAACTAATCAAAAGAAAGTGGGGAATGATTTATGGACTTTCGTTTAACTGATGAGGAGAGAATGGTACAGGAAACGGTGAGAGATTTTGTTGAGAAAGAGTTAATGCCCTTAGAAAATCAAGTTTTAAGAAATGAACGTGAGGGGAGACCAGGAATCTCTCATGAGGAACTTCGTAAGCTGCAGCTAAAAGCTAGAGATATTGGATTCTGGGGAATCAATGCTCCTGAGGAGTATGGTGGTGCGAATTTAGGCCCAATGATGACAGCTTTGATGCAAATGGAGTTAGGTAGAACGATTGTACCTTTTGACTTCGGTGGTCATGCTCCAAATTTATTATATATTGCACTAAATGACCAACAGAAGAAAAAATACTTAGAACCTGTTGTCGATGGTGATAAAGTGGCTTGTTTCGCTCTGACGGAATCCAGCTCAGGTTCCGATGCATCGCAAATGTCAACGACTGCGGTGAAGCAGGGAAATGAATGGGTAATCAATGGGGAGAAGATTTACATTACTCATGGAAGTGAAGCAGATTTTGCAATTGTGTTTGCGGTAACAGATAAACAAAAAGGAATGAAAGGAGGAATAACTTGTTTTTTAGTTGATCGTGATATGGGCTGGCGTTCAGAGCCGATTCCGGTCATGTCTGGGAAGCATCATGAACCGGCAACTCTAGTATTTGATAATGTACGTGTTCCAGAGGAAAACATTATCGGTGAAGTGGGAGACGGGTTTAAGTATGCGATGGTTTTTATAAATCATAATCGAGGTTGGGTTATTCCATCATGGGCCATTGGTGGAGCTGAACGATTATTAAATATGGCGATTGAGTGGGCGAACAATCGAGTATCTTTTGGCAAGCCAATTGCAGATCGTCAAGCGATTCAATGGATGATAGCAGATTCTGCAGTTGACATTGAAGCAGCTAAATGGATTTTTCTTCGCTCAGCATGGATGGCCGAGCAAGAAGGATCATGGAAAACCGGGCAGGATAGCGTGTCATTCCGCCATCAGGCGTCGATTTCTAAATTGTATTCAGCAAATATGGTTAATCGAGTTGTAGACAATGTTTTACAAATCCATGGTGGTATTGGTTATACGAAAGAATCACCGGTTGAGCGTTGGTATCGTGAAGTGAGGATTTGGCGTATTTTTGAAGGTTCAGATGAAATGCTTCGCCGTACAATTGCAACGAACCTACTGAATGAAAGGGTGAAAGTTGGAGAGTTAATGAAGGCAGGGAGTGCTAGTTTAATTAGAAATTAACACAGTAAGTATTGTTTTAGCTAGTAAATGAAAGCGTTGTCAAAATCAACAAAAAGAAAGTTATGTTCATATTTAGTCCCTAGTCTCTACTTACCTTGATCGTTTTGAGAGCTATCAAGGTAAGTTTTTCGAAGTATTATTACTCGCAACAATATGAAGGAGGTAGTAATGCGTACAGACCTGGAATTGATAGCCCCGAAAGATTATAACTTAGGTTGGGATATAGACCGTTTTGCTGATACCGTAAGCACTCCAGCTCTTTATTGGGAAGATGAGGAAGGAAAAACAAAGACTTATAGCTATCAGGAACTTCGTCAGTTATCTAATCAATTTGCGAATGCTTTGAAAGAAATGGGGTTAGCAAAGGGAGATAAGGTGATTATTGTTCTTCCTCGCATTCCCGAAACGTATATTGCTTTTCTTGCTGCATTAAAGATTGGGCTCGTAATCTCACCAGGCTCTGATATGTTAATGCAAAAAGATCTTTTATATCGCATCAATCATTCACAGGCAAAAGCAGTTATTTGCTATCATTCAATCACGAATCGAATTAATGATATTCTAACTGAAACTATTGGATTAAAACATCTCATTTCAGTTGGAAGTAATGTTGAAGGCTGGCATAACTTCAAAGATTTGATAAAAGGAGTTTCTAGTGAGCTAGAGCAGGGAACAACTCGCGCAGTTGATCAGGCTTTTCTTTGCTATACATCTGGTACAACTGGAAACCCTAAAGGGGTTGTACATGATCATGGTTGGACCTATGCTCATAAGGCTCTTTCATTAAGAACGGGGGTTATTGGTGCTCCTGGAAATGTAGTTTGGAGTACAGTAAGCCCTGCTTGGGTGAAGTGGGTGCATAATGCTTTCATTAATACATTAGGAACAGGCTCAACTGTTTTATCCTATTTTGGTCCTGTAGATGGAGTAAAGTATTTACAGTTGTTGCAAAAATATGATGTGAACTTTTTATGTGCTTCGGCAACAGAATTTCGCATTATTGCAAGTATGAAAGGTTTGGAGCGTTTTTCGCTTCCTCATTTAAAAAATGCGCTTAGTGCAGGTGAAACATTAAATAAAGATGTGATTGATACGTTTAAAAAGAATTTTAATGTTTTCGTTGGTGATGCGTATGGTCAGACTGAAAGTACATTAGTGATTACTTCTTTAAATGATCAAAATGCAAAAATTGGATCAATTGGTAGATCCACTTTAGGAGATAAAGTGAAAGTGATCGATGAATTTGGGAATCCGTGCTCTGTAAATCAAGTTGGTGTCATTGCGATTCACCACAGTATACCTGGCCTTTTTCGAGGCTATCATAATGACCCCGAACGAACCGATGCTGCCTTTTTAGGAGAGTGGTACATGACTGGGGATCGTGCAAAAGTTGATGAAGAAGGCTATTTTTGGTTTGAAGGTCGTGCGGATGATATTATTATTAGCTCCGGTTATACAATTGGGCCAGCAGAAGTGGAAGAAGCATTACTTATGCATGAGGATGTAAAGGAATGTGCAGTTGTTCCTAGCCCCGATCAAATTAGGGGATCAATTGTTAAAGCGTATATCGTTTTAGAAGAAGATACAACTCCATGTGACGAACTAATTTTTCAATTGCAAAATCATGTGAAATCTATTACAGCAGCTTATAAATATCCTAGAGAAATAGAATTTGTTAATGAACTCCCAAAAACCATTACAGGAAAAGTACAAAGAGCTCAGTTACGTCTGTTAGAAAAACAAAAAAAGCAGCAAATTATCGTGAAAAATGAGTAATCCATTGAGTAAGAAGTTAAACGAGATAGCAATGAAAGGGACAGAGTTCTTCGTTTTTTTATGAGTATTCTGTAATTAACTGAGGGAAGGAGTTAGTTAAATATGAAAATAATCGTCATTATGAAGCAAACATTTGATACAGAGGAAAAACTCATATTAAAAGAGGGGCATATACAAGAGGACGGGGTTGAATTTATTATCAATCCTTATGATGAATACGCAATTGAAGAAGCTGTTAAACTCAAGGATGAATTTGGAGGGGAAGTAACTGTTATAACAGCAGGAGCTCCACGAGCAGAAAATGCCTTACGAACGGCATTGGCTATGGGGGCTGACAAAGGTGTAATTGTTGATACAGAGGATGTTGAACTCGATGAAAACGGGATAGTGAAGATACTAACAGCTGTCATAAAAGAGCGAGAATTCGACATTATTTTAGGTGGTAATGTTTCTGTTGATAATGGATCTGGTCAAGTTGGGCCGCGTTTAGCTGAAGAGTTGAATATCGCCCAAGTTACAACAATCACTAAATTAGCAGTTACAGGTGAAAAAGCTACTATTGAACGTGATGTAGAAGGAGATGTTGAAACGATTGAAGTATTATTGCCTGTATTGGTAACAGCACAGCAAGGGTTAAATGAACCTAGATACCCATCATTACCTGGGATTATGAAAGCTAAGAAAAAGCCAATGGAGCGACTAGATGTTGATGATTTAGACCTTGAGGAAGAACTTGAGCCGAAAACAGTGATCATCGAAACAGTTTTGCCAAGTGCGAAAAAAGCAGGGCGTATTTTAGATGGGGAAACGAGGAAGCAAGTCAAGGAACTAGTCAGTGTATTTCGCAATGAATTAAACGTTATCTAGGAATAAAGGAGGCGCAATGAATGAAAAAAAGAGTGCTTGTCTTGGCTGAAATAAAAGACGGAAGTGTTAGAAATGTAACCTTAGAGGCGATCACAGCTGGTAAACAAATTGAGAGTCATAGTGAGGTACTAGTTGTATCATTAGGAAGTGATGCACTAGATCACGTTGAAAAGTTGGAAAAGTATGGAGCAGATAAAGTGTATGCAATCAAAAATCAGGAGCTCGATACGTATACAACAGATGGATATTTTCAAGTGATGCGTGAAGTTATTGACTATGTGAAACCAGATGTCATTATACTGCCACATACTTCCATTGGAAAAGACCTTGCTCCACGAATTGCAACTCGCCTTGATTTAGGCCTTGTATCAGACGTTATTCGAGTTGAAAAAGTGGATGGAGAAGTTGTCTTGACTCAACCAATATATTCAGGAAAAGCTTTTCAAAAGAAGAAGATAGTCGATGGGCCTGTTTTTGCGACGATTCGTCCTAATAATATTGTTGCTGTTGAAACGGGTGGAACAGCAGAGGTTGAGGAACTTTCTATTGAAATTAAAGATTTACGAACAATTGTTAAAGATGTTGTTCGTAAATCAACGGGTGGCATTGACCTTTCTGAAGCGAAAGTCATCGTCTCTGGAGGACGAGGGGTGAAATCAGAAGAAGGGTTTAAACCGTTGCAGGAACTTGCTGAACTATTAGGTGGAGCAGTTGGAGCTTCGAGGGGGGCCTGTGATGCTGAGTACTGTGATTATTCTTTGCAAATAGGTCAGACCGGTAAAGTCGTCACACCCGATTTATATATTGCCATCGGAATTTCAGGAGCTATTCAGCATGTTGCTGGAATGTCGAGTTCAAAAGCGATCATTGCTATTAACAAAGATTCGGAGGCACCAATTTTTGAAATTGCAGATTATGGAATTGTAGGAGATTTATTTGAAGTAATACCAATATTAATAGAAGAATTAAAGGAGGCTTTAGTTGCAAATTAATCAGAAGAGAGGATGGAGGATGGGAATGCTTTTGATTTCATCCTCCCGTGTATATCACGATGTTAGGGGTGACGATAGTTATTGCTCGCTATTTATTTTTACATCTGGTTTAGATAGAAATTCATTAAACTAGGCAGAATAGCAAACCTAAAGGTGACAGATCACTTCAACTATGAACAGAGAGCCCCCCACCTCGCTGAACTTTGTGTTCTTCTAGTAGTGCTATTAACTAGTTTAATAATAGCCCTCCGATATTTGATCTTGGATCGTTCGGAGGAAATCTCTTGCTGCAGATGAATAGTATCGTTTCTTAGAGCGTATATACCCGCACGTTAAATTTGAGCGTTCATAGTTTACTAAAGGAATTGCGATCATATTGTCTTCAATTAGGTTTGTATTGCTTCGAATGGAAAACTCAGAAAGAATGCTGATGCTAATTCCTTCACTAATTGATTTTTTGATGATTTCGGTATTTTGTGTTTCAAATAGAATTTTAACTTTTCCGTATTGTTCGACGATATCATCGTAAATCGGTTTCGTAATTGTATGTATAATAAAAGTTTGATCAAGTATATCTGAAGGAGTAATTTCTTCTTTGAAGGCTAGCGAAGACTCTTTATTAACGCATACGTACATTCTTCCTTGAAACAAAGTATCAAAGTGAAGAATGTTTTTAAACGTATTAGCTGCTTTAATCCAGCCAATTTCATCAACAGATAAGAAGCCCATATCAATGTCATTTTTTTGGATATAATCAATGACGTTTTGTTGCTCAATAATACTAATAGTTGTATTCGGTTGTTTCTTTTTAAAAGTTGCAATTGCTTTTGGTAAGATTGTTAATAAGACACTAGGGCTGCTTACAATTTTTAGCTCGCGTTCTAATTGTGAATTGAGGGATTGTGCTTCTCTTTCTAACTCTTCCATTTTTGATTTTATATCATATACTTTTTCTATGATAATTCTTCCTTTTTCAGTTGGCTTTGATCCGACTCTCGATCTGTTAAACACTTTTACTCCGTATTTCTTTTCGAAATTAACAATGGACTGGCTGATCGTAGCAGTTGAGACAAAAAGATTTTGTGCAGCTTCAGAGATAGAACCTGTTTTGGCGACTTCGATAATATAGTCAAGCTGGTCTATATGCATCCTTTATCAACCTCTTTCAATAGGAAAAATTGAATATACGTTAAGAAAAAGTACATTTACTTAGTATATATTGAATTATATACTTGATTATAGAAAAGTCAAAATATTTTGTGTTTTAGAAAGGGGACGCATTCTAGGTGTTGAATATAAGAGATTAATAAACTATAAAAAGCAATTTGAAGAGTCGGAGGCTTTCAACAACACAGTTATAAATATGAGAAATAGAGATAATTTTTAAATTACCCATTAAGTTTCCAAAAAAATGACAGCGTTTACAAAAGTGCTTAAACTGCATATTTGAGGGTGTTATCCAGTTGGGAGTATGAACAATCTATAGATTTTAATTTGAAAAGAGGGGGTTCTCTATGAGAAATGTCATGTTATTTTTGGTTGTGTCAATGTTTCTAGTACTAGTAGCGTGTGGGGGAGAAGCTACAACAAGTAACGAAAGTAGTGAAGGTTCTGGTGATACTAGTAACGATTCGAACAGCGAACAACATGAGTCTATTACGATTAGACTTGGTCATGTGGGAGCAGACCAATCGGCATCTAATTTGGGATCAGAGTATTTTGCAAAGAAGGTTAGTGAAAAAACAGATGGTAAAGTAACAATTGATATTTATCCTGGAGCGCAACTGGGTGGAGATCGTGACATGGCTGAAAACATTTCGAATGGATCTTTAAGTATGAGTGCACTTAGTGTAGGAATACTAGGAAACTTCACACCTGTTTTTGAGGCGTTTAGTATGCCATTTTTAATTGAGAATGAAGATGTAGAGTACAATCTTTTCAAAGCTGATGTCGTCAAACAAGATGCCTTTAAAGAACTTGAGAAGTTTAATATAAAAGGTCTCGGCTTTATTACAACGGGGATGTTTCAAATCGGTACGAACACACATCCCATCCACAACCTAGACGACCTAAAAGGAGTATCAATCCGTTCATCAGAGAACAGTATGTTAGTAGAAGCTTACGCTGCTCTAGGTCTGAACCCAACACCAATGCCTTATTCAGAAATGTATAATGCCTTAAATACAGGTGTCATTGATGCTGGTGCCTTACAACCTGCATCATGGGTCACAGAAAGAATGGGTGAAGTGGTAGAACATATCTCAATGATAAATGCACTTCCTTGGCCACATTTCTTAGTGATAAATTTAGATGATTTTAACAATCTTCCAACTGAATACCAAACTGCGCTTGAAGAAGCAGCGATTGAGACTGAAGATCATATGTATGAAATGATTAAAGAGTACAATGCTAGTTATTTAGATGATCTCAAAGAAATGGGATTAACAATTGTAGAAGAAGTGGATCGTACCGGTTTTGATGAAAAACTTAACCCTGTATTTGAGAAATATTCAAATACACATCCAATTGTAAATGAAATGTTTGAATTGATTAATGAGTTGAATGAAGAATATTAATGATCGAAAGAGGTTGTCACTGACCTTTATTAGAACATGACAATTAAGTAGATCAAAAGGTATATCTCCTTTTGATCTACAAAAGTTTAGGGGAGATGTTATGAAAATAGTAGAATTTATTTATCGCTTCTCCAGATATTGCTTGTTTGTTTTTATGGCGATTATGATGGTTGTACTCATTATGCAAGTGTTTAGTCGTTCTATGCTCAATTATTCGTTTCAATGGGCGGAAGAACTCGCTCGTATTTTATTAGTATGGTCGACTTTTATTGGTGCAAGTGTTGCCTATCGTGAGAAAGGTCTTGCAGCTTTTGATATGTTAGAGCGAAAGGTAAGTGGTGTTCTTAAGGTAATCCTTTCGATTGTAATTCAACTGTTTATATTAGTATTTTGTACCATTGCGTTGATTTACGGTTTTAAACTGATGTCTCAACCAATTGTTTTCTATCAAACGTCACCAACGTTAAATATACCTATGCCCATTTTATATGCCGCTATACCAATTGGGATGGGACTAATCATATTATATACAATCGTTTATTTAAAAGAGCTTTTACAAAGAGACAAAGGAACTAAACATGTGCATTCCAATGAGCAGAAGGATTATACAACGATGTAATCAATAGATTGTACGATCATTTTAAACCAAAGAGGTGAGGTTTTTGACGATAACGATTGTCATCGTATTCTTTCTATTAACGATATTTATAGGTCTTCCAGTAGCATTTGCTTTAGGCCTTGGATCCTTGCTTTATATTTTGTTAAGTGGAGAGTTAAGTTATTTAGTAAATATTCCTCAAAGAATGTTTGTTTCTGCAGATAATTTCAGTTTATTAGCGATTCCCTTTTTTATGTTGGTTGGAGAATTGATGAATTCAGGAGGCATTACGAAACGAATTATTAACTTCTTTCATACTTTGCTTGGACACGTTCATGGTAGCTTAGCTTATGTCAACATTGGTGCGAGTGGTTTTTTAGCTTCAATTATAGGTTCTTCTAATGCAGTTGCAGCGATTACGAGTACATCAATTGTGCCTGAGATGAGAAAAAGTGGTTATAATAATGAATATTCGTCGGCTGTTAGTGCAGCTTCTTCTGTTTTAGGGCCAATTATTCCACCTAGTATTATTTTCATCCTTTATGCAGTAGCAGCAGGTATTTCCGTAAGTGCTCTATTCTTAGCAGGAATTTTACCAGGAATTATCATGATGTTGGCCTTATGTATAACAGCTTTCTTTTATGCGAAAAAGAATAATTTTCAGAGAGAACCTAGGTCTTCACTTCCTAATATTTTCAGAAGTTTTTGGTCAACCGTTCCAGCGTTATTAATTCCATTTGGTATTATGGGAGGAATTATTACTGGGATGTTTACAGCGACGGAAGCGGGGGTCATCGGTTGCTTATTGGCTTTTATTATCGGCATGTTCATTTATAAAGAATTAACTTGGAAAGCAATCCCGAATATCTTTATTAAAGCTAGTGTGACAACAGCAACGATCATGATCATTGCGGCAACAGCGAACCTTTTTGGTTGGGTAATGTCGATCGAGCAAATCCCACAAATGTTCGCTTCGTTATTATTGAGCATATCAGAAAATCCAATTATTCTATTAATCTTAATTAATATTATTCTATTAATAATTGGGATGTTCTTAGAACCCTTCTCGGCCATTTTGATTTTAGTCCCAGTGTTCATTCCTATCTTAGGTCAATTAGGTATCGATCCTGTACATTTTGGGTTAGTCATGAGCTTTAATTTAGCGATTGGAATGATTACACCACCAATGGGACTAAGTTTATTTATTGTTTCTGGTATAACAAAAGTACCACTTGATCGAATGACGAAAGCGCTCACACCATTTTTTATTACGGCCATTGTTGTATTACTTATTATCACATATATTCCTCAAATAAGTCTTTTTCTACCAAATCTGTTTAGTAGTTTTTAAGATTTCTTAATATTTCTAATGAGAAGGATTTAGGTTAAATCAACTTTCTATTGATGCGTACGTTAAGAGAGACAAGAGTACAAGGTTTGTAAATTCAAAAGTTTGGTGTGAACTTAATGAATAACAAACAACTGATTATGTTGTTACTTATGTTTTGTACATTCATCGCTGTAATGAATACGACAATGTTTAACGTTTCTGTACCTAGTATTATCGTTGATATGGGTATTTCGGCAGAGTCTGCGTCTTGGATTATATCAGGTTATTCAATCGGACTTGCATTGTCTACACTTATTTTTAGTAGCTTATCTGATTATTTACCTCTTCGTTCATTGTTAACGACGGGTCTACTAACCATTGGATTATCCTCTATTTTTGGTTTTTTTGCTTGGGATTTTTACAGTTTGTTATCAGCAAGGATATTACAATCTATTGGTGCTGGTTCTGTTACGGGTCTCTGCATTATTTTTATAAGAAGATATATTCCTGAAAGTAGGCGTGGAAGAGCTATTGCATTAATCTCAGCAGGAGGTTCCTTGGCTTTTGGGTTAGGTCCGTTAGTAGGGGGCGTCGTAAGTGAGTATTTTGGTTGGAGTGGATTGTTTGCTGTCACTTGTCTGATATTCATTGCGATCCCTTTGTTATTACACCTGATTCCACGAGAAAAAATAGAAACATTCCAATTTGATACATTCGGTGCTTTTTTGACGATTGTGAACACAACGACAATTCTCATTGCTTTAACTCAGCGCTCGGTTATATGGCTTTTTATTTGTGTTATATCTTTTATCGCTCACGCATTGCATTTAAAAAGCAAGAAAGAAACATTAATAAATTCAAAGTTACTAGAGATGGCAAGTTATCGTAGGCTTGCTGCGGTTAACTTTGGTGTTTTGATCGTTTATTTAGGTAATTTATTTATTATGCCACTAGCACTTGCAGACCATTATGGTCAATCACCTCTAAGCATAGGGTTGTGGATTGCACCTGGTGCAATTGTTGCGGCACTATCAACCCACTTTATCGGTCGTTGGATTGATCAATATGGAAGTTTATCGATCTTATTATTTGGGCTGCTTTTGACAACGGCAGTAATGGGAATTTTTTCGTACACACTTACAAGTACTCCAGTGATATTTCTGTTTGGCTATCTCTTTTTTGCACCTGCTTGTTCAGCATTGTTAGCAGCATTGAATAATGAAACATTACGAATCTTACCTCAACCACTTGTAAGTTCAGGGGCAGGACTCATGCAACTTATACAGATTCTAGGAAGCTCATTATCTGTTGCTTTTTGTGGATTCATTTTATCGATTCAACTTGATTTATATCATCGCGTTTCCTATCAATCCATCTATGCTATTTTATTGAGTGTGAACATTGTTTCATTATGTTTACTCCTTTGGTATAAAAAATCGTCGACAAATGAGGTGCGTTCTTTATTGAAGGGAAAAGGAGAGATTAAAGTAGAATAAATTTGTGCAGAGGTTTGTTATATTGTGTAAAAATTGCCTAATGTTCTGTTGCTCTTCATAATTGTACAAAAATCGAAATGTGTATTGTTTTAGAAGGAAACGTATTCTTAGTGTTGAATGTAAGATTAGTAAACAATAACTAAAAGGAGTGTTTTGAATGATTTATAAATATAAGGGAATATCTCCAGTTGTGGATGATTCGGTCTTTATTGCACCTGGAGCGAAGGTTATTGGAGATGTTGTAGTCGGTGAGCAGTCAAGTATTTGGTTTAATGCGGTGTTACGTGGTGATGAAGGTAGAATTGAGATTGGGAAAAGATGCAGTGTTCAAGATAATGTGACTCTTCATTTATATGAAGGGATGCCTGTAATCGTTGAAGATGAGGTAACGATAGGACACAATGCAATTATTCATGGTTGTAAAATCGGGAAGAGGTCTTTAATTGGGATGGGCTCAACGATACTAGATGGGGTCGAAATAGGAGAAGAATGTATCATTGGAGCAAATGCATTCATACCACAAGGTAAAAAAATTCCTCCTCGTTCATTGGTGCTGGGCTCACCAGCTAAGGTCGTGCGTCCTCTTGAAGAAAAGGATTTAGAGTTAATTCAACTCTCTATTGATACATACGTGAAGAGAGGCCAAGAGTATAGAGAAGAATTACAAAACCTATAATTGAAAAAAAGTGCCTGATTCCTTCATTGAGCAATGAGGTTAGGCACTTTTAGAGAAAAGTTACTTTTCGTTCTCTAGGAAGGATTGTAATTGATCTAATCGATCATCAAACTCTTTCGTATCGATCTTGCCTTCTGGAAGATCATCAACATTCATATCCTCCCATTGTAATGGTTTCTCATTTTCTTGTGTGCTCGGTGATACATCAGTTACTTCCGGAGCATTTTCTATTTGCTGATGAGAAACATGCTTGAAATCACGTTGATCAATTTCTCTTAGTCTAGCAAATAAATGTGTATATTCATCTTGTAACCTTTCTCGTTCTCGGACAATTTGTTCCATACGTAATTGAATTGCTTTTCTTTCATCAAAAGTCATGCGCTCACTCCTTATCCCATGATTTAACGATTTATTCAAATGATATCATATTTTCAAATACTTTTAAGTTAAAACTTAGTTTGGTAAGTATAATTAGAAAAGAGAAAAACTGGGATATAGGGGGAGTAGTACGTTTAATTTATAGTAAAGAAACACACATTCATCCGAGAGTTGATCCGGAATCATCATGCGTGTTTTTACTATCTTATGAAAGGTAATCAGTTATTGTTACATCAGAAATTCACATGTGCAGCATCACTGGTTCAGAATTAAGGTAATGGAAGTTACTTCTTCTTATCTTTTTTCATCTCATCTAACAGTATTTGTATGAAATCTATATTGTTGTCGATATAATTAAGTCTTTCGCGCGATAATACAGCCCAATCATCATTACGGTGCATGGCTGCAAAAATATGTGCCAAATTAAAAGAGTATTGATTATATAGAAAACTGATAACCCCACTAATTCTTACTTTATCTCCTTCTTTTTTCAGTACGTTTTCAAGATCCTTTTTAATCCACTGAGGGGCAACTTCTATTGCTTTTTGCACTAATACTTCAAATTCTTCGTTGTTCATGGTTTATGTACCTCTCTTTTACTAATCTTAGAGGGAGCGACAAAAAAGCTCTAGTTTCAAAATAAGCGTAAAGTAAAAACAGTATGTCCAAAATGGGACGACCTTTAGAGCTTTCCACAATTTACGACTCCCTATATATATTATTGTTATCATTTTATCACAAACTTTGTGTACATTATACCTAAGTTCAGAAGTGTTTTTGAAAAGGGCATACAGATGTTGGGTTTTGAAGTGAGGATTAGTTACTGCTTACAATATTAAGTGGAGCTTGATGAAATACTAACAGGGGTATACAATATAGAAGGATAATATTAAGATGATAAAGATAGTATGTTTCATGAATAGGAGTGAAAAGGGATGGAATACACTGACCAAATGAAAAATAGAGTAAAGCGTGTAGAAGGTCAAGTAAAAGCGATCCTACGAATGATGGAAGAGGAAAAAGATTGTAGAGAACTTGTTTCGCAAATGTCTGCTGCTAGAAATGCATTAGATCGGACAATTGGAGTTGTTGTAAGTTCGAACTTAGAGCACTGTGTTAGGGAGCAAATTGAAAAAGGCAAAGATACTGAAGAGTTTATTCAAGAAGCAGTTAATTTACTTGTAAAAAGTAGATAAGGACGGGGTTTTAAGTGTAGAACAACCCAATCCAGCCCACTAAAAAACATCCACTGGATGCTTTTTAGTGGGCCTTTACTATGATAAAGTTACTATAAAATGGTACCACAAAGGTGAGGGGAAATATGGAAACTGAAAAGTTATATTATCAAAACCAATACATTCGTTCTTTTACAACTAAGTTTCAGAAACAGGGGCAGGACGAAAAAGGGCGTATATATGTTGTTCTAGAAAAAACAGCTTTTTATCCGACTGGTGGTGGACAGCCTCATGATACTGGTACGTTAAATGGTGTTCATGTTTATGATGTTGAGGAAGTTGACGGAGAAATTCGTCATTTTTTAGAGGAGCGTATTGAATTATATCACGAGTGCGTTGGAGAAATTGATTGGGAGCGACGTTTTGATCATATGCAACAGCACGCTGGACAGCACATTTTATCAGCAGCCTTTGAAGATCTCTATTCCCTCAAAACCATTAGCTTCCATTTGGGAAAGGAGACTTGTTCAATTGACCTTCAAGTAGATCATCTTACTGATCAGGAAGCTAGCCAAGTAGAAAGCAAAGCCAATAACATTATTCTTGAAAATCGGCCGATAGAAGCAAAATGGATAACAGAAGGAGAGCTGGAAAATTATAAGCTAAGAAAAGAGCTGTCCGTATCAGAAAATATACGTCTAGTCATCATTCCTGAGTTTGATTTTAACGGCTGTGGTGGAACACACCCTCAATCAACTGGTCAGGTAAGTTCCATTAAAATTTTGCATTGGGAAAAGCAAAAGAAGAACATTCGCGTTCATTTTGTTTGTGGAAACAGGGTGAATAAACAGCTTCATGAAAAACAAAAGGTCATTCAAAGCTTAACGTCTGTTTTAAATGCACCACAAGAAAAAATGCAGGAAGCGACAATTCGCATCCTACAGCAACAAAAAGATCTTGAAAAAACAGTTGATGAGTTACGAATGAAGCTTATCGAATATGAAGCGAATCAATCTATTGCTAAAGCACAGTTACATCGTGACCATAAAATCGTTCAAGCTACATTTAAAAATCGCTCCATTTCTGAATTGCAGCAATTGGCAAAAGAAATTACGATGAAAACAAATGATATGTTAGTGCTGTTTATAAATGAAACTGATTGTAAGCTGCAACTGATTTGTTCAAGAAGCAACGAATTAAACCTTAATATGAATCAGCTAGTGAAGCTTGTCTTACCTCAAATTAATGGCAAAGGTGGGGGGAGTTCGGCATTTGCTCAAGGTGGAGGAGATCGGGTCATTACACCCGAACATTTAATGAAGGAAATAATTCATCATATAGGATAAGTTTTATGGAAGATAATATTGAAATGGTAATTCCGGTGATTTTCCTATGACATTTGATGTAATCAATAAAGTTCTATTACCTTCATCATTTCTTCATAATTCTTTGTTAAAGTAGACAACTATGAGAAGTGAGAGGAGACAGAGAATTATCATAGAGGGGGACAGATTAATGAAAACAGGAATAATAACTATGGGCATTATTGCTTTACTATTGATCTTCACAGCATGTTCAAATGATTTAAGCGAGGTTGATTCATTTACGCATATTCATGGTTTGGAGTACTCCCAAAGTGGTGAGGGTGTGTTTTTAGCTACGCATCATGGCCTGATTACTATTAATGAGGATGGTTGGGATCTAGTGGGTGAACCTGAACACCAGCACGACTTCATGGGGTATACAATCAAAGATAAGGAAACTATGATTTCAAGTGGCCACCCTGGTATTCAGTCAGACTTAGTTGATCCTTTAGGAGTCATCATTAGTTATGATTCAGGAGAAACATGGGAACCGATTGCGCTATATAAAGAAGTGGATTTTCATCTATTGCATATAAACGAGGAGAACCGGGAAATCATGTATGGAATTGACGTATACAATTCAAATATGTACAGATCAAACAATGGTGGATATGACTGGGACATGCTTGAGGTAACTGGACTATCGGTACCATTAGCTGAAGTTCTTTCCCTTACAACTCATCCACAATCTCCAGATCATTTACTAGCGGGAACTGAGGTAGGGTTATATGAATCAACCGATGGAGGGCTGACCTGGAGTGTAAAAGAAAGCAAATTTAGTGCAAGTGCCTTACGAACAGTTAATTCTGATTCAGAAGAGTTAGTTGCATATCTTATGGGTGAAAAAGAGGGTTTGTATTTCAGTGAAGATTTTGGGGAAACGTGGAAATCATTAAACTTTGAGTTAGAAAATGACTATGTAATGTATATAAGCAATCACCCAACCGATGATCAAAAGTTGGTGCTAGGGTCATTAATGCAAAGTATTTTTGAAACATCAGATTTTGGAGAAACATGGGAAGTGTTAGCAGAAGAAGGGCAAGTAAGGTAAAAAAATAAATATTCTTAGAAAATTTGTAGAGGGATAAATGAAGTTTATATAGCGTTTATCCTTTCTTCATTTAACTGGTGTATAAAGTAATCATGTAGAGCTTACCATGGAATAATTCGTTTAAATAGAATATAAAAAGTTTTTTGTGTACAATCAAATAGTGAAAAAGTATTTTAAATGATTCAGTATGTTAATAGGAAAAGAGGAGGAAAAGAATGGAAGAACAGATTCAACCATTAAATCCAATATTTCTTGAGATAGGCCCTTTAACAATTCATTGGTATGGTTTACTTATTGGTTTAGGAGTTGCTATCGGTTATATTATGGCAACAAGGGAAGCGGGTAGGAGAGGATTGCCAAAGGATACGTTTGCTGATTTTCTTATTTGGGCTTTACCTATCTCGATTCTTAGTGCTAGATTATACTATGTTATATTTCGATTCGAACATTACGTCGATGAGCCATTAAGAATCTTTGCTATTTGGGAGGGAGGCTTAGCGATACACGGGGGGTTAATTGGTGGAGCTTTAACCGCTGTTGTTTTTGCAAAAAAACGAAATATACCGGTTCTGAAATTACTAGATATCGTAGCACCAAGTGTGTTAATTGCTCAAGCAATTGGACGTTGGGGTAACTTTATGAATCAAGAAGTATACGGAGGACCAGTAACGAGAGAGTTTCTAGAGGGTATGATGTTACCTACTTTTATCATTGATCAAATGTATATTAATGGTACTTATTACCACCCGACCTTTTTATATGAATCAATTTGGAATTTGTTAGGGGTTGTCGTATTATTATACCTTCGACGACTTAATCTAAAGCAGGGTGAAATTTTTTACAGTTATTTAATCTGGTATTCTATCGGGCGATTTTATATTGAAGGTATGAGGTTAGATAATTTAATGATAGGAGATGCTTTGCGTACGGCGCAAGTCATTTCTATTATTCTAATTGTCGGTGCAATTGTTGCTTGGGTGTATCGTCGAACAAAGGGATTAGCGACGGTGGGATATTTAGATACTGATAAACAAGGTAAAAAGAAAAGAAAAAAGAAAAAAGTTTCCTAAGAAAATTTCTTCTTTTGAAATAAGAACAAATGCTGTCCATTTTGGTCAGCATTTTCTTATTAAGAATGGTTGGAAATTAATAATTATAAATATTGTTATAATAATAGGGGGCTGTAAGAATCTTGTTATAATTATTTACAATTAATGAGGTGAGAACAATGAAGAATATACTCATTGTCGATGATGAACAACAAATGCAAGCATTACTGAAACTATGTATTAAGTCAACTGAATTTGAAGTAGCAACTGCTAATTCTGGAAAGGAAGCACTTGAATTATGTGAGAGAAATCAATATGATTTGATGTTGCTCGATATTATGATGCCTGAGATGGATGGATTTGAAGTACTAAAGAATTTAAGCGAACGCAATTGTCTACTCCCAACGATTATTATTTCTGCTATAGGGGAGACAGATCAGGTAGTGGAAGGGTTAAATCTTGGGGCGTATGATTATATTACAAAACCGTTTGAACCGAAAGAGCTTGTTGCTCGAGTAAATGCCGTACTAAGACGGGCAGACCCTTCTCTGCAGGCAGGAAAAAGTAAAGGGATGTATGGAATTACTGTCGATCAGTCGCAACATATGGTTGTTTATAACCAAGACATGATTTCTTTTACAAAAAAAGAGTATCAAATTTTTGTTCATCTTTTCTCAAACCCTGGACGTGTGTATACAAGAGAACAACTTTTTTTTCTTGTATGGGACGAGTCCGATGATCGAGATTTTCGAAATATTGATACCCATATAAAAAATATTCGTGATAAATTACGAAAAGCAGGGGTTGAAAAAACAGTAGTAGAAACAGTTTGGGGTATCGGGTACAAAGTTCCACAATTGAAGGATTGATCCAATGAAATTATCGACAAAATTAGCATTGCTTGTATTTACGTCAACTCTAATGATTGTTTGTATAATGGGAACGTCCTTTTATATCCTTTCAAAAACATTTTATAAAGATCAACTCCAAAGGGATATTGAATTTAGACTTGATGCCCATCGTGAGATTTTAGAGACACACACGTTCCAAGAAACAATTGAACATGTAATTATAATGGAGCAAAGAAACGAAGAGAATACATTTATTGTGTTTGATGCTGATTTCAATGTTAGTGCAAGTACTCAACAAATATCGAATGAGATGCTTGACCTTTATCAAAACTGGCTTTTGGATACTTTGGCATATGCTAATAAAAAAACAGAATTTGTTAATATAATGAAAGAACATATCCCTCATATTTGGGCGTTTGAACCGATTGAAATTGAGGGGGAAGTGATAGGGTATTTATTTATAGATCAAGACACAGGTAGTTTTGAGGAGGCTCGGTGGACGCTTCTAGCTATTACAACGTTTATGGGACTCATCACATTATTATTATCAGGTATTTTAATTGTTCTCTTATCAAAAAGGGTAACGTTACCTCTAACGAATGCACAAAATTTAACCAAGGAGATCGCGAAAGGAAATTTTGATGTACAATTATCAAGTAAAGGAAATGATGAAATAGATCATTTATTAAAAGATATTTCTTCGATGGCTAGACAATTGAAAGAATATAGAGACACAAGGCAACAATTTCTTACTAATGTTTCTCATGACATCCGTACACCTTTGACCTATATTAAAGGTTATGCTTCTTTGTTAAAAGATCAAAAGCTAGAACCAGACCTTGTTCAAGATCAGGCATCAATTATTTATCAAGAAGCGATTCGTATGGAGGGACTTGTGAAAGATCTTTTTCAGCTAATGAAGCTAGAAGAAGGAAAGGTTCCGTTGAATATTCAAGAAGTTGATTTGGTAGAGTTTATTCATGAAACAACTAAGAAGGCAAAACTTGCCTCAGCTGATAAAAAAATAGAGCTACTTGTATCTTCCAATAAACCAGAAGTTGTTGCTCAAATAGATCAGGATAAATTTGAACGAGCGTTATTAAATTTAGTAATGAATAGTATTCGTCACACTAATACATCCGGGAAAATTGAAATTAGAATTGAGAAGTCAGAAGATGAAATCCAAATTATAATTGAAGACAATGGGGAGGGGATTCCAGCTGAAGACCTTCCACACATATGGAAACGTTTTTACCGGGTGGATAAATCACGTTCTACGAAGCATGGGGGCAGTGGAATAGGATTAGCAATTACCAAACAAATTATTGAATTGCATGGGGGGACAATTGATGTTAATAGTTCTTTAAATGTAGGAACGGTTTTCAAAATTCGACTATATAATTCTAAGTCTCGTATTCAAAAAGGAACTTAAATAGGATGTTTAAGTTCCTTTTGATATATATGGCTGTTTGGATTAACGTTTCTGGTTCCATATCATTACAATCCATCATCTTCAAAGCGTTTTAGATCGCTCTTATGTCCAATGACAATGAGAATATCTTTTTCAAAAATTACATCATCTGGAAATGGCGAGACATTAATATCTTCTCCACGTTTAATCGCTAAGATCGTACACCCAAATTTAGCACGAACATCTAAATCTATAAGTGAGCGATTATGTACCTTGCTAGTTGCCAATAATTCAACAATGCTATATTCATCAGATAACTCAATATAATCAACAATTTTTTCGGAAGTTAAATGTTGCGCGATCCTAACTCCCATATCATGCTCAGGATGGATAATTCGGTCTGCTCCTATTTTTTCGAGTACTTTGTGGTGATACGCGTTCTGTGCTTTCACCCAAACATTTTCAACTTCCATCTCTTTTAATACAAGAGTCGTTAAAATGCTCGATTGAATATTGTCTCCAATTGCAACTATGACATTTTCAAAGTTGCGAATACCTAGAGATTGTAATGAGTTTTCATCAGTAGAATCTGCAATTACAGCATGAGTAGAGAATTGTGCAAACTCATTCACCTTATGATCTCGATTATCGATCGCTAATACTTGGTGTCCCATTTTATATAGCTCTTTGCAAACACTACCTCCAAACCGGCCCAAACCGATAACAGCAAATTGTTTTTTTATATTTGCCATATTTCTCCACCTCTTTTGCAAAATAAAATAGACCATCACAAAGAAATGGTCTATGCCTCTTCTCTCTAAAAATAAAGCTGACTAGGTTAGTTGTCGGATTAGGGACTGAGAGAATCCCTTCTTACTAAGTAAAATTCACCCAAAGGTGGTAATTTAGCCACCAAGAATCGGTTACCTCGTTACCAGTACATTGATTAAAAGTTTCTATATGTTTTAACTAATAGAGAATTTACTCCTCTTTCTTCAGCTTGTCAATACATATTTTACTGGTTATCAGCAATAATAAACTATTTTGTAAAAGTTGGGTGCGCTGATCGAATACTGTTTTTTTTACTGCACAGTGGCTTCTTCATATTTTCTTAATAAATAAATGTTAATATCGTTACGGATGAATTAAGTTTTCACTAAAAGATTCTGTGACTTAATAAAGTGGGGTTAGTAGTATGTATGATGTATTTAATGCCATTAGCCGATTATTATATGACCCATTAATTCAACTGACGTATGGTACCGAGCACCTCCCAATTCTATCGGCGTTTGTTATAGGAGTGCTTGCTGCTGCTGCTCCATGTCAGTTTACAGGGAATATTGGAGCGATTACCCTATATGGGAATCGCTCCATTCAAAAGTCCATCCCTTGGTCAGAGGTGATTTTCTTTCAATTTGGAAAAGTTGTTGTTTTTTCAGGACTAGGGCTGATTGTCTGGATATTAGGGGCAGAATTTCAACAAGACCTAATTGGTTATCTTCCTTGGATCCGAAAAACTCTTGGGCCTATTTTTATCTTAATTGGTCTATATTTAGTTGGTGTAATTACGTGGAAATGGTCAATAGGCCTTAATTCAAAAATGATAGAGGGAAAAAAAGGAGGTAAGTGGGGGGCGTTTCTATTAGGCAGTAGTTTTTCCTTAGGATTTTGTCCAACAATGTTCTCTATCTTTTTCTTCTTGTTAATGCCATTAACACTTTCTACTTCATATGGGTTTATTTTGCCAACTGTGTTTTCGTTTGGTACTTCGATTCCTTTATTCATTACGATGTATTTGATCTGGACATTTGGTTTAAGTGGAGCATTTATGAAAAAAGGAAGAACGATCGGAAAGAGGATACAGCAATTTGCAGGAATCTTTTTAATTATATTGGGGGTTCTAGATACTATTGCTTATTGGGGGCTGTAAGCAGGTAAAAGGCTGGGGTGCAGTACCATGCTATGCTTTTCCCACTTAAACAGAAACAATGTGCATGTAACAATTGAACCTTCTATGCTTGTCTCAATTAAACCACCAATTAATATCATTTGTGTGAGGATAATCACATAAAATCTTCACATTTATTCGGTAAGATTTAAGAATAATATGATTCAGTTAATCTTTTGTAAAAGGGAGGTGTAAGCATGAGTAAAATGATGTTTTCTATTCAAGGTATGACATGTGCGTCTTGTGTGAATCGTGTTGAGAAAATGATATCTAAAGTTGATGGGGTGCATTCAGTCACGGTTAATTTAGCATCTAATCAAGCGCAAGTTGAAGGTGACGAAACATCTTTATCCTCAGAATTAATTGTAAAAGCGATTGAAAAGGCAGGTTATAAAGCAAGACGAATTGATCAAGATGAAACAGAAAGAAAAGTACTCTTGTCGGTTAAAGGGATGACATGTGCATCTTGTGTGAATCGTGTTGAAAAGGTAATTTCAAAAGTGGAGGGTGTACGATCGGTAAATGTTAATCTAGCTGCCAATCAAGCACAGGTTACAGGAGAAAAAGGAATATTGGACCAAGATGCTGTTATAAATCGAATCGCCAAAATAGGATACGAGGCATCCGTTATTGATGAAGACGATAAGAGGGAAGAGAATGATGATCAGGAGAAAGAAACGAAAAAGCTCTTAAAAGATTTTACGGTAGCAGGAGTATTAACGACGATTGTGTTAATTGGTAGCATTCCTCATATGATGCATGATTGGGGTGCATGGGTACCTGCATTTCTAGCGAATCCGTTATTTTTACTCATTTTAACAAGTTACATTCAACTCGTACCAGGTTGGAGATTTTATAAAAACAGCTATAAAGTGTTGAAAAATGGTTCAGCTGATATGAATGTGTTAGTAGCAATGGGAACATCGGCAGCATGGATATACAGTGGGGCAATGACATTATTTCCCACTCAGCTAAGTAGTATGGGCTTTCCTTATCAGCTTTATTATGATGTGACGACGGTCATTACAACGCTTATTTTGCTTGGACGTTACTTTGAAGCAAAGGCGAAGGGGCAAACTTCTACAGCGATCAAGAAGTTGATGAGTTTACAAGCGAAAACCGCAAGAGTGATAAGGGAAGGGCAGGAACGTGAAATTTCAGTTGATGACGTGAAGATTGACGATGAGGTAATTGTAAGGCCTGGAGAGCGAATTCCAGTTGATGGAGTTGTCATAAAGGGAAGGTCAACAATTGATGAATCGATGTTAACAGGTGAGTCAATTCCAATTGAAAAAACAGCTGGAGATGAAGTGATTGGTGCAACCATTAATAAGTCGGGGAGTTTTCGCTTCCGTGCAACAAAAGTTGGAAAGGAAACGGCGCTAGCTCAAATTATCCGAATGGTCAATGAAGCCCAAGGATCAAAGGCCCCAATTCAACGAGTCGTTGACTTGATATCTGCTTATTTTGTTCCAGCAGTTCTGATTATCGCTGTCTTATCATTTATCGTTTGGTATTTTGTCGGCCCAGATCCTAGTCTTATTTTTGCTTTGACGACCTTTATCGCTGTGCTCATTATTGCTTGCCCTTGTGCACTAGGTTTAGCAACGCCTACGGCAATCATGGTTGGGACCGAAAAAGGGGCTGAAAACGGCATTCTTATTAAAAATGCTACTAGCCTAGAGGGTGCCCATAAGATTAATACAGTTGTGTTAGATAAAACAGGTACGATTACAGAAGGGAAGCCAAAACTAACGGACATCATCACAACTGATATGGTAACAGAGGATGAATTATTACAAGTAGCAGCATCAGTTGAGACGGCTTCAGAGCACCCACTTGGAGAAGCGATCGTTGAGGCAGCAAAGCTTAGAGACCTTGCTATTAATGAGACAGACTCTTTTGAAGCAATCATCGGCCATGGTTTACTAGCTACATCCAATAATAAGGAAATTTTAGTTGGAAATTTAAAATTAATGAACAAATACAAAATTGATTTAGGGGATTACGAAGATAAAGCAACGAACTATGCTGATCAAGGAAAAACACCTATGTATGTAGCGATTGATGGCAGGCTTGCAGGTGTGATTGCCGTTGCCGATACATTAAAAGTAGGTACTATTCAAGCTGTAGAGGCTCTACATTCCATGGGAATTGAGGTCATTATGCTAACAGGGGATCACAAGCGAACCGCTAAAGCGATCGCTAAGGAAGCAGGAATAAAAACCTACATTGCAGAGGTATTGCCTGAGCATAAGGCAGAAGAAATAACAAAGTTACAAGGTCAAGGAAAAGTAGTCGCGATGGTAGGTGACGGTATTAATGATGCTCCAGCTCTTGCGCAAGCGAATATAGGAATCGCGATAGGTACAGGAACGGATATTGCGATGGAAACGGCTGACATCACGTTAATGAGAGGTGAAATTACAAGTGTCGTAACTGCGCTTAGACTATCGAAATCAACGATGAAAATGATTTGGCAGAACCTTGGTTGGGCATTTGGTTACAATATTGTCCTAATACCAGTTGCCGCAGGTTTACTGTATCCACTATTTGGAATTCTTCTAAATCCAATGTTAGCAGGGGCAGCGATGGCATTTAGTTCTGTATCAGTTGTCCTAAACACATTACGACTAAAAAAATTCAAATCAGCAGTTTAGTGTAATACTAAAATACTGTTTTACATTTTTGTTTAGAAAGGAACGAATAAGGTTGAAAAATTGGAAAATTAGTAAGTTTGGTTTATTTTTTACCGTGTTACTAGTCAGTCTTTTTATTGCAGCTTGTACTCAAGGGGAAGAAGAGGATGTAGCTCAAGGGAATGGTCATAGCGCCGATCATGCTGAAGAAGTGGAACATGGAGGAGATCATGGTGATCATGAATCACCAGTCGTTACAAACGATCGAAATGATTTCGAACAAGAAGCTGCAAAGGCTCCAGAACATATTAATGACTTGGCAATAGAAGGATTGAAAGTTGCGAATACAAAAAACATTACAAGATTAGATGAGGAAAATCCGATTCAACTGTCGATTCATGTATCTCAAACAGTTTGGCCAGCAACTCATGTAGAAAATCAACCAGGAACAGTTATTCTCGCACCACTTGATCAGTGGCAGTACTCTTTAGCGGCATTAACATTAGTTCATCATCCGAATGATGGCCCATTACTTTATTGGGATGGAGAAATTTCAGAGGATGTAGCAAACGAACTTGATCGCTTGCAACCAAAAGGCAATAATGAAGGAATTCAAGTACTAGTTGTAGGCGATCTTCCAGACGGGGAAATGAATAAATTAGATAATTATACCGTTGAACAAATTCAAGGTTCAAATGCAGCTGATTTTGCTAGTAAGATTGAAGAAGTATTTTCGGAAACAATTCATGAAGTTTACCCAAGTGTAATTATTGGCTCTTCAGAAGAAGAAGCAAAAGAATATACAATTCCAGCAGGAAATTGGATTGCTCATATGAACGAATCATTGCTATATGTTGATAATGATGGAATACCACAAGAAACTGCCGATGCTCTTACTAAGAGAGAGGATGGGGTAATGATTTATCTTATTGGACCTGAAGATATTATCTCTAAAGACATTGCAGATGAATTAGAAGCTTATGGAACAGTACTGCGCATTGAAGGAGATAATCCAGTTTCACAATCAATTGAATTTGCTTCTTTTAAAGATACTGAAACTGGCTTTGGTTGGGGAATTAAAAGTCCAGGGCATGGATTAGTTTTTTCATCTACAGCAACACCAGAACTTGCGATTGCTGCAGCTCCTTTTGCTCATTTAGGAAAGCATGCACCTATGATTTGGTTGGATGAAGGAAATATTCCAACTGAACTTTATCACTATCTAGCCAGTTTAAAGCCGGCATTTAGTGAAGATCCAACTGAGGGACCGTATAACCATGGGTATGTAATCGGAACTTTCGATATGATCACATTTACAACCCAAGGGATACTAGATGAAAAATTAGAAATCGCGTCAATTAGTGGTGATGATCATGGAGGACATGGACATTGATTGACATAGAAAGGAAGGCGACGTAGCCTTCCTTTTTTGTGTGGGGATTAAAGAAAATTCACTTTTAAAGTTTATTTTGTCCACAATAGGAATAATTTTGTTAATATGTTAATTAGGAACAAGATTAAAGGGTGTGTTTATATGTTGCTTAAAGAGTTTTTAGAAAGTGAGTCATCAAAAATACAAGAATTAAAGCAATTGTATCTATTTATTCAGAGAAACGGACCGATAACAAAGGCAAAACTAATGGAACTTACAAAAATCAAAAAAACAAAACTAAACAGAATGATTGATGAATTATTAAAAAATAACTTTTTAAGAGAGTATGGGATTGGTGATACCTCTATCGGAAGACCTCCCACTTACTATGATATCGTGCTAGAAAAGGATTATATTATAGGTATTCATATCTCAAGAATGGCTGTAGAAGTTGTTTTATGTAATGTACGTTATGAGATTATTGAAGAAGAGAGCTTCGTTATAACATCCATCCATACCCTAGATTTTATAATGAACAAGATTAAAAGCATTATAAGTAGATTAATGAAGGATCATAAATTACACATTGAACATCTATTAGGTATAGGTTTTGCTACTGTTGGTCCAATAGATAGGGAAGAAGGAAAGATTATAGTTAGAGAACCGGCTCTTGCCCCAAATTGGAAAAATACAGCTGTAGTTGAAATGTTACAAAATGAATTTCCAGTGAAGGTAATGCTTGAATTAGCCACGGAAACAGCAGTCGTTGCTGAATATGAGGCACATGATGCAGTGCATAAAAATATCCTCTATTTAATTTCTGGTGCTTGGGGATTAGGGTGTGGAGTTATCTTCAATGGAGCCGTTTTGCCAGGACAAAACTATAATTATGAGCACATGATAATAAACTTTGATGGGAAATCATGTTCATGTGGAAAAAGAGGATGTTTGGTTGCTTATTCTTCATTTAATGGGATTATTCAAGAGCTAAAAAATAATAATTCAATTGGGGAGCTAAGTAATGCACAAGTTCAACAAGCATCAGTAAATGATCTAATCGAATATTTTAAGCAAGGAGATGAAAAAACAAAAGAAATTATCTTGAATACAGCTGATTTTTTAGGAATTGGCTTATCTAATTTAATTAACATCTTTCAAGCGGAATTAATTATTCTTAATGGTCCTTTAATTTATAATTTTGACGGCTATTACAATCGAGTAGTAGAAAGTGCATTACAAAATTTAAAAGATAAAGGAAACAACCATATTTTCACAACAGGAAAAAGGAAAAATAGAGCGATGGTTGTAGGTGCGTGTATTACTCTCTTTGAGTCATACTTTCCAAAAACTTTGTAAAAAAACCCTTCATAATATATTGACTTTTCTGCAAATTCGATATATTATGAAGTTGTAATTAAGTCCGAATGGGGAAAAAGTAAAGATATGAACGAAGTGAATGTTCTTATTTTATTCATTTATTACCGAAACGGTCAAAATGTTTAGTGATGATTTTTATACTAATAAAGAGAAATTAAAATATAAAAAAGGAGTAATCTATGCAAACTAATTTAGTAATTGGAGGAAAAGAAATAAAGACTGACCATGAATATGTAGCACATGCGATCAACATCAATAAGGGAATGAACTGAAGTAATATAATGAAAATCAAAGTAGTTTATACATAGGTTTGTAAGTTCCGAGTTTTTAAATATAGAACTATGTTTTTCTGAAAAAATGTAAGCGCTTATAATTTCAATGAATCATTTTGAATTGATTTTAGTAAGGAGGTGGTTTGGGGGTTAAGAATCTAAAATGAAATATTGTTATTTCGAGAAAATGTAAGCACTTACAATTTAGATCTAAGAGGAGGGGAGATTTTGATGAAAACAATAAAAGTAGGATTGTTTTATATCGTATTCATGTTAATTGTCAGTGGATGTTCTGCAGGAGCGAATTCAGAATCATCTAATAAAGGGCCAGAAAACAAAGGGGAAGGCACAAGTGAGCAAACGGAAGTTATTCATTTGACGGCAAGTACTTATACACCGCAGGGAATTCCGGTTACTGTTGGTTTTGACACTTTGTTAGATGAGATTGAAGAAAGAAGTGAAGGTCGAGTCAAGTTTGAAAGGTTTTATAACGGATCATTGACAGATGCAGAGGATACAATTGATTCGGTTCAAAACCGGGTAGCAGATGTTGCCTTTATTATCCCGGAATTGCAATCGGGGAAGGTATCTTTAAGTACTGTTTCGACTAATCCGGCTATTTACGAAAACGTATGGACCGTCACTAAAGCACTTCATACTTTGTTTGAAGAAGAACCTGCAGTTAAAGAACAATGGGAACGTCATGGTGTGAAAAAAATAGGGATATATGCCGCTCCTCAATACCATGTTCTGTCAACTAAAGATGTCTCTAGTTTTGAGGATTTAAAAGGATCACGAACTTTGACAACCGGTAGATCTCAGGCTTTACTGGCTGAAGGACTTGGTATGATTCCCGTTCCAATGGTACAAACACAAGCTTATGAAGCTATGTCTAGAGGGACAATTGACAGCATGCTCATGAATTTTTCAGGGGGAGTTGCCGTTGGGGTTGATGAAGTAATTAATTCTGTTTGGGAACTACCAGTTTCGGGGCTAACTAGCATTATTGGCATGAATCTTGATGTGTGGGAATCTTTGCCTGAAGATATCAAAGAAATTATTGACGGAGTTCAACAGGATTTTGATGCTGAAATGCACCATGAACTTTTTATTGATTCGGATGAAAGGTCAGCGCAAACATATGCTGAACAAGGCGTTATCGTCAATGAAGCTTCGGAAGAGGATGTAAATAGAGTTAGAGAAATAGCAGCAGAACATGTATGGGAAGAATGGGTGAAAGAACAAGAAGATCTAGGTTTGCCAGGTCAAGAAGTCTTGGATACCTTTGTTGAACTAATTGAAAAGTATGAGCAAGAAATTCCTTATTAAACAAACCTACGTTAAAAATTGTTGGCCTCTCTTTGAAAAGATCACATTTTTGAGTGCCAAGATAACTATAAAATTAATTTAAATTATTTGGAGGATGATCCTATGAAAACCACTGTTGAATTGCCTAAGTACCATGAGTTGAGTGATGCTGAATTGAACCAATGGACACCCGAAGAATTTACACAAAAAATAATTGATAAATCTACCCAATTTGCTGAAGCGTTTTATCATGTTAATAATTGGGAGAAAGTTAATCTTGGTGAAGAGGAGAGAAAACAGAATTTAATGAAATTTTGTTCGCGAATCGGATGGCGTGAATTCTATCTAGGGGTTCATCCACCTTCCAAACAAATTGTGTTGCTCGAAAGTAACCCTGATGATATAGGGATACGCATTAGACTTGCCCAACAGATCATTGATGAAGTCAAGCACCAAAGAATCTGGGGGAAATGGGCTAAGAAATACGGAGGAAGTTCTAGAATTCAGGATTATGAAGTTGAACCTGACGTCTTGAAACAATTTCAATCAACAAGTGATTATGATGATCCAACTAAAATTGCTATAAACTTGCAATTGACTTCAGAAGTGACTTTACCTTACTTGCTTGGTTACGGAACTTTATCACCAGAAGAAAACATCACAGCTCAGATAATGCCAGAAGAATTGCGTGAGGGAATTAAAAAAGAGGTAGTAGATGATGAACCACGTCATATTGCAGTTGGCAGAGATATCATGATTAAGTATTGTGGGGATGCAGATAAACGAAGAACACTATTAGAGTTGCATAATACTCGTCTTAAAAACACAATGATATTGCAGTCAAATGAAGTGAATTTGCTAGGGGCGGAGAGAACAACTCCTTATCCAAATATCTAAACATAAGGTCGGTGTATAATATGTTCGATTTTGAAAATTGGAGTAAACAAGTTTTTCAGCTCACTTCACTGTTAGAAGATACTGATTCAACACTTGATAAAGAAAAAATTAATAAGTATCAGTCGGATCTACAAAAGTTGTGGGATGAAATGATACAAGATGAAGACGTGGGAGTTCATTTTTTAAAAATGTCACTAAAGATGTCAGAAGATTCACTTAAAGGCGAATTGTCGACAGAGCAATTAACAGAAACAATGGCTGCTATGAGGGAAGAAGCTATTTCAAAAGAATCATAAGTGGATATTTTTTAAAGGACAGTTTAAAGTTACTAATATTACAAGAAACTCTTCTCTTCGAGGGGCTGTAGAAGATCAAATCTTTTGAACGGTTATTGCTACCATCTCTCCACGAACATTTGGTTGTTCGTGGAAGGATGGAGTGAAAGCCAACTATTTTAAAATATTATATTTAAGAGCTCATTTAGTAAGGTGTTGAAGCTAAAAAATTATTTGAATATTCAGTATTTATAAGAGCGTACTAGAAAATAGAGTATGAAACATTGAAGGTTTTACAAATATTTTGGAACTTATATTATTCTTATATTTTTGAATAAGATTCTTTTTTCCAAAGAGAAAATAATGAATTGTTGGACGATACTAAACGATTTGAGAGACATTAACGTACGGGAGGGATCTCATGAATCTACTTTTTTTGAAAATAGATTATCAGTTAAGAAAGGTAGAATATTTCTTTGCATTAGTTGCAGGAATCATTGCTTTGCTTGTCATGTTCATGGTGACATTGGATGTATTATCTCGTAATTTATTCAATGTGCCTATAGTGGCTGTTTACGAATTAGTAACATATTCATTTATTGGAATGATTGCTCTTGGTTTTCCTTATGTACAGGCTCAAAATCAAAATGTTGTGATCGAAGTTGCCACAAGCTCTTTGCCAGCGAAGTATAAAAATGTTCTTGACTTAATTGGTACCCTGATAGGTCTGCTTGTCATCGGTGTCATTGCGTGGCAAACAGGGATTTCCACCATATCTTCTTTTATAGGAAAAGAGTATAGTTCTGGGTTAATAAGAATACCCATTTGGCCGGCCAAATTAGTTCTTTTCATAGGAGTAACATTTTTGGCTATAAGACTTTTGCTTGACTTTTTCCTAATCGCAACTAACTCAAAGAATAAAAAAGACGAATCTGAAACTACTACGATCCAATAGCTGCAAAAGTAGATAGGAAGGTGCTGTCGATTGTTTGAGTCTTTATAAATGAGTTAATACCAGCACGGGGGAGGATGAATATGACATTAGATCCACAGATTATTGGTTACGTCGGCATCATCGTGATGATACTGTTAATGTTTTTAAGAGTACCTGTTGCGTTCGCTATGGCTACTGTTGGTTTTGTAGGCTTCTATTTGATTAATGGGTTAGTCCCTGCTTTAAATATAATGCAAACGACTTTTTATGGAGTATTGAGGAGTGAAAGTTTTGTTGCTGTGCCTTTGTTTATCCTTATGGGTTACTTTGCTTATCATTCAGGTATTGTGACTAATCTGTTTAAAACCGCTGCGAAGTGGGTAGGGCATGCTCCCGGAGGTGTAGCACAAGCCACTATTTTAGGAGGAGCGGGATTTGGAGCTACGACTGGATCGGGTTTGGCATCCACTGCGACATTAGCCAAAATTGCATATCCGGAAATGATTAATGCAGGGGTGGACAGAAAGTTAGCTTATGGAGCTATAGCTTCAGTCGGGCCACTTGCTGTTATGATACCACCGAGTATTTTAATGATTGTCTTTGCTATTATCACACAACAGTCAATCGGGAAGTTATTAATTGGAGGTCTAGTGCCTGGTCTATTGGCAGCCGTGGTCTACATGGTGCTGGTTTATATTTTGGTAAAAAGGAATCCTGCGATTGCACCATCAGTTGCTAAGCCTCCTTTACAAGAACGGCTACAATCATTAAAAAATATATGGGGATTTTTCATTTTAGTATTTGTTATTCTTATCGGGTTATATTCTGGATTTTTTACACCAACTGAAGCTGGATCGATAGGTGCCTTCGTTGTTTTTGTTATGTTACTGTTCATGAAAGGTTTCAAATGGCAGATCATCAAAGATTCTATTATACAGACAATTATGACATCAAGTATGATCTTTTTGTTGGTATGCAGCACTTATATTTTCAGTTACTTTATTACGGTGACTAGAATACCTACCAATTTATCAAATCTTTTGGTTTCACTTCCAGTTGACCCCATTGTGATTTTGTTAGCTGTCATCCTTATGTATTTGATCATGGGGATGTTCATGGATATGATGTCAGCTATGTTCCTAACTCTGCCTATTCTATTTCCTTCCATTATTGCTTTGGGATTTGACCCGATTTGGTTTGGGGTTATGCTAGTATTTTTGGTTGAAGTAGCATTGGTCACACCACCATTTGGACTCAGCTTGTTTATTCTTAATGGTGCGGTACCAGGCAGTGATATGAAGGAAATTTATCGAGGGAGCATTCCGTTTATTATAGCTGACTTCTTTATTATAGCATTATTTATCATGTTTCCACAGATTATTACCTTCTTACCTTCATTGATGTAAATGGGCTTAGTTAGATGGATCAATTATATAACAAAAAACGAATTTATAATATGTAAGGATGATTTTTCTTATCAATAAACACAACAGAAATACATTTTATTAAGAAGGAGTTTTTGACATTGAATATTAAAGCAGCGACTACTTTTGATAAAGGTTCTGAATTTACGATATCAGATGTCTCTCTTGATAAACCAAAACATGGAGAAGTACTAGTTCGAATAAGTGCTACTGGAATCTGTCATACGGATCTTAGAGCGCGCGATCAACTTAGGCCAGTACCACTACCTATTATACTCGGGCATGAAGGTTCTGGTATCGTTGAAGAAATTGGTGAAGGGATCAGTAATCTAGAGCCTGGTGATCATGTCATTATGAGTTTTAATTCCTGTGGAACCTGTGATGACTGTTTAAAAGCAAAACCTTATGCTTGTGAAAACTTTCCTCATTTGAATTTTTCAGGGAAAATGAAGGATGGGACCTATAGGCATTTCATTAATAATGAACCGGTAAACACTTTTTTTGGCCAATCTTCCTTTGCAACTTATTCTATTGTATCAGAAAGAAGTATTGTGAAAGTTGATAAAGAAGTACCAATCGAATTATTAGGTCCACTTGGTTGTGGGATTCAAACCGGAAGTGGAACTGTTATGAATAAATTAAAGCCTAATGTTGGGGAATCAATTGCCATCTTTGGTTGTGGAACTGTTGGTTTAAGTGCACTGATGGCTGCTAAGTTCTTAGATTGTGGAGAGATTATTGCAGTAGATGTTCACGAAAATCGTTTGAATTTAGCAAAGGAGTTAGGTGCAACACAAACGATCAATGCTAAAGAAGTTGATGTTGAAGAAAGAATACTTGAGATTACGAAAACAGGAGTAGATTATGCAGTGGATTCAAGTGGTTCTCCAGATGTTTTGACCCAAGCAATGAATAGTGTTTCTCAGTCTGGGACTGTAGCAATGGTTGGTGGAGCGTCTCCTGGAACAATGGCTCAAGTAGATATGGGGAAGCTATTATTTGAAAGAACTATCACAGGTGTTATTGAAGGAAATAGCATACCTCAGGTGTTCATTCCTAAACTGATACATCTATATAAAACGGGTAAATTCCCATTTGATAAATTAATTCAATTTTATAATTTTGATGATATTAATTCTGCAGTACATGATATGGAAGCTGGGAAAGTCATTAAACCTGTGATCAGATTAATATGATGCTTCAAATGAATAGCAATTACTTATTAAGAACGAACCCTTTTCAATGCTAGTTCAAAAGTAGAAATGATTGAACTAGGTCAAGCGATTCATGATATGGAATCTAGAAAGACTATTAAACTAGTTAGTTTATTTTCATACTAATGATGTGGAGGGACAACAAATGAAACTATTACTTCAAAATTTCACAAAACAATTCATTAACGGTCAATGGAAAGAAGGATCAAGTTTAGGTACCATCCAAAACTATAATCCGTATACTGGGGAAGAACTATTAACCATTCGAGCTGCAAATAATGATGATTTAAATGAAGCGTATTCAGCAGCTGAACAAGCTCAGCTAATATGGGAGGCCATGCCTTTAGGTGAGAAGCAACAGCTATTTGAACGTTTAGTGAAAGTGCTAGAAGAAAAAAGAGAGGAGATTATTCAATGGCTTGTTCAAGAATCTGGAAGCACGCTTTTTAAAGCAACGTTTGAATTCGAAGCTTCCGTTACCATGGTAAAAGAATCTGCGAGTTTATTGACGCGCATCACGGGAGACATTTTGCCTTCTTATGTACCGAATAAAGAAAATCGCGTTTACCGAACAGCAAAAGGAGTAATTGGTGTGATTGGCCCTTGGAATTTCCCATTTCAATTAACTATGAGGTCAGTGGCTCCTGCCATCGCTACTGGTAATAGTGTTGTGATTAAGCCTGCTTCTGAAACGCCCGTTACCTCAGGATTATTGTTTGGTGAAATATTTGAAGAAGCTGGTTTCCCCACAGGTCTAGTAAACGTCATTGTAGGCCGTGGCTCTGAAATTGGGGATGCATTTGTCACTCATCCTACACCATGCATGATTTCATTTACAGGATCGACTGAAGTAGGTCGTCGCATCGGAGAATTGGCTGGGAAAAATTTGAAGGAAGTTGCCCTTGAACTAGGTGGTAACAATGTGATGGTCGTTTTAAAAGATGCAAATATCGAACGTGCCGCAAAAGCAGCTGCTTTCGGTAAATTTTTGCACCAAGGTCAAATTTGCATGGCGTTAAATCGGATCATTGTGGATCAAGCTATTCATGATGAGTTTGTTGAAAAATTTACGGAAATCGTGGAAACGCTTCAAACAGGTGATCCCACTGATCGATCGACATTCGTTGGCCCCCTTATTAACAAACAACAGGTCGAAATCATTCAACAAGACATTCAAGATAGTGTTGACCAGGGGGCGACGATTCATTTTAAGGGAGTAGTGGATAGTTGTTTAATGCAGCCAGTGATTTTAACTAATGTCACAAACGATATGCCGATTGCTAAAAACGAAATTTTTGGTCCGGTTTCTCCTATTATTAAAGCAAAGGATGAAGAAGAAGCCATTAAAATTGCCAACGATTCACCTTATGGTTTAAGTGGCTCGGTCTTTACAGAAGATCTTCATCATGGTGTAGAGGTTGCGAAAAAAATCAAAACAGGTATGATTCACATCAATGATCATTCTGTGAACGCTGAAGCACATGTCCCATTTGGAGGCGAAAAAGCATCCGGTATTGGTCGCTTTAACGGTGAATGGGCGATTGATAAGTTTACAACCGTAAAATGGGTTAGCGTACAAAATGGTTATCGTGAATATCCCATTTAAAACTAGTGGGACAACTGGCTAAGTCATTGATATTTTTAAAAGAAACGATGTTTGATATCATTAAAACGTCATATTAAAATATTGCTCATTTAACAGTATATAAAACTGGAGGGAATGATAATGGCTAAATACACAATTGTAGATCAGGAAACATGTATTGCATGTGGAGCATGTGGAGCAGCCGCCCCAGATCTTTATGAATATGATGATGAGGGAATTTCGTTTGTCCTTTTAGATGATAATCAAGGAACAGCAAAAGTTCCAGAGGATTTATATGAAGATATGGAAGACGCTCAAAATGGATGTCCAACAGATTCAATAAAAGTTGACGATGAACCTTTTGATGGAAACCCATTGAAATTGGAGATGGAAATTTCTTCATAGAGAGTTACAAGCAAACGTTCAACATTAATAAATGAAACGATTCTTAAAATTCAGTATAATACCGATTTGCTAGTTGATGTCGAAACCATTTTCCGGAGTAAGAAACATAGTTATGGTGCGAAGGAGAAAAGCGAAATAAAACCCTTAAGTAAGTCAGTCGAATCTTTGGTTCGACTGACTTTTAACTTTCTCATGTTCTTCTTTCTTTTTTACGCTAAGCAAATTTCAACATAAATATAGCCAAAGTCTGTATTTTAAGTAATTTGGCTTATATATAGATTAATAATTTAATGTTCTTAGTTTATTAGCTGATATTGGTTTTGAATCAAATTTATGGTCTCCAAGAAGGTTGATATGTTCCTTGGGGAGGTTTAAGATTGAAAGAATCTAAATAAAACATAAAGAGGTAATGAATTATGGTTGAAATGGAAATTTTATTTGCGATCATCATTGTATTATTGGCAGCTATTATGCAAGGGCTAACAGGATTTGGTTTTGCGGTTGTTGCGGTTCCTTTACTTTCTTTGTTCCTTCCATTACAAACCGTTGTTCCTTTGGTGATGTTAGTTGCAACCATTATTGTTACGATGATGACCATCAAACTATGGAGACATATTCAATTTAAAGAAATGTGGGTTCTTTTGATAGTCGGAATTGCTCTTACACCATTGGGAGCTTATTTATTAATTATTATTGATGAAACGATTTTTAAAGTTGTTATTGCAATCATAACCCTCGTATTTAGCATTTGCTTATGGAAGGGATTAAGGGTTGTTATTAAAAATGAACGAATGGCATTAATCACCATAGGGGCATCAGCTGGTTTATTAAATGGGAGTTTAGGGCTAGCAGGTTTAGTTATTGCGCTATTTTTTAATAATAAAAATGAGGATAAAACCTCTTTTCGTGCAAATCTCTCTTTCTTTAACTTGTCTTTAACCGTCTTTGTAGTGATAAACTATTTATTGTTGGGTCTAATAGATAAAACAGTTATAGAATTTTCCGCCTGGTTATTACCAACATTAATCATTGGTTTATTTATTGGTTACAAAGTTGAAACGATTCTTGAACAAACAAAGTTTATGAAAGTTGTCCTTGCTGTTATTATGGTGGCATCCGTATCTACCTTCGTCTCAGTTTTTTAAGTGGAGGATGAGATATCTAGCTTCAAATAGTTAGAAAAGGGAATTTGAGCGTACTCAAATTCCCTTTTCTCTTTTTACGTGTAAATTCTTCTATTATACGATTTTAATAACTGATAAGTTTTATTGAAACCAACAATAAAATAACAGCAATGAACGAAGTGGAGTCAGGAAAATTTAGAGAAACAAGAAGGATAATTAGACTATTCTAATTAATATCAATAATACAAATACAGTACAAAAGAACTAACTAATAAATAATTCTGATATACTATTTCTCGAGACTCGTAGTGGAAAGGGAGATAAGGGGAGAATGTTCAGAAAAATACAAACGAAAATAATGTTTTTGATTGCAGCTATATTAGTTGTAACGATTGCAACAGTTTCATACATTACATACAATCAAACTCAAAGCGTCATTGAAAGAAATACACAACATGAAGCCAGCAATGTTGTGTATGAAATAGCAAAGTACACAAGTCAATATTTCGAAAATTTCTCTAGTCAATTAGTACTGTATAGCACAGATGAAAGAGTGATAGATTATATAAGGGCCATCAATCAGGAAGATTCGGCAACTATATCGTCATTTCAAGATTTTATCTCTGAACGTTTTACCTCTTACATGGATTTAAATGAAAGTATAGAGTTAATATATATCGGAAGTGAGAGTAAAGAAATGGACAGCACTCCTACTGTGAACCTGCCAGATAACTTTGATCCAACAAGTAGACCTTGGTATCTGGATGCAACAGAAAAGCCTAATGAGGTTATCTGGACTGCTCCTTATGTTACAGAAGATGGTGGTGGTATGGTCGTAACTGCAGCAAAAGCCGTTTTGGACCCTGTAAATAGTGACCTCTTAGGAGTGATAGGGTTTGATATTTCTTTAGATGGCTTAACGAGGATTATTAATGAAGTTGATATCAACTACCAAGGTTTTGCAGCTCTTTTTGATGCAAACGGTTCAGCTCTTGTGCATCCATCAAGAGTGGGAGAGGATCTTTCAGAAGATGAAATGCAACAAATGCTCTCAGGAAATGATAGTGGATACATTTCTTATCGATTTGATGGTATAGATCGCTTTATGTACTATAGTACGATACCAGAAACTAATTGGATAGTTAATGCTGTTTACGACTATAATCATATGCTCAGTGATTTGCATGACATCCGAAACAAAATTGTTTTGATTTCAATGGTTATGTTGGCTCTTTCTTTATTTTTAGGGTTTGTAGTTTGCAGAAACATTACCAATCCTATAAAACAGTTAAAAGAGCAAGTTAGCCAAGTTGCATTAGGTGATTTAACTGTACATGCAACGACAAGTTCACGTGATGAAGTAGGTCAATTAAGTAATGATTTCAATGAAATGATATTTAAAATGAAGAGTTTGATTGAGACTGTTCAACATTCAGCAAATGACGTAAATGAATCTTCTGAAAGTTTGAGTGCTCTTTCAGAAGAAACGATTGCCTCAAGTGAAGAAGTGTCAGCGGCTGTTGTTGAAATTGCAACCGGAGCATCAAAACAAGTAGATGATGTAGAGGGGACTCAAAAGCGCACAGTTGAACTATCTGCACAAATTGAAAAAGTAACAAATGAAACGTATCGTATAGAAGAACTTTCAACGGATTCAAAAGGTGTTAGTGAAAAAGGGACTATAAAAGTCGAAATATTACAGGGTAAGACAGATGAAGCTAATCTTGTACTCCTTAATGTTGAAAAGGTGGTTAGTGGACTGTACGCGAAAATAGCAGAAGTTGAACATGTGATCGGTACAATAAACGGGATATCAGAGCAAACGAATCTATTAGCTTTAAATGCTAGTATTGAAGCAGCTAGAGCAGGTGAACACGGAAAAGGATTTGCCGTTGTTGCTGCTGAAGTACGTAAATTAGCTGAACAATCTTCTAAGGCAACAGTTGGAGTGAGTGAAACGATCAGTGGAATTGTGTCTCAATCAGAGAAAGTAGTTTCTGAAATAAACAAAACCAAAGAAATATTTAACCTGCAAATGAATGCTGTTAATGATACGCACCTCGCATTTAACCAAATTGCGTCTTCTATTGAAAAGATTGTTTCATCACTTTCGATGATTCGAAGTGAAGTAGAAACGATGGCAAATCATAAAGATATGGTTGTTGATAGCATTCAAAATATATCTGCGGTAGCCCAAGAGGCGTCAGCTTCAGTAGAAGAAGTGAATGCTGCGAGCGACCAACAGGTTGATGCTCTTACACAAGTCGCTAGTTCGGCAGAGCAATTAAACGTTGCAAGTACGCAGTTATCTGATTTAATAAAACAGTTTAAAGTGAAGTGATAAAAAGTTACATACAACCATTTCTTACCATTACATATGGATGAGGGATGGTTGTTTTTTAATAAATAATGGCTATTTAAAGAACGTTATTGTGGCGATAATGTAAATAATGTTTAGGAAAAGATTGAATGGCATCCAAGTGATTTATACTTGAGTGGGAAGGTATATGTTGTAAGTTTAAGATAGTTTTAAAGAGGAGAGAAACATGCAAGATAAATTATTTGGGTTTAGAGTTGTTGAACGTTTGCAAGAAATTGAAAAAGACATTAAAACAAATGAACTTAAATATCATAATAAGAGAGTTCTGGTTAGCAAAGAGTTTACATTTGATGCTGCACATCACCTACATTGCTATGAAGGGAAATGCAAAAACCTTCATGGTCATACATACAAGGTAATCTTTGGATTAAGTGGTTATGTTAATGATGTAGGGTTGGTCATTGATTTTGGAGCTATAAAGAAAATTTGGAAAGAGGATATCGAAGTGTATCTCGATCATCGCTATTTGAACGAGACCCTTCCGAACATGAATACGACTGCTGAAAATATGGTTGTGTGGATTTATGAGAAAATGAAAGAGGCCTTGGAAAAGAGACAAGAACAGCATCGAGGAACTAGAGTAGAGTTCGTAAGGCTATTCGAAACACCAACTAGTTATGCAGAGATTAAAAGAGAGTGGATGGAGATTGATTAAGGGTCTAAATCGGCCGATTCATATTCATATGAACCGGTAAAAACGGCCCGTTTCTTATTGAGTATATAATTTAATCCTAAAAAGGTGTACCAGTTGGTATGCCTTTTTAAGTGTTGTAATGAATAAAGTCCTCACACATAGGAAAACTAAGCTTAAGAGGTGAGGAAAAAAATGGGATTACTTAATTCTATTAGTCAATGGATGGAAAAGCGAAAAGAGCAACAAATTGAACGTTCAAGGTTACAAGGTACCTGTCCAGAATGCCAAGGAAAAGGATTTAACTTGTTAGGAAGTGAAATGTATGTAGTGAACTCTCATTATTATGATTGTTCTGGTTGTAATGGGAGTGGTTCATACTCTGATTGGGTCGAATTACATTAATTCTTGGTAATCATATTGCCGAATGACCACTTTTTATTAGAAGTTTTGTCAAGTAGGAGGAAAATGGTCATATTCGTATCTAATATGTACCTCAAACAATTATTTTTTAAAAATAAAAATGAGGTGGGCATATGGCTAAAGAACAAACAAAGTACACGATCAAAGAGGTTTCGAAAACCTTAAAAATACCAGTGGGAAAGCTAAGAGAATGGGAGGAGTTATTTTCGAATTCTCTTGTTGTTCAACGCACGAAATCAGGGGCAAGGTTATATACAGATGATGATATCGAGATGTTGAAGAAAATAAAAATATTAAAGGATAATAATATAAACGAAGAGAAAGTTAACTTTATTCTTGATACGAGAAGTCAGACTGCTGGTACGAATAATGAGATTATGCATGAAGAAGAAGACAACAGCGACGAGAAAGAATACTATACGCTCTTATCTTTACAACATGAGACAATTGAAAACATTCAAAAATTAAATGAATCATTTACAGAGCTAAAAGATGAGGTCATTCAAGATGTTAAAGAAGAATTAAAAACGGAAGTGACCACTGGTCATAACAAAACGAAATCACTTATCCAATCGTATTCAAATATGGTCGCAACCACAGCAGAAAACACACAAGAAGAATTAGTGCGTTTAAGACAGGATATTCATCGTGAGGAAGAAGAGAAACTCTTTATTCAACAGAAACTTGAAGAAAGGGAAGAACAATTTCAAGAATTTGTACTTGCATATAGAGAGGCTGCTGCCACAAAACAAAAACCTCGATTTGCTAATTTATTTAATATGTTCAAACCGAAAAAAGATCATACGATTGAGTCAATAAGTGGTACAAATCCTAAATTCTAATGTATTAGCAGTCCTTTCCAAAAGTATTTAACTACTTTTGGAAAGGACTTTTCTATTTCATTTTGCCAAGTGAATCCAGTGAAATTTGCTCTATTCTACACCAGGGAACCAGCCAGGAGTATTAACGATTATATTCCAAAGTGGGTCCGGGATGACAAGTCGCGCTTGGCCATTGAGGTCTATTTTCTGTTCAATCTCGGATTCTTGTCCTTCTTTTATTTTCTCAACCCAATCTGGATCGATAATCAGTTGGCGTCCTACTGCTACTAACGGAACACCCGTATTCAATACTTTTAAGGCATCATCTGCAGTTTGAATGGCACCTACTCCAATTACAGGTACTCTATTAGCTGCTTTTTCTTGTACTAACTCAAGGCGTGACTTCTTGCTTTCTACCCCACGCCGTGGTTTTGAATCAAATTCCATTAATGAAATATGAAGGTAATCAAGTTCCTTGTCAGCTAATGTATCGACTAATTCAAGTGTATCTGCCATTGTAATTCCTGGTGTGGTTGGTTCTTCTGGAGAAAAGCGATAACCAATAATAAAAGGATCTTTCGCATGCAGATCAACTATCCTTTTTACCTCACCTACAATTGCTAAAGGGAATGCCATTCGATTTTTTAAACTGCCCCCCCAACGATCTTCACGACGGTTCGAGTGTGGAGAGAAAAACTGTTGAACCAAATAGCCATTCGCCCCATGTATCTCTACCCCATCAAAGCCCGCTTCTATTGCACGGCGAGTCGTTTCTCCGAAAGCTTTGATGATTTCTTCCACTTCTTCTTCATGTAAAGCCGTAGGAACATGACCTGTACCACCATCTTCAAGTTCTGCAGCAATGGCACTAGCACTGACAGTCTCACCCTCAGGTACTAATTCGGGAGGGCACATACGACCTCCATGAAAAATTTGCAGTACTGCCTTTGCTCCTTGTTCTTTTATAGCAGTTGCTAACTTATGAAAGCTTGGAATGACCTCGTCAGAGTCACCTGCGAATTCCCCGGGAAACCCCTTGCCGTTTGCTGTAACATATGTACATGCTGTTATTACCATGCCGACTCCTTTAGAACGACGACTATAATAATTCACTTCATCATCTGAAACTGTACCGTCTAAATTTGCTGAGAAGGTGGTCATAGGAGCTAAGACAATGCGATTTTTTAACTGATGGCCCCTTCTGAAATCGATTGCACTGAATAATTCACTGTATTTTGGTTTCATATAAATTTCCTCCAATTAAAGCTTTGTCTACTTATAACTCGCTCTTAAGATTTTGGTCATAAGTAAATGCTATATTAGGCTTCCCTTAAGCGATTAGTCAAATAAACTGCTTGAGTAATCTTTGTAGCACTTAGGCGACTACAGATTCCAATCATGCATCCTGTTCTCGCCAGTCCTTTTTGTAGAGCAAGAGAAACAGGAGCCTTGGCTTTTGGAGAGAGCTTTGTTCAAGTTGACCCTTTTTGGATTGATATCTATAGATTGAGTGGTCTTTTTGACGTGAATGAGCAGGTAAGAATATTAACCAATCTTCAATCAGCTTTAGAGAGTCAACCATCGCCTGGATATAATAGAGTAATCATCGCTCATAGTTTTCCACCAGGGGTTGGATTAGGACGGATTCCAAATATGGGGACGGTCGTGGTCAAACCAAATGGACAGGGGAATGGTTTTGAAGTAGTTGCACAAATAGCATTAGAGAATTTAATTAGTGAACTTGGGTGAAAAGGATACGACTATAAAATTAAAAGCATCGAAAGGCTACTGAAATAAGTTGAACTACACCTTATTCGTAGCCTTTCTTAATTGTTTATTCAGAAGTGATTATAAGGAGCTTCTCTAAAGGGGACAACTCCTCCTTTGTCTACAAAAAACACTTATTGTATGTTTCACTTCTAAATCTCAATAGCTCCACCATTAACACGTCTATAGCCACGTACCTTTGATAACTCTTCAACAAAATTTAGAGCAGCTTTATCCTTTCCTTTTGCTTCTATCATTATGTCAGCAGACTTGTTATAAGATTTTAATGCTTTAATAAAAGGAAGAGCGAAATCTAAGTCTACATACTCGGCATGTGCTCTAAAATCTTTATCGGATTTTGGTGAGGAGAGATGAAACTTTGGTGGATAATTTGTCGCCTCCCACGTCGCGAAAATTCTCGGCAGCATGTCTGCCAGTTCTTCCTTTCCAGGGTTAGCCCAATGGTGATGATAATCAAATACGAATGGGAGTGAATGATACTCGCAAACATGTAGGGTTTCTTTTGCTGTATAAGTTTTATCATCGTTTTCAAGCGTTATTTGCGTTCTAACTGGCTTCTCTAGTTTGCTGAAATTATTATGAAAGCGATTAATCGCAGCTTCTTTATCACCATAAGCTCCTCCGACATGGATATTCATCGTTGCATCTTCGTTGATTCCCATTAATGAAAGCATCTCGTAATGATACTTCAGATCGGTTATCGCATTTTCTGTTATATGCTCTTTTGGACTTGTAAATAATGTGAATTGATTAGGGTGGAAGCTAACACGCAAAGCGAAACGTTTAACCAATTCTCCTATCTCTTTAAAAGTAGATTTAAAAGGAGTTACATAATCCCATTTTACCTCTGGATGGGTAGCAAGAGGCACAATAGATGAAGACATTCGATAAATGGAAATTCCGTGAGCGATATTGTAATAGAGTGCGCGAAGTGTGTTTTTTAAGTTTTGCTCTGTTGCATAATACAGTTTTTCCTTACGTTGATCAAAATTCAACTTTTTCCAGTTTGTAAAAGTTAAAGTGCGTGAAGGGGAGGCTTCCCACAAGCTTAGAGCTGTTGATACATATCCGAACCTAAGAATCATTGTGTCATTCCACCTTATATCATTAAAGATATCCTTTAGTATGAACGATCGATGGAAGTTCATGAAAAGAATATTTGTGTTTCTTGATAGACAAGAAAAGAATAACAATGTATTCGTTCTATTCAGTTATAATATCCACTGTTGGTATATCGGCAGGTGCCCACTCAAGGTCTTTTAGTTTGTCTTTTGAGAGCCATTGAATTTTACGATGTTCTTTTGCGACAGGTACTCCCGATTTATACAAGCACCAATACGTATATAAAAGCACTTCTACATCATCATAACGGTGTGAAACCTCTGTGATTTTATCTTTGACATAGATATCAACACCTAACTCCTCATGAATTTCCCGAGTTAAAGCTTTTTGGTGACTTTCTCCAGTTTCTACTTTGCCACCAGGAAATTCCCAGTAATTAGCTTGGCTCATTGTTGGTGAACGTAAAGCGCATAATATTCGGTTTTGTTTATCTAGGATAACAGCTCCTACTACTGTTACTTTTTGCATAGGTAAGACCACTCCTTTTTAGGGTAGAGACGATAAATTATGGTCTCCCTCTAAACGAAATACGTTTATTTTTTGTTGTTTTTTCCTTTGAATTTTATAAGCACAAAGATTATTATAGGCTACTTTTAAAGACGATATTTGCATCTACAAAAAATGTTGGAAGAGGGATTTGCTATCTCTTTCTATTAAAGAGTGTATAATTACAGTTGATATTTAAAGAAAATATGGAATAATGGAAATAAGTTAAATAGTAAAATAATAGTTTGGGGGAATCACTTTGTCAACAATTAACTCAGCCATTGTCGTAGGTGGTGGTATTGGAGGGCTTGTTACTGCTTTGAAACTTCACCGCGTTGGTGTGTCAGTGCGTGTGTTTGAGAGTGTGGAAACAGTTAGAGAACTTGGAGTGGGGATTAATTTGCTTCCTCATGCTGTTAGAATTCTAACAGAACTAGGATTAGCAGAAGAACTAGAGAATACCGGAATTCCTACTGCAGAACTTATTTACTATAGTAAATACGGTCAAAAAATATGGCAGGAACCTAGGGGAATAAATGCTGGTTACCATTGGCCACAATATTCAATCCACCGAGGGAAGTTACAGATGCTGTTATTAAAGGCAGTAAAGGAGCAAGTGGGAGAAGAATCCGTATATACGGGACATCATCTAGCTGGATTCGAAACAGTTGGAGATACAGTCTTTGCTCATTTTGAAAATCGAAAAACAGGTGAACGCATTGGTACCTATAATGCTGACATCATGATTGCAGCAGACGGGATTCATTCAATGGTGCGAAAATTTTATTACCCTAATGAAGGATTACCGAAATTTAGTGGCAGAATTTTGTGGCGAGGGATTACTGAGACGGATCCATTTCTAACAGGTAGAACGATGATTATGTCTGGTTATCAAGATCAGAAGTTTGTTGCTTATCCCGTAAGTCCAGAGTCAGCAAAAAGAGGGCGTTCACTTGTGAATTGGATTGCTGAATTGACTGTCGGTGATGAAATGCCTTCGCGTGCTGATTGGAATAGTAAAATTGATAAGCAAAAATTTGCACCAGCTTTTTCTAACTGGGACTTTGGTTGGTTGAATGTTCCTAAATTGATTGAGGAAACAGATGTAGTCTATGAATTTCCGATGGTTGATCGTGATCCACTTACGAAATGGACGTTTGGCAGAGTAACATTACTAGGGGATGCAGCACACCCAATGTATCCAATTGGATCAAATGGTGCATCACAAGCGATATTAGATGCCGATGCATTAGGAGAAGCGATACTCGAGCAATCGCATGCAGAAACAGCCTTGAAAGTTTATGAAAAGGCACGGTTAGCACCAACGGCGAATATTGTTATGACCAACCGAAAAAATGGTCCAGAGGTAGTGATGCAAATTGTTGAGGAGCGTGCACCAAATGGATTTGAACAGCTACATGATGTCATTAGCAAGCAGGAGTTACAGGATATTGCAAATAAATACAAACAGATAGCTGGATTTGATAAAAAAAGTCTTAATGCAAAAGTGGGAGTAGGGAAGTAATGGTCGAACATATTGTTTTATTGAAATTTTCATCAGAAACGACTGGACTGCAAAAAGAGGAATTAATTCGCAAAACTTATGCATTAAAAGAGGAAATTCCAGGAATTATTGATCTGCAACAAGGGCTTAATTTCTCAGAGCGTAGTAAAGGATATGATGTTGGGTTGACGGTTCGCTTTAAGGATCGGGAAGCGTTAAACAACTATTTGCCACATCCGAAGCATCAAGAGATCATTGCTTATGTAAAAGAAATTGGAGTAGAAGACACAGTGATTGTTGATTTTGATATTAAATAAATAACTTTTTTACGGTCGTGCTTTAAAACTCTAAAGCGACTACTCTTGAAAGTGTTGAATTAATTTTTTCTAGTACCTTCCATTTATTAGTGGTAAGGTACTTTTTTTGCATAAGACTCTCCTTTAATCGCATTATTACCTTTTTGGATTGTAGTGAAGCATAAGTTATTTTCCTTGTTATGTCTTACAATCATTGCTGATTTTTAATGTCATATTGTTAATTATCTCCTTTTTCTAAAAAAAAAGGGTTGTATCAAAAAACAATTAGTGGTAACATACTATTTAATTTACTGTATAACACATTTTGGGTATTACAAGAATTAGTATGACATATTTAGGTTTGGTAAACATTATAAAACACTATTAAAAAAGGGGATGAACTTTAGTAGATAGATTTATAAATATAGAGCGAAACATTATTTGTTTCAATGATTAATAGAAGACAGAAGTCAAAAAATAGAATGAAGACTCCAGTGCTAGTATTCATTATTTTTTCTGAATTGAGCTACATATTATAAGGCTGCGACTAAAAAATACTGTTCATGTAACATCGAACACACATCGGAAAAGGGGAATCGGTTGTGAATCAGGAGGAGATTGTCTATGTCGTTTCCGATTCAGTTGGGGAAACGGCTGAGCTAATGGTAAGAGCTGTTGCATCACAATTCAATGGTGGAAAAGTTGAAATTCAACATGTTTCTTACGTAGAGGATATTCAAGATCTTAATAATGTCATAGCTGCTTCAAAATATAGCAATTCTATCATTGCTTATACACTTGTGATTCCGTCTTTAAAGAAATATCTAGACGAGAAGGCGAGAGAAGAAGGGATTATTGCAATAGATTTAATGGACCCATTAATGAAAGCGTTTTCGACAAAGTTCAACAAAGATCCCAAAAGACAACCAAGGCTAATGAGGAAATTAGATGCGAACTATTTTCGGAAAGTAGAAGCGGTTGAATTTGCCGTGAAGTATGATGATGGGCAGGATATACGTGGGATAAAACGTGCCGATATTGTACTAATTGGTGTTTCTAGAACGTCGAAGACACCTCTATCTATGTATTTGGCTCATAAGAGATTTAAAGTAGCTAACGTTCCTTTAGTGCCAGAGGTATCACCACCTGATGAACTTTTTGAAATTTCTAAAAACAAGTGTGTAGGTTTAGTGATAACACCAGACAAATTAAATGAAATCCGTAAGGAACGACTTAAGAATCTAGGGTTATCAGTTGCGAAATACGCTGATTTAGATAGGATTTTAGAGGAGTTAGAATATTCCGAGAAAATTATGAAGCGGATAGGTTGTCCAATCATAAATGTTTCGAATAAAGCAGTAGAAGAGACCGCCGATTTAATCTTGGCTATGCTAAAAAAGAGAGGGGTATAAAAATCATGAATAAATTTGTTTATATGTTTGATCAGGGAAGTGGCGATAAAAAAGAACTCTTGGGAGGAAAAGGAGCAAATTTGGCAGAGATGACTCGAATTGGCTTGCCTGTTCCTTATGGTTTTACGATTTCAACGGAAGCTTGTAATGCTTATTATGATGCAGAGAAATCAATATCTCCAGAAATTAAATCACAAGTATTAGAAGCGCTTACTACTCTTGAAGAACAAACAGGTAAAAGATTAGGAGATCCAGAGAATCCACTTCTTGTTTCCGTTCGCTCAGGCGCTGTACATTCAATGCCAGGAATGATGGACACAGTGTTAAACCTTGGAATGAATGATGATACGGTTGAAGGAATGGCAAAGCTGACGGACAATCCACGGTTTGCTTATGACTCCTATCGTAGATTCATTCAAATGTTTAGTGATGTCGTTTTGAAAGTAGATGGCTTTTATTTTGAGCAATTACTAGAAGAGATCAGGGAAAAGAAGGGGTATCAAACAGATCCTGAAATGTCTGCAGAAGATTGGCAAGAGGTGATTAAGGGCTATAAAGAAATTGTGAAAAGTCATACAAAAAGAACGTTCCCTGAAGATCCAAAGGAGCAGCTATTTCTCTCGGTTAGCGCTGTATTTGATTCTTGGAATAATCAGCGTGCTATTGTTTATCGTCGCCTTCAAAAAATTCCGGGCCATCTCGGAACAGCTGTTAATATTCAAAGTATGGTCTTTGGTAATATGGGTGATGATTCTGGTACGGGAGTTGCATTTACGCGTAACCCTTCTACGGGTGAATCTAAACTTTATGGAGAGTATTTGATCAATGCGCAAGGGGAAGATGTTGTTGCTGGAATTCGCACACCACAGCCTATCCTGACTCTGAAAAATGAAATGCCAGAGGTGTATCAGCAGTTTGTAGATACTTGTCAATTACTTGAAAACCATTATCAAGACATGCAGGATATAGAATTCACTGTTGAGCGTGGTAATTTGTTCATTCTTCAAACGAGAACGGGAAAAAGAACTGCTCAAGCAGCAATCAAAATAGCAGTTGGCCTAGTCGAAGAACAAATTATTGATAAAAAAGAGGCGATTTTGCGAGTTGATCCTGAACATTTAAATCAATTGCTGCACCGGAGAATTGATGATAATGCTGAGCGTTCCTCTTTAGCGAAGGGCCTTCCAGCTTCACCAGGAGCAGCAACAGGTCAAGTTGTATTTGATGCTGATGTAGCAGAAAGGTTAGCAAAGGATGATAAGAAAGTTATCCTTGTACGTCCCGAAACGACACCTGATGATATTCATGGAATTGTTGCAGCTGAAGCAACGGTTACGAGTCGTGGAGGAATGACAAGTCATGCGGCAGTTGTGGCTAGAGGAATGGGGAAAGCTTGTATATGTGGCTGTGAAGCTTTAAAAATTGATTTGAAAGGGAAACAATTTAGAGTAGAAAATACAGTCGTGAACGAGGGAGAAATCATTACGATCGACGGTTCAACTGGTGAAATCTTCTTAGGTGAAATTGAGATGATTGAACCACAGCTCTCTGATGAGTTTCAATTGCTACTTAGCTGGGCAGATGAAGAAAGGAAATTGGGTGTTAGAGCCAATGCTGATAATCCAGAGGATGCGAAAAAAGCTTTTGAATTCGGTGCAGGTGGGATTGGGCTATGCCGTACAGAGCATATGTTTATGGATGCAGCTCGTATCCCGATTGTACAGGAGATGATTCTTGCTGACACTTACGAGCAACGTGAAGTTGCATTGAGTAAACTTTTACCAATGCAACAAGGCGATTTTGAGGGGATTTTTGAAGCAATGCAAGGTTATCCTGTTACGATACGTTTATTAGATCCCCCGCTACATGAGTTTTTACCGGATAAAGAAGAACTTCTTGTTGAAGTGACCAAATTACAAATGACTAATCCAAGCTCTGAACAATTGAAAGAAAAGGAACAACTGTTACGAAAAGTACGTCAGTTAGACGAATTTAATCCAATGCTCGGTCACCGTGGTTGCCGACTAGGGATGATTTATCCAGAGATATACATTATGCAGGCAAAAGCAATTTTTTACGCGATTGCTAATGTATTGAGAAAAGGCATTGACGTTAAACCAGAAATTATGATTCCTTTAGTCGGCCATGTAAATGAATTAAAACAAATGCGTCAACTAGTCATTAATGCTGGTCAACAGGTGAAAGAAGAAACTGGAGAAAATTTCAATTACCTTATTGGTACGATGATTGAAGTTCCAAGAGCTGCATTAACAGCTGATGAAATCGCACAAGAAGCAGACTTTTTCTCTTTTGGAACCAACGATTTAACACAAACAACGTTTGGATATAGTCGTGATGATGCTGAAGGCAAGTTCCTTCAAGCCTATATTGAAAACAAAGTGCTTCCAGAAAATCCATTTGCTACACTAGACCAAGATGGCGTAGGCAAACTAGTAGAAACAGGTGTGAAACTTGGTAGAAATACAAAACCAGAATTAAAAACAGGCATTTGTGGCGAACATGGTGGAGAAAAACAATCAATTCTATTCTGTCATGAAGTAGGCTTAGATTATGTAAGTTGCTCTCCGTACCGGGTTCCACTAGCGCGTCTTGCAGCTGCACAAGCTACAATTATACATGAACAAAAAAGCTCAACACCTAAACTTCAAACACAACAATAAAAATGCAGAAGCTGCCTTAATTGGGGCAGCTTTTTTTGTGCTTCTTTAGAACAATTCTAAGGAATAACGTTCGATTTTTTTCCTAATGATAAGTTTTCCTTTCATACCATGCATGAAGAAAAAAGAATAACAAATGGCAAAAAGCGAAAAAGTAAACAGACGAGGAGTGTATGTGTTATGAGATCATTGTATGAGAAGTTGATGAGGAAAACGTTAGAAGTTAGAAATGAGAATGATGTAAAAGCAAATGATAAAGAGGGACAAGAAAGAAATGAGTTTATCACGAAAGAGGCGATTGAACAGGAGTATGAGAACGTTGCTGATTTTACCAAAATGGAAATTGAGTTAAGTGATGAACGAGTCCAATTATATTTTTTGCAATCAATTATCGATGCATCGGTATTTCAGAAACATCTCCTCGTTCCTTTAAGTAAGTTAAAAGTCGACCAAGAGGTGAAAGAGGCCCTTCCTAATGCAGAGACAGTTGTTGAAAATGAGCTTACTCAACTTATTAGCGATATTAGCAATGGTTTTACAGTCCTATTTTTTGATAATAAGAAACTAATATTTAAGGTGGATACGTTTGGTCCTCCACAACGAGCTGTCTCAACATCTGATTCAGAGACGAACATGCTGGGACCAAAAGATGCGTTCACTGAATCATTACAAACAAACATTTCGCTTATTAAAAGAAGGATTAAAAGTCCTAAGCTAAAATCAAAAGAGTTTGAAATCGGTACTGAAACAAGAACAAATGTAACATTCATGTATCTTGATGGGATAGCCAATGAAGAAAACATTGAACAAGTAGATAAAAGGTTAAAGGATATTGACATAGATGGAGTGCTCTCAACGAGTGTCTTAAAGCAAATGATAGAGGATCAACCATTTTCATTGTTTCCTGTTTATTTATCTTCAGAAAAACCTGATGTCGCAATGTCTGCTTTGTTGGATGGCAGAATTGTAATATTGATGGACAATTCGCCAGAGGTAGTTATATGTCCAAGTACATTTGTTAACCTCTTTAATGCAACAGATGATTTCTACACACGATGGACGGTTGCAAATATGGTTAGATTAATTCGTTTTGTTGGTTTTTTTATTACGATATTATTAACTTCGACATATGTTTCTGTCTTGACGTTCCATCCGGAAATGCTACCACCTCATTTGTTGAACTTGCTATCAGAGTCTCGTTCTCAAGTTCCTTTTCCACCTGTTATTGAAGTAATCGGTATAGAACTTGTTATTGAAGTTCTAAGGGAAGCGGGGGCTCGAATGCCAACAAAGGTTGGTTCGACGATTGGTATCGTTGGAGGGATTGTTATTGGAACCGCAGCTGTTGAAGCAGGGCTTGTTAGTAATATTTTAATCGTAATTGTAGCAATCAGTGCACTAGTTTCTTTTTTACCTTCTAGCTTTGCAATGAGTAGTGCAATTAGGTTCATTCGATACTTTTTCATTGTTAGTGCTGGATTTTTAGGAATGTATGGACAGTTTTTAGTTTTAGCTTGGATGATTATTCATTTGACGAATTTAACATCCTTAGGGACACCCTATTTTGCTCCAGTCATTCCACGAAAATGGACGGATTATTTACGAGATGTCTTTAGAGTTCCTTACTTTCTTATTAATGTTCGTACGGGAGCATCACGAGCTAAAAAATTTCTCATTCGTCCGTATGGAGATGATTAGATGGATAAAGGAAGAATGCAAAAGTTAAACAATTATCACGTTCTATTTCTGGTTCAAAATGTGATGATTTCGATGAACTTTATCAGACTCCCACATGTCATACACGAAGCAGGTCATGATATGTGGATGATTCCTCTTGTTATGGGAATTATTGTTCAACTATTTTTGATACCGATGTTTTTGCTGTGTAAGAAATTTCCAAATGATACGTTGTTCACTATTAATAAGAAGATATTGGGGAAGATAATTGGTACGGTACTAAATGTACTGGTCGTTAGTTATGTGCTTATAGGTGTAACTAGTATCGTCGATAGTTTTATCCAAGTCATTCAAACTGTTGCATTGGCGAGAGTGAATAAACTTTTATTGTTCGCGCCTTTAATATTATTGGGATTATATATATTATCGGGTGGAATTAAAACTGTCGCGAGAATGTGTATTATCGCTTTTTTTATGACCATTTGGATGATTTATTTTCTAAAATGGACCTTTGATTTAGATAAAATAACAGCAATGATTCCATTGTTTGAAGTTGGAGCAAGAAATTTTTTTCAATCTTTATGGCTGGGATTTGAATCAATGCTAGGGTTTGAGATTATCTTATTTATTTACCCATATATTATGAACAAGCGAGAAGCATTTAGAAGTGCTTCGATCGGACTTTGGTTAACGGTCTTTTTATATGCACTAGTTAGTTTGTCCTGTGTGATATATTTTTCAAAATGGCAGTTAGCCAATATCCGTTACCCTATATTAAATATTTTTCGAGCAGTTGAATTCTCATTTATTGAAAGAATTGAAAATCTAGGAATAAATTTATGGGTTGTTTTAATTCTTTCAACAATCAGTGCTTATTTATGGGTTGCAAAAAGGGGAATCTCAGATATGTGTAAGGGGCGAAATCAATCATGGCAAGCTTATTTAGTGGTAACAATTGTTACAGTCCTGTTTTTTTCACCAATAGATAGCATAATCCGAGAAATGTTATACGATTGGAATCGATATTTTGGATTTGGGTTTGCATTATTATTGCCTTCCTTTTTGTTGATTATAAACAAGTTGAAGGGAGGGAGACACTTTGAAAGCTAATTGGTTTTACGTGATTTTCATTATGATCATAGCCACCGTAAGTGGATGTGGAGAAGAGGGCATGCAGCAGTTGTCGATTGAAAACTACGGGTTAGTCGGCGTTATTGGCTATGATCTAGAAGAGGATACTAAAAACTATAAAGTAACTGTCGCGCTCCCTCAGCCCAATCCAGAAGCGGAGGAGTTGACGCAGACGTATACGGTTTCGGATGAAATAGCATATGAAGCAATATTAGAAATTGCTAGAAAAACAGATCAAGCTTTAGACTTCTCTCAATTGAGGGTGATATTATTCTCAGAAGCATTAGTTCGAGAAAGAGGAAACAGAGAAATAATGGAACGACTATATCGCGATCCAAATATTGGGGCGAATGTTTATATTGGTATTACAAAAGGAGAGACAGAGGAAATTATTAAAGGAGAGTACAAAGACAAACCTCAAGTTATTATTTATTTGCATAAATTAATGGAGCCTCATCTTGAAGCGACTTTTCGTCCGTTTACAAGCATACATGATTTTATCTTTGAGTCAACGGATCAAACAACAGACCCTAAGGTGCCTTACCTAGAAAAAGTTGGTGATTCAGTTGATATTTCCCATGTTGCTTTGTTTAACGATGATAAAATGGTCGGCTTGTTAACGCCAGATGAGAGTAAATACATGCAGGCTATGTCTAGGATGAAACGTTTGCCAACCATTGGGTTTAACGTTCCGGAAGAAACAGGTGAGGAGCCATATGTTGCCTTAGATTTAATCAATTCAAGGAGTGAGATTAAATCAAATGGTGATTTAAAGAACCCTAAAATTCAAATCCAATTAAGTTTAGATGGGATGTTAATGAAATATACAGGAAGACAAAATACAGAAAAAGCGAGATCACGAAAAGTTGTAGAGGATGCCATTGCAAAACGAGTAGAAGAGGAATGTAGGAAGGTAATTGAAAAACTCCAAGAGCTAAAAGTTGATCCAATCAGGTTTTCAGAAGCATTCAGAAGCAGAACGAGGGGAGATTGGTCAAAAGAAGAGTGGATGAACAGGATATACCCTGAAACAATGTTTGAGGTGGATGTTCATGTAGAAATTAGTTCTACTGGAACATTGGAATAAGCTCGGATTAGCAAACCTGATTTCCGATTTTTAACAAAGGAAAATTTATACCAAAAGATGTTAATCTGTACAACAAGTTGGGCATACTTTAGGTAAAAGAATCCGAAGTGAGGAGGGGCATACCTTGAAAGTGCCAACAAAGCCATGGACATTGTTGTATAAAATCTATCGCCAAGTAATACCGGACGCACATCAGTATTTAAATGAGTGGAGGAAGATGGCAAATAAGATCCCTAATGACGAATTACGAGAACAAGCGTTAGCAAGTTTGAAAGACAAGGCTTTTCACTGTGAGGGTGGAGCGGTTTATGGACTATTAGCTCGGGAAAATTGTCAGAAAGTTATTCGTTTTATCGTAGCTTATCAAACGATAAGTGATTACCTTGATAATTTATGTGATAGAAGTACTTCTTTAGAGGAAAAAGACTTTAGGGCGCTACATCAATCTATGCATCATGCCTTGAGTCCAAGCGCAGAGCCGGTAAATTATTATCGATATCGAGATGATCAAGATGATGGAGGATATTTGGTGGCCCTTGTGAGAACATGCCAAGAGGTTCTCAGTGAGCTGCCCGGCTTCAAAAATGTGCAAGATGCAATGCATCAATTAGCAGGATATTATTGTGACTTGCAGGTTTTCAAACATGTGGAAATACACAAACGTGAGGAGTTATTAGAGGAGTGGTTTGAACGACATAAACATGAGGTACCTCCTATGACATGGTATGAATTTTCTGCGTGTGCAGGTTCAACCTTAGGCATTTTTTGTTTTGCTGCTTATGCGTCTAAAGGTACGATGACAAAACAACAAGCGTCTGTTCTTAAAAATGGCTATTTCCCTTGGGTTCAAGGCCTTCATATTTTACTCGATTATTTTATCGACCAAGAGGAAGACTTGGAGGCAGACGACCTAAATTTCGTTTTTTATTATGATACGAAAGAAAAAATGGTAGATAGAATCAGGCACATAAGAGAAAAAGCAGAGGAAAGTATTCAAAGTCTCCCTGATTGGAAATTTCATCGTTTAATTAATAAAGGATTAATTGCAATTTATTTAGCTGATGAGAAAGTACAAGCGCATAAGGAAATTAAAAAAACAGCCAAACAATTTATTCGTTTTGGAGGATTGCCGACTGTATTTTTTTACGTTAACAGCTGGGTGTATCGTAGAGCTTAATGGAACTGTAGCTTTAGTATATGAAAATATAACAGACTAATCTTTACAAAGATGGTGTACCTAAAAATTTGGTACACCATCTTCTTTATCTTCATATACTGTATTATTTGTACTCGATCAAACATTCATTTGATTATTTGATTGACAATTATTTGTACTACTACATATAATTTAATCAAATGATCATTTGATTAAAGGTGTGTAGAATATGAGTCAAAAAGTTAAGAAAAGCCAAGATGTATGTGAAATTTTTTGTTTCGATGAGACAAAAGTGAACCGTGTTACCTCACTACTACAAGAGGAGAATCTAACTCCCGTTGCAAATATTTTCAAGGCTTTATCAGATGAAACAAGATTGAAGATTGCTTACGCGTTACTGCAAGAAGATGAGCTATGTGTATGTGATGTAGCTAATATTATTGGCGCGTCAATGGCAACGGTCTCACATCATTTGCGCCACCTTCGTAATTTGGGGATAGCAAAAAGTAGAAAGGAGGGAAAGCTAGTTTTCTATTCTTTAGACGATGATCATGTGAGAATGATTGTAACAACAGCAATTGTTCATGGAAATGAGGTGAATGATCGTGCGTGAAGAAAAAGTAATAGAGAACGACAAAAAAGTTTATCGTGTTGAAGGATTTACTTGAGCAAGCTGTGCAAATACGTTCGAGCAGAACGTAAAACACCTGGATGGTGTTCGGGAGGCAAAAGTAAATTTTGGTGCTTCAAAACTAACCGTTTATGGCGAAACAACGATAAAAAGGTTAGAAGAGGCTGGTGCATTTGAAGGCTTGAAACTCGTGCCTGAGAATCAAGAAATTCAATTTCAAGTAAAGAAAGAACCGTTTATAAAGAAATATTTTAACGTTATAATGGCAACCATCTTTGTATTGATTGGATACATTACTCAATTGATGTATGGAGAAGGCCATGTTATCTCAGTTTTCTTTTTTGTTGCGTCCATTCTAATTGGTGGTTATTCACTATTTAAAGTTGGTCTTAATAACTTGATCCGTCTGAAATTCGACATGAAAACATTGATGACTGTAGCGATCATCGGTGCAGCCATAATTGGAGAATGGACAGAAGGTGCGATTGTTGTAATCCTATTTGCGATTAGTGAGGCTCTTGAGCGATTCTCGATGGATAAAGCCAGACAGTCCATACGCTCCTTGATGGACATCGCACCAAAAGAAGCGTTAATTCGTAGAAATGGTCAAGAGATGACAGTGAATGTTAATAATATAAAAATTGGCGACATCATGATAGTTAAGCCTGGACAAAAAATCGCAATGGATGGAGTAGTTAGAAAAGGATACTCCGCTGTGAATCAGGCTGCGATTACAGGTGAATCTGTACCAGTTGAAAAAAGAGAAGAAGATGAAATTTTTGCCGGTACCTTAAATGAAGAAGGGTTGTTAGAAGTTGAGGTAACAAAACACGTAGAGGATACAACGATTGCAAAAATCATTCATCTTGTTGAGGAAGCACAAGGGGAACGTGCTCCTTCTCAAGCTTTCATAGACAAATTTGCAAAGTATTATACACCAGCAATCATGGTTGTCGCTCTATTAGTCGCGATTTCCCCCCCTATATTATTTCAAGGAAGTTGGGAAGCGTGGATTTATCAAGGATTAGCCGTTCTTGTAGTAGGTTGTCCTTGTGCTCTTGTCATTTCAACACCGGTTTCGATCGTGACAGCGATAGGCAATGCAGCTAAAAATGGAGTTCTTGTTAAAGGTGGTATTTATTTAGAAGAAGCTGGGGCATTAAAAGCAGTTGCTTTTGATAAAACTGGAACATTAACAATTGGAAAGCCAGCTGTCACAGACTATATTTTGTACGGGGAGAAAACCAATAAGCTAGAACTGCTATCTATTATTGCTGCTATGGAATATCGTTCTCAACATCCTCTGGCTTCAGCTGTTATCAAAAAGGCTAAACAAGAAAATGTTTCATTTACCGAAATTGCAGTTGAGGAATTTGCCTCGATTACGGGTAAAGGGATCAAAGGAACTATTAATCAGACAGACTATTACATTGGCAGCCCTTCGCTGTTTAGCGAGTTAGTAGAAGGCAATTTATCTTCGCAAGTCGAAATAGATATCAAAGCACTTCAAGAACATGGGAAAACAACTATGATTGTTGGGACAGCATACGAGGTTTTAGCTGTCATTGCTGTGGCTGATGAAGTAAGAGAAACGAGTAAAGAAGTCATTAGAAAGTTACATGAGTTAGGGATTAAAAAAACAATTATGCTTACTGGTGATAATAAAAAAACAGCTGCTGCAATTGGCAATTATGTTGGAGTGACTGATGTGAAGGCAGAACTCATGCCAGCAGATAAACTCGAATCTATCAAACAACTCCGTTCTGATTATAAGAACGTTGCGATGGTTGGAGATGGCGTAAATGATGCACCGGCTTTAGCTGCCTCTACTGTTGGAATTGCAATGGGGGGAGTTGGAACAGATACTGCATTAGAAACTGCAGATGTTGCATTAATGGGAGATGATTTAACAAAACTACCATATACAGTTAAATTAAGCCGAAAAGCGTTGAATATTATTAAACAAAACATCGCCTTCTCTATAGGTATTAAACTATTAGCTTTATTGTTAGTGATCCCAGGTTGGTTAACACTTTGGATTGCTATTTTAGCAGATATGGGAGCAACTCTCCTCGTAACATTAAATGGGTTACGTCTATTGAAGGTAAAAGATAAATAATGTTAATAAAAGAGTAGGAGGATCCTGCTCTTTTTACAATTTTGTTTATAAGTTGCAATTTAATTAATGGTTTCATTAACAACTTTTTTAGTTTTACGTTGTAGTTATGAGAGTGGAGGAAACTGTAAAATCTAATAAGTATTAAAATACCATCTCAATGACGGAAAGGAAGAGTATATTTGATATGAGTGTTAACTGGGAAACAAATATTACGCAACTTGTTCACTACCTGAAAACATCTTCACAAACAGTTATTCTTACTGGGGCTGGAATGTCAACGGAAAGTGGAGTGCCAGACTTTCGATCAAAGTCAGGATGGTGGGAAGACATTGACCCACGTAGTGTTGCTACAATTGAGGCTTTGGAGAATGAGTACGACGTTTTTCATGATTTTTACAGCATGCGAATAAAAGCTCTCTCTCAACTAAAACCCAATAAAGGACATCGCATTTTAACAGAGTGGCATAAAATTGGCTTGATACAATCAATCGCCACCCAAAATGTCGATAACTTCCATCAACTTGCCGGATCTGCTAACGTCCAAACTCTACATGGATCGATTCGATCATTTCGCTGTCATGATTGTGGAGCTGATTCGAGTGAACATGCCTTTCTTAAAAAGGAGCGATGTTCGAAATGTGAAGGGAAGCTTCGACCAGAAGTGGTCTTATTTGGGGAAATGCTACCGGTAGATGCTTGGGAAAAAGCATTACATAATATTTCTAGAGCAGAGCTTGTTGTTGTAATTGGAACAAGCTTAGAAGTATATCCAGTAAATCAACTACCAACAATGACAAACGCCATCACTGTCTTGATAAATTTAGATAAGATCGAAGGAAATGATTACTTTGATTTAACGATTCATGGAAAGGCTACGGAAGTGTTGGAGAGAGTAGATGAATTACTGAATATAGATTAGTGTGCAAAGCAGTGGCGAGTTCCCCTCATTATATCTCTCAAACAAATTTTCGCTTGAACAACTTCTTCAAGACGATAATCAGCGAAAAAGGCAGATATACCGATCTGATTTCGTTTTCATACGATTTGTTTTCGTTTTCATCGAAAATGTTGCCGGTTCCATGAACATTGAGAATGAAGATAAAATATTTCATAATATAGTCACAAATAATAAAAAGGAAAGTGATCATCTATGCTGAAAAAAGTTGTTGAGTCTTTTAAAGAAGGATTTGAACTTTACGCAATTGCGTATAGTAAAATTGAAGCAAAAGGTAAAATAAAATAAAAGAAGAAACAAAGATGTATCTGGTCGAAGCCATAAACGTAAGGGTGATTCTATGAATGTAATCCAAGTAATACAAAGTGACCCACTCACCGATTCTCATTTCTAAATAGAGAATCGGTTTTTTGTTTGTAGTAGCCATTATTTACCGAAAAATGAAAGCATGGTATGGTAATGAAAATAAAGATTACGAATCAAGTCAATTATAATAGGAGGGGTATATTAGTGGAGATAGGTGTAAGCACATTTGTAGAAACAACTCCGGATGTAAACACGGGTGAAGTAGTAAGTCATGCACAGCGATTACGAGAAGTGGTGGAAGAGATTGTCCTAGCAGATCAAGTAGGGTTAGATGTCTTTGGTGTGGGAGAGCATCATCGTAAAGATTTTGCAGCCTCAAATCCAGCGATTGTTTTGGCAGCAGCTGCGTCACAAACAAAACAAATACGTTTGACGAGTGCAGTAACGGTTCTTTCTTCAGCCGATCCTGTACGTGTTTTTCAAGACTTTGCCTCGCTCGATGGTATTTCAAATGGGCGTGCTGAAATTATGGCAGGGCGGGGTTCCTTTATTGAGTCATTCCCGTTATTTGGGTATGATCTTCGTGATTATGATGAATTATTTGAGGAGAAACTCGACTTGTTATTAAAAATAAGGGATTCAAAGAAAGTGACTTGGACGGGAAAACATCGTCCGGCAATTCATGATTTAGGTGTGTATCCACGTCCGATTCAGGAACCTTTACCAGTTTGGATTGGCAGTGGTGGTAACTCTGAATCAGTCGTTCGGGCAGGGCTACTTGGCTTGCCACTCGTACTTGCGATTATTGGAGGCCATCCATTGCAATTTGCGGCGCTTGTAAAGCTATATAAGAAGGCGGTTCTTCATGCAGGACATGACATTTCCAAATTAGCAGTGGCATCACACTCACATGGATTTATTGCAGAGGATGCTGAACTTGCAGCTGATAAATTTTTTCCGTCAACGCAGCAAGTGATGAACAAATTAGGACAAGAACGTGGATGGCCTCCTTATGATCGAACTAGCTTCGATGAGGCTCGCAGTTTTGAAGGGGCGTTGTATGTAGGTGATTCAGACACGGTTGCAGAGAAAATCATTCACTTAAGAAAAAATGTAGGGATTACACGTTTTATGTTGCACGTACCTGTCGGCTCGATGCCACACGATGATGTAATGAGAGCGATTGAACTATTAGGAAAAGAAGTTGCACCAAAGGTTCGAAATGAGATAGCTAAGTGGGAAGCTGAAGATAAAGACAAGTAGGCTATTGTCATAAACCATAGTTATGTCTAAGTATACAGTAGAAAATAAAATCAAGTGTGTAGAAGCGTTTAATCATAGTTATTAAAGCTGACTTGGACTGGACATTATGAGCAATGGAATGCTGAAGGTGAGACTAAGGAAAAGTTAAAGCAGAGCTTTTTTATAAAAGAGACTCTGCTTTATGTATGCACGATAGAAAACAGATGCAAAGACAGGAGCCGTTTATTAATATACATATCCTAAACTATTTGATAATTCTTTTGCTGTTTTTAATAATTCTATTGTTAAATCAGAATCGGGCGATATATCTATAACGCTCGATAGACCAACTACGCTAAGAGCGGCCACTAATTTGTTGTTTTGGTCAAAAACTGGAGCTGATACCGCAGCAATTCCAGGAATATACGTTGTAGTATATGCATAACCTGCATCTTTTACAGAAGTTATCATGTTAGTGACATCGGCTGGATCAATATCTAAATGGCTAATTTCTTTCTCTATAAAGCTTCTCGTTTTCTCTACGTCGAAATAAGCAGCAAAGATGTTTCCACTAGCACTAGTAATTAAAGGAGCAGATGAACCTACTTTTACATTTACATTAATTGGCTTTTTACTTTCTTCCCAACTAATAAAAATGGGTCCCACACTATCAACCCAAATGGCTAAAGAGACGGTTTCATCTACTAAAACATTTAATCGTTTAATATATGGCAAAGCTTTTAAGCGAATATCGACTTTTTCTAATCCTCTTAAACCAATTAATGCTAGTTCACTTCCTAAAGAATAGCGTAAGTCTTCACTTTTTTCTAAAAATCCAATTCTACATAAACTAATTAAATATCGATATAGCTGGCTTTTTGGCATGTCGCATAATTTTGAGATCTCTGTAATCGTTAATGGATCACTTGCATTCGATATTACTTTAATTATTTGAAATCCAGATTCAATCGATTGGATTCCTTTTTTCTTTGACTCTTCCACTATATTTTCCCTCCTTGCATATATAAGACTGTTAAAACCAACTTTATCATATAGTTAAACATAGGTAAACAAAACATATCTTTGTTTAACAAAAGTTAGCGAAAAGTATTTTATTGTTGCCGAGGGAATATTTCGAAAAGTAAAAAAACAGAATTGACGTTTCGAGACTCGCTCTATATACTTTGATTAACAACATATAGTTAACTATGATAACTATTGTCAAAATAACATACTGTGGTTGGCTTCGAGATGAAAAGACGCAAGTTTATTTGTGGATGAAACAGAGACCATGATCCGACGTCATATTGTAATTAGGGGGAGAGAAAAATGAAGCTAATTAAAAGAGATATAAATTTTGATAATGCTTATTTACTCCTCATTTTCGCAACCTTTTTTTGGGGAAGCAATTTTGTGCTGGGGCAGCAAATTGTAGAGGTAGTTCCCCCTTTTCTTCTCACACTGTTTCGATGGATAGTAGGATTTGTCATTCTTACTGCTATTGTAAAGATGGATTGGGTTCCATATTTTGATGTAATGAAAAAGAATAAATTACGATTATTTATTCTTGCGTTGACTGGAATCGTTGGATTTAATTGTTTCATATATATAGCAACTCAACATACATCCTCTATCAATGCTTCTTTAATCAATTCATTGACACCCATTTTACTTGTGCTATTTGCTTCTTGGTTTCTAAAGGAACATTCCATATGGGTCCATTATATAGGTACAGTTATATCATTAGTGGGTGTTCTTTGGATTGTTTTGGATGGTCAGCTAACAAGATTACTAACATTATCGTTTAATGTTGGTGATGTATATATTATTATGGCTGTTTTATCTTGGTCTACATATTCGCTCTTGTTAAAGAAGTGGGGAGCTTTCTTACCACCAAGGATCTCGTTGCTTACTACGATTGCAATTGGAATTGTAATTTTACTTCCTTTTTCCATAGTAGAAGCATACATTTCTTCTTTCTCACTAACTCAAGTTTCATTAAGTGCTGTAGTAGGAGTTATATATTTAGGTATTTTCCCAAGTGTCATTTCATTTCTTTGTTGGAGTAAGGGAGTCATGCAAGTTGGCCCGGCAAGAGCTTCAAATTTTTATCATTTAGTAGTTTTATTTACGATTCTTTTAGCTGTTCTTGTAGGTGAGAGCTATACTTTTGTTCAATTTGTTGGAACGGTGCTTATTTTGATAGGGGTTTTGTTGTCGACAAACGCTAATATGATTCAGACATTTTTGAAAGAGTCAAAAAAGGTGGATCGGAGTGTTTCATAGCTTTTGCTTTAAAGGCAAAACAAAAAATAATGTCTTTTCCAAGAAAAGACATTATTTTATTATTAAATCCAAATAATTTAATTTGATAAATGAACTATTAAAATAGTGAGAAAATTATGTTTCTAATCCCTTTTCATCTTTAAATTCGAAATTTTAGTTAGATCAGGAATTCCAGAAAGTGCAAGGGACACTTCTGTTTCTTGAATAAATCGTTCAAGTACTTTTTCTACCCCTGGTTGCCCAAATGCAGCTAGACCGTATAGAAATGGTCTTCCAATTAAAATCCCGTCTGCACCTAAAGCTAAAGCTTTGACTGCATCGATTCCTCGTCTGATACCACTGTCTAATAATACAGGAATCTTGCCATTGATAGCTTCCACGATAGTAGGTAATGCATCAATGGACGCAATAACCCCATCAAGTTGGCGACCACCGTGATTTGAGACAATAATTCCATCAACCCCGTATGTCATCGCTAATTTTGCATCATCAGGATGTAGTATTCCTTTTAGTAAAACAGGTAAGTTTGTACGCTTTTTAATCTCAGCAATATTCTCCCAGGTTAGGGAAGGGTGTTGGATATTTTCTAAAATCCCCTTTATGATAGTGTCTGGATCTTGGTTAGGCAAGGAATTCATGAAGACAGGGTCGTTTAAATAATTCCCTTTGCCAAATCCTTGTGATAATGGGGAGAGCTTACTTCGGATGTCTCCTTCTCTCCAGCCGGCCATCACTGTATCAACGGTAATGACAATGGCTTCATAACCGGCTTTTTCTGCCCTTTCTACCATACTATAGGAGATGGCAGGGTGATGACTTGAAAAGTATAGTTGAAACCATTTAGGGCTGTTCGGAGCAGCCACTGATATTTCTTCTATCGAAAAGCTTGAGATGGTACTCACGATAAATGGTACGTTGAAAGTCGCTGCCGCTTTTGCCGTAGCAAGCTCCCCTTGTTCATTTGCAAGCAGATGCATTCCGATAGGAGCCAGGAAAAATGGAGTATCATAACGGCGACCGAAAAGAGTAATACCCATATTTACATTTGAAACATCGTTTAACATTCTCGGTACGATCGCCCATTTAGAAAAAGCTTCTGAATTTCTTTTTGCTGTTTCTTCTCTGCCAGCACCAGTGCTTGCGTAGCCGTAACCGGCGCGCATGTTTTCAGCTGCTTTTTGTTCCCATTCTTCAAAAGTTAGTGGGAAATCTGTTTCTTTGCTTATATTCATCATTAGCATATCGCGGTTTTCAATAGTCATTTTCAACTCCTACTTTCTACATATCATGTGGTTCTATAGCTGTGTGAAAAAAATTCATTCGTCTGATCGATTTTTTAGTAAAAACAGAGGATAGTTCCCTGTTTTTCTTATGTGTTAAGTGAACTGCTGCTCAGCAAATTCACGGTACAATGGGTGAGTATCGACTAATTCTCGATGGCTGCCCATTCCTGTTATTTGGCCTTTTTCGATGAACACAATTTTATCAGCATTAACTATGGTGGATAAGCGATGGGCAATGACGAAGGTTGTCCGACCTTCCATAAGTCGTGTTAAGGCTTTTTGTACAATTGCTTCAGATTGACTGTCTAGACTAGCTGTTGCTTCATCCATCATGAGAATCTTTGGATCCCGTAGAAAAGCACGAGCGATAGCAATTCTCTGTCTTTGACCTCCGGAGAGCTTAACGCCACGTTCGCCAACTTCTGTATCTAACTGTTGTGGAAACTCTTTAATAAATTGATCAGCGAAGGCCATTTTCGCCACTTTCCATAAGTGGCTATCTGATATATTTGTAGCATTTTTCAAGCCATAGCAAAGGTTTTCACGAATGGTCCCTGCCATCATCGGACTATCTTGAGAAACATATCCAATCTGACTTCGCCATGAATTCATTGATAACTCCCTTATAGGCGTAGTGCCAATCCGAATTTCACCAGAGGTAGGTTCATAAAAGCGCTCAAGCAAGCCAAACATTGTTGTTTTCCCTCCACCACTCGGGCCTGCGAACGCGAGCATATTCCCAGGTTTGACCTCAAAAGAGACATTTTTTAAAACTTGCTCTTCCTCACTATAGGCAAACGAAACATTATCAACTTGAATAGGCAGGTTGGTTATATCCATTGCCAGTCCTTGTTGTCCTTCCTCTACTTCGAGATTTAAAATTTCAATGATTCGTTCTGTTGCACCTTTTGCTTTTTGAAGCTGAGTAAAAAACATCGCAAAGGATGTTATAGGGAAAATGATTTGAAACAGATAAAGTAAAAAGGCAACGAGAGAGCCTGTAGTCATCGTACCCTCAGACACACGAATACCACCATAGCCGATAATAATTACAATGACCACCATTATGATAAGGTAAATCAATGGTCCAATGAGTGCAAAGATACGCGCTTCTTTTAGCCCGTACCCCAGTAATGCGCCGATCCCTTTCCTTCCTTTAGCTTCTTCAACATTCTCAGCATTGGAGGCTTTCATTAAGCGAATCTCGCTAAGTGTTTGTTGAATGTTCCCGGTAAATGACGCAGTTTCATCTTGAAGACCACGCGAGATTTTCGCCATTTTCCGTCCAAGTGGAAACATAATGAATGCAGTGATAGGAACGGCAATTATTAGGAGGAGTGTCATTTTCCAATCCATTATCGCTAAAATAGTAATCGCACCAATGATCGTAATAATACCTGTGATAAATTGAGGGAAATGTTGTGATATAAGATCTTTTACGATGCCAGTATCATTTACAACACGACTGACGGATTCGCCACTTGTTTTTTTATCGAAGTATTTTACAGGTAAGCGTAAAAGTTTGAACCACATTTGTTCACGTAATTTGGATACAATCTTCTGCCCTGTATATGCTAGTAAATAGGTTGAGAAACCATCTATCACAGCCTGTACGATAAAGACGACCCCAATTAGCCCGATTAAGAGCCAGTTTAAAGACCCTATAGCAAACCCATCTACCATTTCTCTTGCTAACAGTGGAATAGTAAGGCCGACAAGAGTCGTAATAAGACTTCCGATTAATCCAAAAGAAAGGGCTAGCTTAGGAATGTTTGTTGATAAAATGAGAGACAAAAATGGCTTAAGGTTGGTAGTTTGTTCTTTTTCCATTAGGTAAACTCCTTATATGGTGTTCTAACTTTATCATCATAACACGGAATAAGGATGAAACTATATTTTGGTGTGCCTAGAAATTAGTACTATGGAATACATGATTTTATTCAATGTTGTATATCTTACAACTAATCACCAAATTACATTATGGAAGGACCTTCTTGTAATGAGAAATAGAAGATCTAATAAGTATCCCTATCTTATATTAGGGATTATCCAAGCTGTTTTTTTAATACTTGTTTTTATGAAAAGCAAAGAACGGAAGAAACATATAACCCTATTGTTCTCATATACTGGATTTGCTTATTTCTTTGATTATTTTGTTGTTGCTCTTTTTAATGGATATGTCTATAAGCCGGGCTTTGTAAAACAGAAAGAATTAGATAATATATTAGGTTCTGTTGGGTCACAATTTTTTTATGTACCTATTGCAGCGTTATTTATAAATGTTTTTAAGCTTGGATGGAAACTAAAGTTGTTCTGTAGTTTGTGTTTTGTATTAATTGAGAAGCTATTTTTACGATTAGGAGTATTTCAACATAATTGGTGGCGAACAAAGTACACATTTATTTTAATATTTGCTTCCTTTATTTTTAATGATTTATGGCAAAAAGGGTTAGAAAGAAAAAATCCGTTTATATTATTTGTTTCTTTTTTTAATATGATCCAAACAACGTGGATGAATATGGTTTTTTTATTCGCTTTACTAGGGAAGGTTAAGTACGGGAAAGGGAAAAAGTTTAATTGGAAAGAACACTTTATAGTTGCACCTATTATTGGTGTTGTTGTTACTGGGTTAACTGCATGGTTGTTAAAAGGTAAAGAAAGTAAAAGAAAAATAACCACCTTTATAACAATGTTGTTCATTGATGTCTTTTTAATGCGCATAGGGATATTGAAAGTAAGGAATTTATTTGTGCTTCCTTGTATTTATCTAGTTACTATTTTTTCGGCTATTTATTCCAGAAACCTGGTGTTTTCTCAGGTGGGAAAACAATCTGATTAAAAAGGCCAATCATCTATCCATTAGTGAAAAACTACTATTAAGGCTCATGTCGAAAGTATCCTTTGACAAGAGCTTTTTTACGTTAATCACCTAACAGACTATTAGCTCGAGTTAAGCTTCATACTATACATTAAAAAAAACATAAAAACTTCGCAACAGATGTGGCTTTTATTGTGATGCACCTCACTATCTATGATCGGCTAGAAGCTTATAATAGAAGTGATCTGATAGGAGGGACCCAGATGTTTAATCGTGATTTCAACAAAAATCCATTTATTGTTATATGGGAACTAACAAGAGCATGTGAACTAAAATGTCTTCATTGTCGAGCAGAAGCTCAGTACCATCGTCATCCACTTGAACTAACATTTGATGAAGGAAAAAAACTGATAGATGACATAGTTGAAATGGATAATCCAATGTTGGTGTTTACTGGTGGAGATCCACTTATGCGTCCAGATGTATATGACATTGCAGAATATGCAATCAAAAAAGGTGTTCGGGTTTCAATGACTCCAAGCGCAACTCCAAATGTCACTAAAGAAGCTATTCAGAAAGCGAAGGAAGTTGGGCTTGCTAGGTGGGCATTTAGTTTAGACGGACCCACAGCTGAAATACACGATCATTTTAGAGGGACGGAGGGTTCGTTTGAGTTAACAATGAACGCTATTTCCTATCTGCATAAGCTGGAAATTCCAATTCAAATAAACACTGTCGTTTCTAGGTATAATGTTGATGTACTTGAAGAGATGGCGAAATTAGTAGAGGAGCTAGGATGTGTACTTTGGAGTGTGTTTTTCCTTGTACCAATAGGTAGGGGAAAAGAAAACGATATGATTTCACCAGCAGAACATGAGCAAGTGTTTCGCTGGCTTTACAAGCTAAGCAAAAACGTTTCATTTGATATTAAAACAACTGCGGCTCAACATTACAGACGTGTCGTAATTCAAGAAAAGATGAGAGAATCCATCACTCCTGATCAAGTGATTCATTATGAGGACGCATTGACAAAAGGTCTGACTGGACCATTTGACGGGTTAGGAAGAGCGCCAAAAGGAGTCAATGATGGAAATGGTTTTGTATTTATTTCACATACAGGAGACGTATTTCCGAGTGGATTGTTGCCAGTAAAAGCCGGAAATATTCGTACTACTCCATTGGCTGACATTTATCGGGATTCACCTATTTTTAAAGACTTACGTAATCCAGATAAATTTAAAGGCAAGTGTGGGGTTTGTGAGTTTCGCCAAGTGTGTGGGGGATCTCGGTCTCGAGCATATGCGATGACTGGGGATTACATGGAAAGCGAACCGTTCTGTGTATATATTCCTAAAGTAATGAGGAAACAGAGGAAGAGAGAAAAAATAGGGCATGGACAATAGCGTCCATGCTTTTATTATGTGAATCAAATAGATCGAGAAATTACAAAAAGGATCGTCAAATGATAGACAATCCTTTTTGTATTGTGAGAATAGATTGTGGAATAACTAGTTAGTAAAAACTTATGCTTCAGCGATTGCTCGTGGGAACAACACATTATTTTCTAAATGAATATGTTGGAACATATCTGCTTCAAGCTGTTCAAGACGTTGATAGACGAGACGATACGTACCACACGCTCCTTCTGGAGGATTGAAATCATCTGTAACGTCACGAAGTTTCTTTAGAATGTCACCAGCGTGACTATGTTCGTTTTCAAGCTCATCAACGACTTTTTGTAACTTTTGGATGTTTTCTTCTGTGCGATTTTGTTCAACTTCTAAAATAAGTGGGAAATCTTCCGTTTCCTCTTTAATTAGGTGTTGCTCCAGTTCAACACGTAACTCATTGAACAAGCGATGAATGTCAGCTAAATGTGGCTGCGCTCCACCATGCACACGTAGTACTTTTGTGACATAAGGACTTAATTGAGGCAATTCTTCCTTAAGGTAGCGATGATGTTTGTGAATAATGTGGTCAATTAATTCACTATACGATGCCTTTTCCCATTCGATTCTAGATGCATGAAGAGCTGATGTTTCTTGATAAAGTTTATTTAGGTTATTTAATACTTCCTCAGGAGATAATTGTCTCTCATTAATTGCATCTATAAGTGGACGGTTTCCCCCACAACAAAAATCAATACGATAAACTTTAAAAAGGTCACCAGCCTTTGGGAATTTTGTGACGATATCGCCTACAATCGATGTTTCAGTAAATGTATGTTCCATGATAATTCCTCCATAAATTAAAGTTTTGGATGTAGCTTTTTGGATCTAGCTAAAGAATAACAATAATTTATAAAAGACATTGTGAGATAGATCACTGGTCTAGAATTCGCTAGTACTTGAAAACATTCATCTTACAAACAGTGACAGTGATCACAGTTTTAGCTCTGTTAAGTTAGTACAATTGAAGGTAAAATGTAAGCTGCTTGCTAATAAGGGGGTTTAAAGATGAAGTTAGCAATGATAAAAAAACATTTACAAGCTGTTTCGCTCTTTAAAGAGCTTTCGGAAACCGAGATCCAGCCAATCGTTGATATTTCACAATTACGGACATATACAGCCAGATCATTTGTTTTTATGCAGGGAGAACCATTAGATCGAGTGTTTTTTATCCATTCTGGTAAAGTGAAAATACACAAAACAGATTTATCAGGAAAAGAACAAATTGTATCCATTCTCCAAGCCGGTGATATGTTTCCACACGCAGGCTTTTTCCGGAAAGGGGACTTTCCAGCGCATGCTGAGATTCTTGAAACTGCTGACTTAATTGTCATTCCGGTTGAACAGTTTGAAGCAATCCTACTTAAATATCCAGAACTATGTATTAAAATGTTCAAAGTGTTAGGTGAAAAGATCGTTGACCTTCAAAATCGATTAGAACAAAAAATTTTACGTGACACGTATGAACAAATTGTGATGTTATTCATCCGTTTAGGTAAATCAAATGGAATAAAGTTTAATGAAAAATACAAACTCACTTCACAATTTACGAATCAAGAATTAGCTAATATGATTGGCACATCAAGAGAAACGATGAATCGTACGATTAATCGTTTGCGAAAAAAAGAACTAATCGACACCGATGAAGAAGGGTATTTCCTTATCCATTCAAAAAAATTAGAAGAAGAAATTATTTAAAAGGCTCCGGAAAAAGGTTGACTTTCACCTTTTCCGGAGCCTTTTGTAAAGAACAAAAAAGGTCGCTTTATAATCGGATTTATTAAAGGAATGGTAACGTAGAAGCCCTTGGGAACATCATTGTAAAGAGAGGGAATACTAACGTATGAGACAACCAAATATGAAGCAAAAGGCCGGACTGAAGCCTTGAAAGTGCAGAAAAAGAGAAAAGAGGGACACAGAAGGCCGGAGTGATACCCTTAAGATCCAAGATAAGATAAATCAAAATAAGCTAGTGTGTTCTTCCTAAATCTATGTCAGAATAGTATAATATATTGTCTAATTAATCATTTATAAATTTATTTGGATTTTAAGAAAGGAGTTCTTTGTGAAGAAGATTAGAGTTGCTTTGTTACATCTATTGCCTATAGCCGGTGATATAGCCTACAACCAAGATCTGATTGAAACAGCTGTATTGGGTGCAGCAGAGGAAAAGGTTGATTGGATTATAACACCAGAGCTTGCTACAAGCGGGCTACAATTTTCTCGGAAGGTTGGAACGGATTGGATTAATGAACAACCGGATAAATGGATGACACACCTTCAGAACATTGTTAAATCGATAAATGCAACTGTATTCTTAGGTTGCGCAGAAAGATCGAAGGCAGATGAATTATACAATACTGTCTTTGTGATTAATTCAAAAGGTGAATTAATTGGCAGTCAGAAGAAAGTCGCTAAAGTAGATAACTGGTCTACATCAGGTGAGGTTGTTGAACCGGTTGAATTAGAGGATATAAAAGCTGGTGTTTTAATATGCGCAGATGCATATACAAAAAATGTGGCTGATACATTATTGGCAAAAGGAGCGAAGATTCTAGTTGCTCCTTCATCATGGGGGCCTGGTTTACATGGGCCGAATGGTGAATGGGAACAAAGGTCGATAGATACAGGCTTGCCCGTATTTGTTTGTAATCGTACTGGGGAAGATGAAACAGTCTCCTTTTGGGAAGCTGAAAGTTCTGTAATTAAGAATGGGAAACGACTGCTTTCCTATAAATCAGCTGAATCGGCAATTATCATTTTTGAATGGGATCTAGAAGAGATGAACTTAATTTCTGCTAATTTTAAAGTTATTAAGGTTAATTAAAGAATGTGTGTATCTCTAGTCAGCATTCATCAGTTCCTATTTCATTCTTAATTAATATTTCTACATATTAATTAAATGCTATTGTTTTTTTGAGTATTCGATTTGTCTTCAGCTTAGTAAATTAGTTAGAATTAATGTAAAGATTAAATAGTTAGGTAGGTCTTTCATGATATATGAATACATTCTTGTTTTTCTAGCTGCAGCTATTCCATGGTTTGAGATAGCCTTAGTGATCCCGGTTGGAATTATCCGGGATTTATCGCCTTTTTGGGTAATGCTTCTTGCGTTTTTAGGTAATTTGAGTACAGTTATTCCATTAGTAATCGGGTTTGAAAAGGTAAAAGTCTGGTTCGCAAATCGTCAAAAAAAGAAGGGAAAAGCACAATCAAAACGTAGTATGCGTGCAACAAACGTATGGAATAAGTACGGGCTGCCAGGTCTTGCTTTGGCAGGCCCTATTTTAATAGGTATCCATATCGCTGCTTTTATTGGGTTATCTTTAGGTGCGACTAAAAATGGAACATTAATTTGGATGACAGTCAGTTTAGCATTATGGACATTGATTTTTGGGATTATTACGATGCTTGGTTTTGACTTGTTTGTTCAATGATTGTAATAGATAGATAGCTGCTTGATAATAAAATGCTAAAACCTCCTGTCTCAATTCGTTAACTCGTTTTGAAGCAGGAGCTTTTTGCTTTAAAGAGGATTAAAAATTGCTAACTGTTTTTTTATACTACCCATACATATTATAAATTTTACTTATTTTGTCTTGTAAAGAATCTAAATGTACAAACCGAGCTTCTCTTATAAATTCTTTTCCTTCAACATATAAAAGGAGGGCGGGTACAGTAAATATGGAAAGCTCTCCAGCTATTTCTTCAACATGATCAGCATTAATATAACCTAAATGGATAGTAGGAAATTGTAACAACATTTCTTTTACTTGGGGTAATAAAGCTTGGCATACCCCACAATTAGTTCTTGATATGTATAAAAAACTAAGCGAATTTCTGCTAATAAATGTTTTTACCATGTTGAGTGATGTTAGTTCATTCATTGAATGTTCCCTCCTAATTCGCTTTCATTGTGTTAATTCTATTTAATTTTACTTATTTGGATTGACGGTTAAAACTTAGAATAACTCGCCTTCTTAGTAAAGCGTACTTTCAATTGATTTTATGATGTATGTCATTCAATGAAAAAATGCAATAAAATTTTTTTTTAGCATGTAAGAACATTCATTGAACATGATTGTAGAGACGAAAGATTGTTTATTATAATGAATATAAATATTAAAAGGAGAGTGTGTGCTATGAATGAACAACAGCAAATGGTAACAAATTATCTTATTAAACATAAAGAAAAGCAATCGATAGAAGAATTTGCAAGCTTTCTTGAAACGATTGCTCGCAAGTTAAAGGAAAATGGAGAGTTTGTATTTGTTCAAGACGGAGAGGAAATTAAGGTTGCACCAACCCAGGTTGTCAAAACAGAAATCGAGTACACGCAAAAGGGTGACAAGCATTCGTTTGAAATAGAATTTGATTGGTATGAAGGGGATAACCAAGGGCCTGGGAAAATTGAAATAAAATAATAGCTCAAAAAGGTAAACAACAAGATAAAATTTTGCAGGCACATTATTAATTTCTATAAAAAACCAATCAAGTATTGACACATCAGAATTATCGGATTAATATAATGTAAATATCAAATTTATTTATACTTGAGCTGATTGGAAAAACCAAAGGCACATACTTCTTCTTGTAAAAAGTATGTGCCTTTTTTTATTCATAAATCATAGTAAATCGATATGAATTACCAGTATAGTATTTGATTTGATGAGAAGAGAGAATTTACATATAGAGATTGTGAAAGATTGGAGAGAGGGAAATGACTATCGAAATAGCACTTGTCATAATTGTGGTCCTTGGAATGCTTGTCTGCTTAATGAAAGAAGTGGCTAGGCCCGATTTCATTGTTTTTTGTGCACTTGCTGTTCTTCTTTTAAGTGGTGTATTATCACCCTCTGATGCGTTAAGGGGTTTCTCGAATGAGGGGATGCTGACTGTCGCACTTCTTTTTATTGTTGCAGGGGCAGTAAAACAAAGTGGCGTTTTAAATCAAATCGTTACAAAATCCTTAGGTGCGGGAAAGAGTCCGAGAAAATCCCTATTTCAAATGATGGTTCCACTCGCAGGTTTATCTGCATTTTTAAACAATACACCGATTGTTGTTATGTTTACACCTATTGTCCGTAAGTGGTGTAAAGAAAAAAATATTTCACCGTCAAAGTTTTTAATTCCACTTTCTTATGCGACTATTTTTGGAGGGACCTTGACATTAATTGGTACATCCACAAACCTTGTTATACATGGATTTATGCTAGAGCAGGGTTTGGGTGGATTTTCGATGTTTCAATTAGCAATTGTGAGTCTCCCTGCAGGTATTTTAGGGATAATCTATATAACTACAATTGGGTATAAGCTTTTGCCAACTAGAAAAACATCTGAAGAATCTTTTAATGAAAGTTCAAGAGAATATCTTGCAGAAGCGTTTATTGAGCCTAACTCACCTTTAAAAGGGAAGACCATTGAAGAAGCTGGGTTAAGAAGTCTTAGTGGATTATATTTAATTGAATTAATTAGAAATGGAGAACGGACAGCTTCTGTGCCTTCTTACAAAAAGCTTATGGAAAATGATAAGCTGATCTTTACAGGAGTTTTATCAACGATTGTAGAGTTACAAAACATAAAAGGTCTAAGGGTAGAGACCGGAACAAATTTGAAACTAGAAGATTTGCAAAATGGAAGTGCTTCTTTAGTAGAAGCAGTTGTTTCCCATCAGTCTTCATTAATTCAAAATACAGTGAAAGAAAGTAAATTTCGCAGTAAATACGGTGCAGGAATTGTTGCTGTACATCGAAATGATGAGAGAATTAACAACAAAGTCGGTGACATTGTATTAAAGCCGGGAGATACATTACTACTGTTAGGGAGTAAGGACTTTGTAAATAGTTGGTCTAACTCTAGAGATTTTTATTTAATTTCTCCACTTGAAGATCCGGAAATTAATGATCCGAGAAAATCGATCATTGCCATGGCAACATTGGTGATCATGATCTTGCTTGCAGCCTTTAATATTTTACCGATGTTTAATGCAGCACTATTAGCAGTTATTGTCCTTTTCTTAACAAAGACGATTACTTTTGAAGGTGCCAAAAAATATATTCATTTTGATGTACTCCTACTAATTGCTTGTGCGATAGGGATAGGGATTGCGCTTGATCAAACAGGTGCAGCAGCACTTATAGCTAATAATTTTGTGGGCATAACAAAAGGAGCGGGTGTACTAGGGGCGATTATAGCTGTTTACCTCCTAACAACGCTATTTACAGAAGTTGTTACAAATAATGCAGCAGCAGTCCTGATGATACCGATCGCGTTAGAAATGGCTAATCAGTTAGCCGTTGAGCCGATGGCGTTTTTTGTGACGATTGCGATTGCAGCGTCTGCTAGTTTTGCGACGCCGATTGGTTATCAAGCTAATTTAATAGTGTACGGACCAGGTGGTTACCGTTTTTCTGATTATCTGAAAGTGGGAATACCTCTTAATATTTTATATTGTATTGTAACGGTAGTGGTTGTAAATATCGTATGGTTAACTTAATGGTAGTAGGCAACGCTTCATTTTTTTGAAGTGTTGTCTTTTTATATATTAAAGGAAAAAATTGAAACATTTTCTTATTACAAAGCGTAATTATAGTAACTGTGTATTTTAGGGTAAAGGAGGGAGCTAACATGAAAAGAACAATGGTACTTTTTGTGATGGTTATCATAGTTCTTGCTGCATGCTCTACTGATGAAGTGATTAACTATGAATATACATTTAAAGGGGAAGGTGAGTACTGGGAAGCTGAATATCTTTTTGAAGGCACCCAAATATGGGGAGAAGATGACGGGAAAACGACTTACACTCATGAAAAAAGCGATATATTCTCAGTAACATATATAGGACCGTTAGAAAAGTTTGAATCAATCGAAAAACTTGAATACTTCTACGAAACGTCAGCTGGAAGTGGGGGTGCTTATCGGGAATTTGAGGAACCACCTAAAGAGGTTACATTTAAAATGAGCGGTGGTGGGACCGGAGCGAAAGTGAGTGAAGATGAGATGGTTCAAGTAAATGTGAAGTGGAATGATAATGAAGAATCATTCGAACTTATGAATCAACAACTTAAATGAAGAAGGAGTGATACTTGTGAAAATGCCTGCGTGTTGGTCTTGTCATTATGGTTTTAAGTGGAAAGAGTTATTGTTTGTAATTGACGGCCGAAAAAAGTGCCCCCATTGTGGGAGTAAACAATTTATGACCACTCACGGTAATTGGAGAACGGGTATTGCTGGGCTTCCTTTATTGATTTTCCCTTTTATAATGAGACTACTTAATTTGTCTTGGATTTTTATTGTTTTAATCACTTTTTTGGCAATTATCATTTATATTGTTCTTCTGCCATTTCAATACGAATTCACAGACAAAAAGCAGCCGTTGTTTTAATGGATGTAATTTACATACTTGATGTTAATAAGGAGGTGTTACTTTGAAAGTAAAGACATTTAGTGGATGGACCGAACACGGGCTGGATAAAAAAATCAATACATTCCTAAAAGACAAATCAATTGAATTAATAGATGTGAAATTCGCTTCACCTTTTTTTACCTTTAGTGCGATGATCTTATACAAAGAAATAGAGGAATGAGTAGATTGAAGGAGTTAGGATTATTTAAAGATATTGACTGTACACGTATAGTATATTTACTATTTGCTGTCTTAACTGCTTTGTTCTCATTGGGTAATGGTAGTTATGTTTAACAACCTTTGTAATTTGGAGTGTTTATGCAAATGACGAACTGAAGAAAGAGATATACAAAGTATTGAGCGGTTTTCTTGAGGAGTGTTTGTTATGAAGGGAAGCACATTTCTTTTATTCATTATTATCATCATGCAAGTTTCAACGCTTATTAACATTACTGTCTTTAATGGGGAGTGGAACGGGATTATTATAGCGTTACATACAATCTTGTTTATCTTGGCAATTGGGACTTACTTGGAAGGGAAGCGTCATAAAAGTTAGGTGAAAACGAAAAGTGAGAGGTATTTCACAATCGCAGGTCACCAAAGAATAAAATAAAAATGAAAGCTTACCGTAATTATAAAATTTTGATTATAAGTATATATTTTCACTGAGGAATAAGAGATAAGAAATTTAATAAGTGTGAGAAAGGCGAATTGCTTGGTCAGCAATTCTCTTTTTTTGTCGTTAAAGAAAAAAACGATATGATTCCGCATAGAAGAATAATAAGTTTCTCTTTTTTATAAGGCGTGTTAATATTCTAAATAAATGAAATAACATGTAATTAGCGCTAAGAATGAAAGCGCTTTTTTAGAAAGGGAGTTGGAATAAGATGAGTGATATCGTATTAGTAGAAGGAGCGCGTACCGCTTTTACTGAAATGTCTGGGACATTTAGAGGCATTTCTGCAACAGATTTAGGAGCAGAGGCAGCAAAGGGAGCGATTCAAAAAGCGAATATCAATCCTGAGGACATCGATCAAGTTGTGTTTGCAAACGTTCAGCAGTCTAGTAAAGATGCGCATATACTTGCTCGTCATATTGGGTTAAAGGCGGGACTTCCTATTCATGTTCCTGCTATTACTATCAATCGTTTGTGTGGGAGTGGAGTAGAAGCAATTTTAACAGCGGCTCGTTATATTATGACTGGGGAAGCAAAGGCGGTGCTTGCTGGAGGAACAGAAAGTATGAGTAACGTCCCACATGTCATTCCAGGTATGAGATGGGGAAGTGGACTTGGTGGACCTCAAATTGAAGATTGGGTTTGGGATGGATTATACGATACCGTTGGTGGCTGCAGCATGGCTGAAACAGCTGAAAATTTGGCAGCAAAATATGAAATCCCTCGCGAAGAAGTTGATAAGCATGCATTAACAAGTCATGAGCGTGCGCTAGCAGCGATTGAAAAAGGCTATTTAAAAGAAGAGATTGTGCCAGTCACAGTCAAGGGAAGAAAGGGTGACCAAGTTGTTTCTGAAGATGAACATGTCCGTCAAACGAGCATGGAGAAGCTTGGGAAACTAAAAGCTCGTTTTATTAAAGACGGTGTGGTAACGCCTGGAAATGCTAGTGGAATGGTAGACGGAGCAGCAGCGGTGATTGTCACGTCAAGTGAATATGCAGCTGAAAAAGGGTTAAAGCCAATTGCAAGACTTGTTTCTTGGGATGTCGTAGGGGTTGATCCAAAATATATGGGGATTGGTCCAGTACCAGCGATTCAAAACTCTTTGAAAAAAGCTGATTTGAAATTAGAAGATTTAGATTTAATTGAAATCAACGAAGCTTTCTCTGCACAATATTTAGCGTGTCAAAAAGAGTTAGGGTTTGATTTAGAAATAGGTAATGTAAATGGTGGAGCGGTTGCTTTAGGGCATCCACTTGCAGCAAGTGGCACAAGAATTACACTTTCTCTTGCTTATGAATTACAAAGACGTAATGCGAAATATGGTGCTTCTGCTGTCTGTATTGGTGGAGGACAAGGCATCGCATCGATTTGGGAGCGTTTATAATAGGTCAGATTCTTATTGCGTGAAACTTGTGGGTTTCCACAAGTTTCACGGTTTACTAGATGTCAGAATATATTTAATATTGAATTTAAAAAGGAGCTATGCTAAGATGGTAATTAATCAGTATGCTGAATAATATTTAAAATGTATTAAAGTTCTACCAAGAAACAAACAAATTAATTGATAGGAGTCATTTTGATGTTTGAACTAGACGATAGTTTATCTTTTTTGCTTTCTAAGTGTAATCAAAAAGCTTTGGCGCTTTCTCAAGAACGATTATTAGATTTTCAACTTACACCGGCTCAAGCAGTAGCACTTACTTACCTTTTCAAAAAAGATGGAATTAACCAGTTGCAATTAGGAGAAATGATTCAAAAGGACCGTACTACGATTAGTGGTATCTTAAATAAACTTCAAGCGTTAGGTTATGTAAGGAGAGGAACGAATCATTCTGACAAAAGGTCTAGTTTGATCTACGTAACAGAGAAAGCACTTGAAATTAAAGATGAAATGATGGCCCAAGCCGTTGAGGTTAATCAAATGTTAGCAGAGGGCTTTACCGAAGAGGAGAGACAATCTTTAATCAGCGCTCTTAGAAGAATAAGGAACACAAGGTAAAAATTAAAAATTGGTCATTTGATTAAAATATTTTAAACCCAATTAGTCAGTATACTGATTAATTGCGATAATATAAAGGGGAGTGAGTATGATGGCAAGTGTATTTGATAGTCCTAATAAAATGCTTTTTGGCAGTGGAACTTCTGAATCTGTAGGAGAAAAGTTGAAAGAATTGGGTGTTGCGAAAGTTCTTTTTATCTATGATAAAGGCATTAAATCTGCTGGAATCGTTGATAAAATAGCTGACTATGTTTCCTCGAGTGGAATAGAAATTATTCACTATGATCAGGTTGAAGCCAATCCTCCTGACTATTCGGTAAATGAAGCTGGGGAACTTGGGTTACAAGGGAAAGTAGATGGTATTGTAGCAATAGGAGGGGGAAGCTCGCTTGACACGGGAAAAGGGGTAAGGATCCTCTTGTCATACCCCGGTCCCATTAGTAACTATTATGCAAAACTAGATTCCAAACCTTTAGATGAAACCATTATGAAACCTCTTATTGTTATCCCTACAACTGCGGGAACTGGAAGTGAAGCGACACCTGGTGGCGTTATCACTGATACAACCACTCATACTAAGAAACCGATTATATGTGGAGTCAGTTTAGCAGTTATTGATCCGACACTTCATGTTAAGCTCCCACCGTCGATTACGGCAACAACTGGATTTGATGCCCTATGTCATGCTGTAGAGGCAGTAACTTCAAAGCGTCATAATAAACTAAGTGAAGTGTTGGGGCTTGAGGCCATCACACTTGTTGGAAAACACTTACGTACAGCAGTAACAAACGGTACCAATATTGAAGCGCGTGAAGGGATGGCTTTGGCTGCCACTCTAGCCGGTATGTCACTACGAGGGCCGTTTGGAGGGATTCCACATGATTTAGGTTCACCTCTTAGTAATATTTATCCAATCCCACATGGAACAGCTGTAGCTTTTCTGTTAGCTGAAGCTCTTTCTTTTATCGCACCTGCAACTCCAGATAAAGTTCAATTGGTTGCAGAAGCTTTAGGAGCAAACATTCCAGCTCAAGCATCAGCCGAAGAAATAGGCGACATTGCAGCTAAAGTTATAAGGCGTTTGTATCAGGATGTGAATATGCCAACGATGCAATCATACATCTCGAGTAAGGAAGAGATGCTTGCTAACATCGACGAATTCTACAAACCTTCTGTATTTTCTCCAAGACCGTTAGAAAAAGAAGATGCAATACACATTCTATCTGTCTCTTATGATAAAAATTAACGAATTAAGAGGAGGACAATCCAATGTACAATAATATTGATTACACGGGAAAAAAAGTAGTGATTACCGGAGCTGCATCTGGTATGGGGGAATCTGTTACAAGGCTAATAGGTGAATTAGGTGCTGAGATTTATGCACTCGATATAAAACAAGTTGAGGGAAAAATCAAAAAGTACATTCCTATTAATTTAGGAAATCAAGCTTCCATAGATGCGGCAGTAGCAGAACTTCCAGAATCTATTGACAGTGTCTTTCATTGTGCAGGTATTGCTGGCAGCACGTACTTAGGAAAAAGGTTTGCCCCTCTTGATGTAGTAACGATTAATTTTATAGGAGCAAAATATTTTGTTGAACAACTAATACCTAAAATGCCGGAGGGGTCTTCAATTGTTCTTGTATCCTCTATCGCTGCAATGAACTGGAATTCTCATATTCAAGATTATTTAGAATTTGTGAAGCTAGATGATTGGAATTTCGCTCAAAACTATCTGTTGGAACGGAAGGATGATCCTTTATTCGTCGGAGGTCCGGAGAAAGCAAATAAGCCATATACGTTTTCAAAAGAATGTATGATTATTTATTCGACTCTTCGTTGCTGGGAATTGGCAGCTAGGAAAATACGAATAAATACGGTTAGTCCAGGAGCGACAAAGACACCGATGCATGACGATTTTAATGAGATTGTGGGGAAAGAAAGAGGATCGCAAATGCCTGTTTCACCTGTTGGATATGAGGCTAGCCCCGAACAAATGGCGTCAGTGATGTTGTTTTTAAATAGCGATATGGCTAACTATGTAAGCGGTGTCAATGTAGGTGTCGATTATGGCATGGTAGCAGGAATTACAATGAAAAACGAAGCCCCTTCACCTGTTATGAGTGATCGTAAATAAAGACTTTATCATTTTGATTAATAAAAACAAAAAACAGAGAGTGGTGAAGTAAATTGGATAATACTAATAATTTTATTCAACAAATTGATATACGGATTAATAATGAAGATGTGAAAACAGATCAATACCGAGAAGTTGTTGATCCTGGAAGGTTAACAGATGTTGTTGGGCTCGTTGCTGTAGGAAATCCTAGTCATGTCGATCAAGCAGTTGAAGCAGCCCATCAAGCATTTCTTTCTTGGCGAGATACGACTCTTGAACAAAGGAGCCGGCTACTTTTGGATGCAGCAGATATCCTAGAGCAAGGTAGGGATCATTACGCTACCTTACTAACACGTGAAACGGGCATGCTTTTTTCTGGATGTACCGGAGATATTCAGATATCTATCATGTCAATTCGTGAAACGGTAAAAATTGCACAAGATTTTTTCGAACCACAACAAGCTGAAGATGATCACACGCATATTAGTATTGAAAAGGTTCCACTTGGGGTAGTAGCTGCGATTACCCCTTGGAATGTCCCGATGGCGATAGCGATGAGCAAAATTGTACCGATTTTGATTACAGGAAATACGGTTGTTTTAAAACCATCTCCAAACGCTTCAATCGCTGTTTCTATAGCCTTAAGAGAGATCTCTAAATTATTCCCACCAGGTGTCATTAACATTGTTCATGGGGATATTGATGTAGGTGAAGCATTAACATCCCATCCACTTGTTCGAAAAATCACATTGACTGGTGGGGAAAACACAGCTACTAATATCATGAAATCCGCTGCTGATTCGCTAAAGCGAGTGCATTTTGAACTAGGTGGTAATGATCCGGCTATTATTTTAGATGATGTGAATCTTGAAAAAGTATTACCTGAAATCGTAAATTTGACATTTAGGCGATCTGGTCAAGTATGCGTTGCTACAAAAAGAATTTATATTCCAGAATCAATCTATGATGAAGCATGTTCCATTTTTTTAAATCTTGTCGACCAATATAAAATTGGCCACGGTCTTGATAAAGAGGCGACATTCGCTCCTGTTAATAATAAACAGCAATATGACTACGTTACTACACTCATACAAAAAGCAAAACAATATGCAAGAGTAACGGAATTGGGTACTAAATTAAATCCAGATCAGTGGAATAACGGTTATTACATTCAACCAACAGTCATTACTCATGTGAAAAATGAAGAAGAGGTCGTTCAATGTGAACAGTTTGGACCAGTTGTACCATTAGTATCCTATAAAAATGAAGATGAAGTAATTCAAATGGTTAATGATACTGAATATGGCCTTGGTTCATCTGTTTGGACATCTGATTACGAAAGAGGCTTACGTATTGCAAGGAAAATCGAAGCTGGTTGTACAGGAATAAATGGAAGTGTCGATTCTCCTCTTGGAATGAATCTAGTTCCGTTTGGTGGTGTTAAAAGAAGTGGAATCGGCTGGGAAAGAGGTATTTCTGGCTTGAATGAGTATGTGAACTATCATAGTATTACGTATCATAAAAGTTTGGAGTAAGATTACTAGTATAGGTTAATAGATGGGAGGGGCAGGGGTTCTTTCTTCCCCTTAGCCACCTCCTTATTAATAAAGTAAACGCTTCATTTTAATGAAGAATACCTCGTCGAAACAGCTCGGCAACAGCTTGTGTACGATTTTGTGCATTTAGTTTCTGAATAGCTGATTTTACATACTGCTTAACGGTTGCTTCACTTATATACATGGAAGCAGCCATTTCTTTTGTACTCTCTCCAGAAGCTACTCGTCTCATTACCTCCATCTCTCTTCTGCTTAATAAAACTGTATCTTCTGATCGATAGAAATCCTCTAATGTCTTCCCAACAAGTTTTCCGTACAAGGTACATGCAGATAGAACCCTCTCATCTATTTTTGATCCCTCAACAAACTCATTTGTGCATATATAGCCAATTGTCATTGAGCCGAAGAAGATAGGAGTAACAAGTAAGGAGTTAGTAGAGCTTGATAATACATATTTACTGCTTATATTAATGAAATGTTCATACCCTGTACAAAACTTTGCTTTTCTTTCACGAATTGATTTATAGATGATGGGTAATGACCTAATATCATCGCGAATGTCTCTAATTTGAGTAAGACCAGATGTAGAAAAGGAAATAATACCTTCCCCAAGGTAGCCTAAAGGGGAGAACCTAAATAAATATGCATTCGAAACGGGGAAAAGGTCCAAATATACTTCAAGAGCTTGGTACAATTGCTCTTCTTGACTAGAAGCAGTTTCAATTTTTCGCACAGTTTCCTGAATGGTACATTGGGACGTCACCTATATCATCTCCTTTTTGAGGTAGTAATATATTCAAAATTAGGAATATTTTTATTATACAGAAAATTATATTATTTAATTAAGCAACTTAGACTAACCTGACTATAAAAAATCCTGATTAATTTACTAGAAAGGATGATTTCGATGGCTAATTTAGACCCACAAGCAAAGGCTTATTTGGAGGCTTTTAATGCAATGCCAGCTTTACATGAAATGGAGGCGCAAGCTGTAAGAGATATGTTCGCACAAGCCCCACCGGTAGAAGTAGAGCTAGCACGACTTGCAAAGGTAGAAGACCAGCTTATTTCCGTCAGCGATGATGCTGAAATTAAAGTAAGGATCTACACACCAGAGGGTGAAGGGCCTTTTCCAATATTTGTCTACTATCATGGTGGAGGCTGGGTCATTGGGGATCTTGAAACATCGGATGCAAGCTGTCGAATGATTGCAAATAAAACGGGTAGAATTGTTGTTTCTGTAGATTATAGGCTTGCTCCTGAATATAAATTTCCGGTTCCTGTGGAAGATTCTTATAGTGCCTTGAAATGGGTAAGTGAACACGCTGCGTCATTAAACGGAAGCGCTTCCAATTTGGTGGTTGGTGGAGATAGTGCCGGTGGGAACCTTGCTGCAGTCGTATCGTTGATTTCAAGGGATAACAACGGTCCTGAAATTGCAGGTCAAGTTTTAATTTATCCAGTGACAAAGCTCAGTTATGATACAGGATCTTATCAGGAATTTGAAAAAGGTTTTGGTCTTGATCGGGATTTGATGATTTGGTTTGGAAATTATTATATTAACAATGATGAAGATACGCAAAATGTTCATGTCGCCCCGTTATTAGCTGATGATTTAAGCAATTTACCTCCAGCTTTTGTGATCACAGCAGAATGTGATGTTCTTCGCGATGAAGGAATTGAATATGCTAATCGCCTTAAAGAGGCAGGAGTGAAAGTTGCAACGACTTGCGAGTTAGGATTAGTTCACGGGTATTTTACTAATATGGCTGTATTCCCAGACCGTATTAAAGGATCTATAGACAAAATGAAGCAGTTTTTACGTGAACTAAAATAGTAAATAATAAAATGTAAGGGCTTACAAGCGAGGAACAAGTGATCAACTAACAATGCAAAGTTCGGGAGGTAGGTAGAATGGCAAAGAAAAATAAAGTTATTAACTTAGATGCAGTTGTTGTTGGGGCGGGGTTTTCAGGTCTTTATATGCTTCACCGTTTACGTGAGGCTGGCTTTTCTACCCGTGTTTATGAGGCAGCAGATGGTGTAGGTGGTGTATGGTATTGGAATCGCTACCCAGGCGCTCGCTGCGACTCTGAGAGTATCTATTATAACTACACTTTTTCGGAGGAGCTTTACAAGGAATGGACATGGTCTTCTCGTTATCCGGCACAACCTGAAATTCTTCGTTATTTAAACTTTGTAGCTGATAAATTTGACTTGAGACGTGATATTCAGTTTGAGACGCGTATTACATCTGCCCGTTATGATGAAGAAAGAAATAGGTGGTATATCCAAACAGATGATGGAGTTTCTTTGTCAGCTAAGTACTTTATAACAGGAGTAGGCTGCCTTTCTACTTCTAATATTCCTAATTTTAAAGGTTTAGATAACTTTAAAGGGGAATGGTACCATACCGGGCGTTGGCCGAAAGAAGGTGTAGATTTCAAAGGGAAGCGTGTTGGGGTTATCGGAACCGGATCAACAGCTGTTCAAGCGATTCCAGTCATTGCTGAAGAAGCTGGACATCTTTCAGTTTTTCAAAGAACTCCACAATATACGGTTCCAGCACGAAATCACCTATACGATCCTGAATATATACAAAGAGCAAAAGAGAATTTCCAAGAAATTAAAGAAACCATTCGTAAGTCAACAGGTGGACTTCCGACAAAGCAGCCAAAGCCTTCTGCGATAGAAGACTCTGCAAAAGAGCGTGAGAAGGTTTATGAGACTGCTTGGCAACACGGGGGGTCTGGATTTTTCACAGAAACGTATCAAGATATAACGATTAATGAAAAATCAAATGAAACTGCTGCTGAATTCATTCGGGCTAAAATTAAAGAAACTGTTCATGACCCTAAACTTGCTGAAAAACTGTTACCTACTTACTATTATGGTACGAAAAGGCCAATTTTAGATACAAATTACTATGAAACTTTTAACCGCGAAAATGTATCATTGATTGATGTAAAGAATGCGCCGATTGTGGAAATTACAGAAAAAGGGATCCGAACGGAGGAAGCTGAATACGAACTAGATGTTATTGTGTTTGCGACAGGCTATGATGCGATGACAGGAACATTATTTAAAATGGACATTCGAGGCAGGGATGGGATTACGCTTAAGGAAAAATGGGAAAACGGAGCCGCAACAAGAACATACCTTGGTATTACAACAGCTGGATTTCCAAACATGTTTATGATTACTGGCCCTGAAAGTCCTTCTGTTCTAAGTAACATGCCTGTATCAATAGAGCAGCATGTAGAATGGATTTCTGATTGTATAGAATACCTTAGAAAAGAAGATATCGGGACAATTGAGGCAAAAGTTGAGGCAGAAGAGGCATGGAGTAAGCACTGTAGAGAGGTTGCTGAAGCAACACTGTTTACTAAAACAGACTCCTGGTACACCGGACAAAATATCCCTGGTAAGGCACGCAGGTTTTTAATCTACCTTGGAGGAGTTGGAGCTTACCGCGAAAAATGTAGTGAAGTTGCAGCTAGGGGGTATGAAGGATTCTCGTTAGTAAATAAATCTAATACAGTGAAGTAAGGTAATATTATGTGAACTAACCAAGTTTTCTTGGTTGGTTTTCTTTATTAATCTACTTCTAAAAGTTACTTAGAATAGAGTAAGCTTATTGTGGTAGTACTTTAGAGATCTATTTTCTATTTAAATTGACCTTTCTTTAATTATTTTCAAAAAAAGGTTGCTAATGCGTTTTTATTATATTAATATGTTTTGTGTCGGCTTTTAAATTTGAAAAAAAGTTCTAATGATTGATTTAATTGCTGAAAAGTACTTGCGTGGAATTTTGTTTTATGCTAAGATTAATTTTGTCGTCGCAATAGACTTTTCAAATGCATTTCTAGAGAGGACCCTTAGCTCAGTTGGTCAGAGCACTCGGCTCATAACCGATTGGTCGTAGGTTCGAGTCCTACAGGGTCCACCATTCAAATGGAGGATTAGCTCAGCTGGGAGAGCACCTGCCTTACAAGCAGGGGGTCGGCGGTTCGATCCCGTCATCCTCCACCAGTTATTATTGCTTTTTGGCAAAAATGTGGAGAAGTACTCAAGTGGCTGAAGAGGCGCCCCTGCTAAGGGTGTAGGTCGGGCAACCGGCGCGAGGGTTCAAATCCCTCCTTCTCCGCCATTAATCTTTTCGGTTTTTATGGCCCGTTGGTCAAGCGGTTAAGACACCGCCCTTTCACGGCGGTAACACGGGTTCGAATCCCGTACGGGTCACCAACTTTTTAAAACATAAGGTATAACAACTATACATACCGTGCTAGATGGGGAGATGGCGGTGCCCTGTAATCTGCAATCCGCCTTAGCAGAGTTGAATTCCATCCAGCGGTTCGTTACATGTAAGGTTTGCCTTATGCAAGCGGTGTTGACAATTGGGGTCTACGCAACAGAAGCCTATGAACTTGGTCAGGTCCGGAAGGGAGCAGCCATAAGTAGATTATTCTGTGTGCCGTAGGTAACCCTGATCGAGCTGGCTGCATAAGTAACGCTTATGTGTGCGAATCAATGGTTGGTGCACGGTTATAATTTCTTGGGGCCTTAGCTCAGCTGGGAGAGCGCCTGCCTTGCACGCAGGAGGTCAGCGGTTCGATCCCGCTAGGCTCCACCATTACAATTGATTGCGGGTGTGGCGGAATTGGCAGACGCGCTAGACTTAGGATCTAGTGTCTTATGACGTGGGGGTTCGACTCCCTTCACCCGCACCATTTTGCGCTCTTAGCTCAGCAGGATAGAGCAACGGCCTTCTAAGCCGTCGGTCAGAGGTTCGAATCCTCTAGGGCGCGCCATTATGCAATTATACATAAATACTTTTGAAAAGGTCAGCAAAAATTGGCCTTTTTTGTTTTGTCGTAATAAGGTGTACTTATTACTAGGGTAGTGAGTGGAAGTAGACGCAAACTCGGAGTAGATCGGAAGGGACCGGAAAACAGAACCGGAAGAACGAATTGAGCATCAATTTTAATTCGAATTGCGATCGTCATTCAATCAATGGGTGTTCAACTTCGAGAGGTAGTAATAAGGTTGAAGAGTGATTAGTGATTTTAAAAAAGAGCTTACCTGAATTTTTCGGGTGAGCTCTTTTTGGACTTGTTGATTGAAAACTCGAGTAATGATAATACATTGCTAATTTATTTCAATTCTAAATGCGAAAATTCCACGCTTTTAGTAGTTGACCTAACTATGCAAAAAATAACCCTGCAACATACATTGATAATGCGAGGGTGATACTCGCAAAAAGTGATGAAAGGAGGGCTTGGAATGTCTCACGGTTATAAACCAGCTACAGGTTTCGCGTTAATCGTAGTGCTGTTTATTCTATTAGTTATCGTTGGTACAGCGTATGTTTACTAGTAAGATGGAATAGTGCACGCCACTTCCAGGTAAGAGTCGATCATCTCCATTAGAAAGTAAAAGGCAAAGTCATTATATGGCTTTTGCCTTTTAAATTGTCATTGTCTTATGTTCACTTTTGGTTGCCCAAACAAAGCTTGTATTAGCAATTTAAAATTTGTAGCTATATGTATAAATCTGTCGCAAGTTTGAATTTTCAAAAATTAATAAATAAAGCAACTCCTGTGTTATACTCCTTATGTAAGCGCATACACATCAAAAACCTTGGGGAAATGAGTGAGTTGCTATGAAAGTAGAAGATCTAATTAATCGTTTTGTACTAGTTGAAAAGCGTGAGCCGTTCGATGAAAATGAATTATTAGACCATATTCAAAAAAGTTATATTTTCGGGCAATTATCTTTAGTGGAATACAAAAACCTATTTTGTGAACTTGACAAACGTGGAGCCAAAAAACCAGACTCGCTGTATTTTAAAACAGAGTTTTTATATTTTGATGAGGTAAATTAAAGCTAATTATTACTCAGGGGGAGCGATGCTTCGCCTTTTTTGTTTCTGAAATTATTTGTAATATGAAGAGGCAGAGCTTCGCCACAGGCTCTGCCTTTTAATATCTCTATAATCCCCTTAGCATAGTTGCTAAAGTTATCATTAATATACTTTATCTTCAATTGAGACACCACTCGGTTTATAATGAATCTTTATATTCGTGATACATTCAGATGCGCCGGTGTTAATTCCTAAAGTTTGTGCTTCCTTAATGACGTCAAATACTTCATGTAAATCACCCTCTATAACGGTCTCCATTGGACCGATATAAAATTCAAGACCTGATTCTTTTACTAAATTCAGGACTTCAGGAATCATTCCATCAGTGTACATATCTTTTCCGTTCGGCAAAACTTGGAATCCAGCAGTAACGGTAGCCATTCTATACCAATCCTTTCTATAAAATTACTTTCTATTCTTTAGTTTTTCTTTAATGGATCTTGGATCTTTTATGAAATTGTTTTTCGGGCTTAATGCCGAATACAGTGTGGCTGGTAAACCAACTCTGTGTAACTGTAAGAATTACGACGCTTTTCTGATGTTGTTTTACGACCAACCCCTTTCTTTTTGTATATTAGTTTGATACCCTGTCTGATAGTTGTTAAACCTCTATAGAAAAAAGTAGAAACGTTAAGAAAGTAATGGACGAAAGGGGAATTAGATGAAGACAATGTTATTGATGGCATTACTATCAATTTTAGTAGCTACAGGTTGTAGAGTAGATGAGAATCTATCGACTGAAAAAATACTCGAGCATACAATTGAAAATATGAATGAAGTAGAAAGTTATCTTTTTGAAATTAATTCCGTGTATATTGATGGGGTTGGGAATGAAACGGTTTCGCACTTACAAGGGGAGACGCTTGTTTCGCCATTTAGAGCATTTTTAGTGAAAGAGCATGACCTATTTCTATCAGAATTAGAAGTGTATCAATTAGGGAATGAAATTTATTATAGGGAAGCATCAAGTGAGGAACCGTTATTAAAAGCTGAGAATAATCAGCGACCAGACCACATGATTGATGGCTTAGAAAAATTCAAGGTTATGTTGGATCAATTAGAGTTTACCGAGGAAGAGCAAGAAGAGTATTACAGCTACGGATATTCCGTGAAAAATGAAAAGAATAAAAACTTATTTTCCTCGTTTTATCCTTACTTTATTTCAACCGATCCGATGGAAAAGTCAATTAATGATCTTTATTTAGAGCATAGTGAAATTGAGGATTTGAGTATCGTGGTTTTCATAGATAAGCAATCATTTTTAGTTAAGGCTATGGAGATTAACTATGTGCTTCAATATGATTTGTTAGATAGTGGAGATCCGGTACAGATTTCTGAAAAGATCGATATGACATTTAGTGGATACAATGAAATTGAGGAAATTCAACTATCTGACGAAGAGATTGAATCAGCATTGACGTTCCAAGAATATCTTGAACATATTGAAGAGGAAGTAAAGAAAGATAGGGAGAATCATGAACCTGAAGTGATTGACGAGGATCTTGGCAACTCTGGTTCCAATTTAATGAATGATGGACGTTTTACAACGGATGGCGAGTGGATCTATTACTCTTCAAGAGATGAAGGTCTATATAAAATGAAACTAGATGGTAGTGAAAGACAGCAGCTATTTGAAAATGAAGTGGCCAATCTGAATATTTCTGATGAGTGGCTTTTCTTCATCGATAAAACAAGAGGGAATCAAGTGTACAAAATGAAAACTGATGGTACAGAAAGTAGACAGATTACTGATACATTCACAGAAAACTTGGTGGTTGTTGATGATTGGATGTACTTTAAGCCAATTACGAACACACCAACAGGAGAAACAAGAGTTTACCGTTTGCAGACTGATGTAACGAAACATGAAAGACTGCTGGATGATGCTTATCAATTCATTGTGGGTCAAGGGTATTTCATTTACCAATATGAAAGTGGGGGAAATTTGTATTTTCTGGAGTTGGATGACGTTGATTTAGTGCCTGTTATGCTACTAGGTGTTGAAGCAAATCAATTTTCTATTTCGGGTGGGTGGCTCTATTTCGAAAGTGTTGATGATAATAGTCGAATCTATAGACAAAGTGTAGAAAGTGGACAAACCGAGCAGGTGACAGTTAATGGAAGTCAAGGTTTCAATGTACAAGACAATCTTGTTTTCTATAAAAATACAGATGATAATCAAAGTCTTTACCGATACAATGTGGCTACTGCTGAAAATACAAAATTGGAAGATGAAGTGTATTACCTTCATATTATTAATAATCAACTTTACTTTGCCAAGGCTGTTACGCGTAATAAACTAGAATGGTATAAAATGAATTTTGATGGAACGGGCAAAGAGCGAATCAGTTTTTAGTCCTATAAATAGAAGTGAGAATATTTATTATACAGCTCAATGATTGCATAATAATAGATCCCGAAAGAACAAAATATTTTGTTCTTTCGGGATCTATTCATGATTTTTACAAAATAAGATTAGTTTATTTTAACAAATCGACGAGAATGAAGCACTGATCATCACTTTTATGGTGGGAGTTTTTCTCTTTAGTTAGTGCTGTAATTATTTTACTCTTAATCTCTTTGATGGAGATTGATTGATTTTCCTTTAAAAGATTACATAGCTGCTCTGAACCGAGAGGCTCTGATACTCCATCAGTGTATAGAAGTAGTCTACCTCCGTTGGTGTAAGAGAGGGTATTGGTCTTAAAGTTAATACCTTCAAACGCTCCGATGGGAGGTGTTTTAGACTCCAACTGGTTCAATTTTCCGTCGGAGTCTAGCCAGAACGCGGGTGGGTGGCCTGCGTTGATATAATGAATTTCTTGTTTTTGGGTGTCAATTAAAAGATTAATAGCCGTACAATAATGCCATGCTTCTTCGTTATTTTGAAATAAGCTGTGGAGATGGTTATCCAACTCTTTCATAACAGTCTCGGTATGAACTCCTTTTGAGATCAGTCTTTGAAATAGAGAGTGCAGAGACATTGTAATCAATGCTGAAGATATTCCATGACCCATTACATCTAGTAAAATAATTCCGTAACGGTATGGGTCTAGTTCATAAAATCCATAAATATCACCAGATAATTCGTTAGATGCCTCGTAAAACGACTCAATTTGAATATGATCGTTCTCGATAGGTTCAGTCAATGATGTTTCTTGTATCTTTCTAGCTAGTTCTAATTCTTTTTTTGTGTTTGCTTTGTATGCTTGATTTTGCTTATTTAGCTCTAGTAATTCTTTTTGTTTGTATTCTAAATCCCTCAGAGTTGCTTCTGCTTCTTTTTTGGCTTTTAACAGTTCAGTTTCGTACTCATTTCTTTTACGCGTAGGGATAAAAATACAATTGATCTCCGTACGCTCATTTCTATTCATTAGGAGAGCGTTCATAATGACTGGAATTTCTTCCCCTTCAGAGGTTTTTAATGTTGTGTGCATTTCCTCAATGTGCCGTTCCAATTTAATAAGTGGAACAAAATAAAGTTGATGAAAAAGCTGGCCAGGTACTGTAAGGATGGAGTTGAGATGTTGTCCGTTTACCTGATCGAAAGTATAGCCGAGTAGTTTTAGTAATGTTTGATTTACTGATAAAATAAGCCCTTCATCTGATAAAGTCAGAAAGCCACAAGGAGCATGATTCAATTGTTCGTCCATTACATGTTCTCACCTCTGCTATTTTGTAATTCTGTTGAATGATTCTTTAAATAATTACGGATTAACTGTACAGTTTCCTCGGGATGACTCATATGAGGACAATGTCCGGTTGCCTCCATCTTAGCTAAGGTACTATTAGGAAGATGTTGATGAAGATATTCGCCTACTACATTTGGAGCTATTATATCATCTGAACATTGTAAAATAAGGGACGGTACTGTTACGTTTGCCAAATCTTCGCGATTGTCTGTAAAAAAAGTAGCTTCAGCAAATTGACGTGCGATAATAGGATCGGTTGAACAGAAACGATCTTTCAAATCACTCTTTATCTCCGGTCGATCAGGATTATTTATTAATGTGCCGGCGAAGGCCGTTGCCCAACCGATGTAATTTTTTTCCATCATTTCAATTAACCCCAATAGTTGTTCTTTTTCAAAACCACCATAGTATTCAGGAGGATCATTCAAATAGCAAGGTGAGGGAGCGAGCATAATGAGCTGAGAGAAATGTGTAGGATTGTTCAGTGACGCCAACATTCCGATCATACTTCCAACAGAATGGCCAATAAGAATTGTTTCTCTAAGGTTCAAAAAGGAACATACATCAAGTATGTCTTGGGCATAGCCATGAAGGTTACTGTATCGATCTAGATTATAGGCCTGTAAGTCGGAATTCCCTGATCCGACATAATCAAATAAAATGGTTTGATAGTCGTCTTCAAAAGCTTTGACAACTGACCTCCATACGCTTTGATCACAGCCGAATCCAGGCGCAAAAAGTATTGGGCGTGTCCCATTGCCAGTAACCTTAACGTTGTTGCGAGATAAAATGTTTTGGTTCATTAACGGGCTCCTTTGATATTTCATATATGAGATACTATAAACTATCATAACATTTAATGGTTTTTAGCTGTATCGTTTTGTTTTAAACCCTCTAGAGTAAAATACTTACCTTATAAAGTGAAGTTCATTATGTAATAAAGGGCAAGAGGAAAGTATCAGGTTTTTAAAATCTTTTTATACGCAGAATAAAATTACATAATGTGATTTATTCTTTTATTTTAAAGTTTACAGTGGGGTTAATTGCGTAAGAATTTATTCTGTGTTAGTGTAATTGTTGGCGCTATGGGCATATTCTGCAACGTGCGTTTTCTCTTCCCCTTTAGGATTGTCTTTCTATGTTAAAGATGACTACCAAGGGTGAACTTTCGATAGGTAAGTAACAATATAACCATTTTTCCACATTAGTGTGTTAGGGGCAATTAGACAAAATACGCATCTAATTCAAAAGGCCGAAAGGGTAATGGAGTTGACCTTGTTCTTTTAAAGAAATTAAGAAGACCTATATTTGTTGTTTATACTATATTAATGATAATTAACAAGATTAACTGATATAATAATAGAAAAGAAAATAGGAAGGGAAAAGTGGGGAGAAAAATGGAACTAAAAAAGAATGAAGAAGTGAAAAGTCAAAATGGTTCTTTAAGATCGAACATTAGACAGTTAGTAGAACATAAACATTTTCAACCGATTATTATTGGTATTATCTTATTAAATGGTCTTATTATCGTTAGTGAAACGTATTTAACTGGTAACAGTCTATTGCTGGCTTTAGATAGAATCATAGTCTGGGTGTTTGTGCTAGAGCTTATCTTGAAAATTATCGGTCTAGGTTTCAAAGGCTATTTCTCTGATAGGTGGAATATATTTGATTTTAGTATTGTAGTAGGAAGCTTAGTATTTTACGCAACACCATTCGTAAGCGTCTTGAGGTTAATAAGAGTATTACGTTTGATCAGAATGATTCCGGCAATTCCTGCATTGCGAAAGATAATCGACTCATTGATGAAATCTGTGCCAGCATTAACGGGAATTTTAGGGTTATCGATTTTAATCTTTTCAATTTATGCGATTATAGGAACAACTTTTTTTAGTGATGTTCTTCCATATGAGTTTTTTGGAAGTTTTCATACAGCTTTGTTCACTTTGATGCAAGTTGTAACGTTTGAATCTTGGGCTAGTCAGGTAGCTAGGCCGATTATCAATGAAATTCCGTGGGCGTGGGCTTATTTTGTGTCATTTATTATTATTGGAGCACTGGTCATATTAAATCTTGTTGTTGCAGTGATATTAAGTTATTTAGGCCAGGATGATGAAGCAAAGCGAGAAGAACAAATGGACAGATTATACAAAGAAAATCAGGACTTGAAAAAAGATATTCAAGACATTAAACAACTGCTGCTTAATAATAAAAATTTTAACGGATAGATAAAAGAAGGTGCGATCTTATAAGATCGCACCTTCTTTCAAATAAGCGATAATAAAAATCCACCAAATGCCCCTGATAATACAATAATCCAAGGTGGTAATTTCCAAAACAACAACATACTAAATAAGACTGCTGCAAATGCAAAATCAATTGGAGATAAAATTGAACTAGTCCAGATAGGATGATATAGTGCTGCAATTAAAATACCCACAACTGCTGCATTAACTCCCATTAGAGCCCCTTTAATTTTAGGATTGCGACGTAATGAATCCCAAAACGGCAGCGTACCAAGAATAAGGAGGAATGCAGGTAGAAAAATAGCTACCGTTGCTTGTAGTCCACCTTGCCAACCGTTTATCATGGCACCGATATAGGCGGCAAATGTGAATAAAGGTCCAGGTACAGCTTGAGCTGCACCGTATCCGGCTAGAAATTCTTCTTCTGAGAGCCATCCAAGTGGAACAAATTCCCGTTCAAGTAAAGGTAGTACAACATGTCCTCCACCAAATACAAGCGAACCCGCACGGTAAAAGCTATCAAACATGGCGATCCAATTTAGGTTTGTTGCTTCTCTAATAAACGGGAGAGCAATCAGCAACCCAAAAAATAATGTTAAACAAATAATTGCAAAGCGTCGGGAGATTGGAAAGTGAACGTCATTGGATTTTTCATCAAGAACTTGTTGACGGTAAAGTAGAAACCCAATCAAACCAGCTATTATAATAACCCCAACTTGAGTAAAAGCGGTTTGCCATAGCAAAGTCACGACAACAGCAAATAATGCGATGGTTTTCCTTTTAACGTCAGGAGTTAAGTTTTTCGCCATCCCTAAAATAGCGTGAGCAACAACGACTACAGCAACAATTTTCAAGCCCTGTATCCAACCGGAATCAGTAAAACCGAAACTATGAAGAAGTAATGCAAAGATAATGAGCGCAGCCACTGATGGTAGGGTGAAACCTAGAAATGATACGATGCCACCTAAAACACCAGCTCTCATAATCCCAATTCCTATCCCGACTTGGCTGCTTGCAGGCCCAGGGAGAAACTGACAAAGTGCAACTAAATCAGCATAACTTTTCTCATCCATCCATTTTCTTCTGCGAATGTATTCTTCATGAAAATAACCCAAATGAGCAATAGGGCCACCAAAAGACGTTAGCCCTAGTCTTGTAGAAACAAGCAATATTTCAAGCAAAGTCTTTAGTTTATTCTTTTTTTGTAACTGCATATTTTCACCTCTTTTGGTTGTCGAGTAGTATTTTCTTATTTTCCTCCCACTTTTTGCTCTTCCTTACTTAAAAGTCCGTCAGCTTCCATGTTGTAAAAAAATAGGATACAAGGTTCCTGCACTTATGTCATAACCATGTTCTTTTAATTCTTCCAGCATCCATAAACCGAAAATAGGATGCTCCTTTGCGTGATGAAGTATATGTATTTGAATAAAACCTAAAAACAGCTTACGTAAAACTCTGTCATCCAAAGTATCACCTTCTATTATCCTTTTTCGAAAACCAATATCGAAAATCGATATAGAAAATGCAACAAATTTCTGTCTTACAAGCAATAACGTTATAGCGATCTTAATAAAAGCTTTACAAAGTCATTTTACTATCGTTCCAGTCAGAAATCATACAATGATTCATAAAATTGTTTAGTGTCATGCAAACATAGTTATGAAATAATTGAAATGATACTTTCAAGAATACATTTTGATACAGACCGATTGGGGGCGAAATCATGGGTGAGAGAGCAGACCGTTTTTTGAGTGCTTTTAATTTGATTGAAAAGATGATGCAACAAGAACTAAAGATGAATAAGCACATCCCATTCCAATCATTAGTTGATAGGTTGAAAAAGAAACATCCAATTATAGAAAGATATGAATTTGATTTAAAACAGTATACGAAGCTTCGAAATGCAATTGTCCATGAAAGGACTGATTCATCTTTTGTGATTGCTGAACCTCATCAACAAACAGTCGAAAAGATTGAATTTATCATGGAGTGTTTGCTGAATCCGGAAAAAGTCATACCGAAATTTCAACGAAAGGTCCTTTCGTTTGATACATCGGAGCCAATTGAACGGATCATGTATTATATAAAAAAATTTGGTTATACCCAATTTCCAATATATAATGACAAGCAATTTATTGGACTTTTGACTGACAAAGGAATTTCGCAGTGGGTAGCCAACAATATTGTCTACTCATATGATCATGACTGTTCTATATCACTTGAAACAACTATAAGCGATGTAATAGCATATGAGGAAAATTCTTTGGAAATAAAATTTTTTAATAGAGAAAAAACTGTGTATGAAGCGAAAGATGCATTTCTTAAGCATTATGATCGTAGTATGGAGAAACTTGAAGCGATCTTAATAACGGAGAATGGCCGGAAAAATGAAAGATTGCTAGGGATTATCACTCCATATGACGTTGTAACAATTATATGAAATAAGTTGCCCACTGATACAGATATTTATACGCCAAAGTTCCTATAAATAAGGTTCATTATAAAATGAATAAGTTAATAAATTAATGAAAAACTAAGATGAATAACGTAAAGGGGGGATTACTATTGGCTACTGGAAAGAGCTTTAACCATAAAAGAAAAGGTCATCCCGGTGCATTTCCAAAAGGAAGTGAAATGAAAAAACCGAAAAACAATATAGAAGAAGATGGATACTTAGTTACGAAAGAGGCTTTTCGCAATCGAGTAACTGAGGAAGAGTAAAGAACCTTAGCATAATTTTCCACTAGTATGGAACAGAAAATCCACTAGTGAAATGTTTTCCTGCGCAATCTGGGTTGAGATTGTGCAGGTTTTACTTCCCTAATCTAAGGTTTCTATTGGTTCCTAAACAGTCTCTAAACATTTGGCAAATCGCCTAATAGCCTCTTTCATTTCTTCCTTCATTAATCTTATGTAGCTAAAACGAACGTACCCTTCAGTAGCTCCAAAGACACTGCCAGGCATAAAAAGAATGTTGTTTTTAATTCCCTCTTCTATTAATTTCTGATCATTAACAGTTTGATTGATCTTACACCAAATGTGAAATCCACCACTTGGTATAGTGAATTCTACTTTTTCACCCAATATCTCCTTAATGGTGGCTACCATATAACTTCGCTTATCATCTAAATCTTTACGAAGAAACCTCAAATGATTAGTGTAATTTTTTGTCGCTAAAAATTCATTAGCAATAAGTTGTGGAAAAACACTTACGCCAAAATCCATTTGTTGTCTAGCATCAGCCAACCTTTGTATAACAGAATTAGGGGCAATAATCCATCCGATTCCTAAGTTAAATGCTACAGTTTTCGCCAAAGAACCTACAAATATAATGTTTCCATTCTTATCATAACTTTTAACTGGTTGGTGATCTTTTGCAGAGGAAGCAAGGATGCTGTATGGGTCGCCCTCAACAATTGGGATGTTTAGTTCAGAAGAAATCTCTGCAATTTTTCTTCTGCGCTGAACTGTTAGAACGGTTCCTGTAGGGTTCTGGAAAGTTGGATTGATAAAAATCATTCGAATACCATGTTTTCGATGTAGCTTTAAAATATCATCAGGATTCACTCCGTTTTTATCTACTGGCAGACCAAAAATACGAATTCTAGCTGATTGAAATAATGGAAATGTATACAAGTAAGATGGTGATTCAATGGCAATTGCATCTCCTGGATTTAATAAACACTGTGCGATTAAATACAGAGACTGCTGTGTTCCAGTTGTTACAAGAATAGAAGAACTAGTAGTATTTACGTTATAAAATGTTTTCATATGTTTCGCTAGTGTTTCTCGAAAAACAGGATGCCCTTGTGAATAATCATGGCCAATATCAAAATGAGCTAACTGTTCAAGGTCTTTTAAAGATGTTTGCCACAAATCAGGAGGTGATAAATCAATAGGCAGTTCATTACTTGCTAAATCAAACCCGTCTTTTAACTTGATTGCCTCTGAATCGACAAGCTTTTTAAGAGGTACCATTGGCAAAATTGACCCACTTTTAATGTAGTGGTCCCAGTTTGTCACTTTTGCTGGAGCTATCCCCCATTTGTTTGAACAGACCCTCGTACCACTTCCTTGCTTTCTTTCAACCAGGCCAGATGCTTGAAGCTCGTCATAAACACGAACAATTGTCATACGATTGACCCCTAGTTGAGCTGCTAGCTTACGTTCAGGGGGCAACAGACTATCCGGTGGCAGCTCTCCAAAAAGTATTCTACTTTCAAAATATTTTTTAACTTGAATATAGACCGGGGTTTTTTCATTTCTCTTAATTTCAATCTCCAAAACAATCGCTCCTTTCTATAAAAAATATATAAGGGTTCGAGTACATTTAACGTGAAAGTGTAAATTGTCTTAAGATTTCAAATTGGATTAATAAAAAAACATCCAATTGGATGATTACTGTAAAAACATTGTACTGTAGGATTGTTGTAAGCGCAATCAATAAAAAGAATTTTCTAATAAATTAATTGAAGAGGAGGGTTAATTATGTCTAGAAGAGATATTGAAGAAAAAATGTTAGTGCAATCAACTGATGAAATTATAGTTCCTGATACAACCCTTATAAATATTTTTGAACAAACAGTTATCGAATTTCCTAGCAATCAAGCTATTTCTTACTATGGAAAAACATTGTCGTATTCAGAATTAAAAGTACAGGTTGATGCTTTTGCTTCTGCACTTCAACAAAAGGGGATAAAAAAAGGGGATCGGGTTGCAATTATCTTACCTAATTGTCCTGAGTATTTGATAGCTTACTACGGAATTTTACGTATAGGTGCTATTGTTGTTCAAATTAACCCACAATTATCAGTTCGTGAGTTACAGTTTATCATTGAAGACTCAGGAGCAAATATAGCTATAGCAATGAGCTCTTTAAAGGTAAAGTTTAAAGAGATGGAAACAAGAGTCGATGTAGATGGTATTTTTGTTCAGGTCGAGCCAGGTAATGAGGTAGACAAACAAAGTTATGAGACTTTTATAAAGCAAAGTGTTGGACTTATTGAAGATGTATCGATAAAACCAGACGATATTGCCATTATCCAATATACAGGTGGGACAACTGGGCGATCAAAAGGAGTTATGTTAACGCATCGCAACTTGGTTTCTAATGTAGAACAGCACAATGAATTGTATAAGGGAATGTTAGACCCAGGGGTTGAGAGAGTACTAACAGTTCTTCCGTTATTCCATGTTTATGGGATGACAATTTGTATGAATTTAGGTATTAGACAAGGGTCATGTTTAATCCTTTTGAATCGTTTTGACCTTGAGGAAGTTCTTCAAACAATTAAAACTGAAAAGCCAACACGCTTTCCGGCGGTACCAACAATGTATGTTGCGATTAATAGTCATCCTCGCTTGGAGGATTATGGATTAGAGAGCATAAAATTGTGTCAATCAGGGGGAGCGTCCATCCCGGTAGAAGTAGTTGCTGAATTTGAAAGAAAGTCAGGAGCAATCATTTCTGAGGCATATGGATTGACAGAAGCAAGCCCAGGTGTAATTGTTCAGGCCCCTCAAAAAGTAAGAAAAGTTGGTTCAGTAGGTAAACCACTTCCACTAACAGAAATAAAAATTGTTGACCTAGCAACGGGAAAAAAAGAAGTTCAAAAAGGAGATGCAGGCGAGCTATTAATTAAAGGACCACAAGTAACAAATGGTTATTGGGAACTAACGGATGAGACTAATGCTGTACTTACCGATGGTTGGTTACATACAGGAGATGTAGCGAAAATGGATGAAGATGGCTATATCTATATTGTTGATCGAAAAAAAGATCTTATTATTGCTAGTGGCTTTAATGTTTACCCTCGTGAAGTTGAGGAAGTCCTGTATGAACACCCAGCAATTTTAGAGGTTGCAGTTGTTGGAGTTAAAGACGAGTACAGAGGGGAAACTGTCAAAGCTATTGTTGTTAGAAAAGATGGTCAAGAAGTATCCGAACAAGAGCTAGTTGAATTTTGTAAAAATAACTTAGCGCCTTATAAAGTCCCAAAAATAGTAGAGTTTCGTGCAGAGCTTCCAAAAACACAAGTTGGTAAAATTAGTCGAAAAGCTATAAAAGAAGAAGTAGAACAAAGTAAATAATTTAATTAGTCTAAATTAATCTAAATTAATATTTATGTAAGGAGGGTTAAGTATTCAAATGGAACAAATACAGAATATTTCTCTAGAAGAGCTTAAAAGCAATCAGAAAGTGGTTTTTTCTAATTCGGGTGCTAGCTTAATAGACATAGGTGATGATGTTGTTTGTTTGGAGTTTCATACTAAGGGGAATGCGCTCGGTACAGAAATTACTGAGATGATGGCCCGGACCATTGAGGAAGTACGTCAGAATTATCGGGGTCTCGTTATTGCGAATGAAGGAAAAAACTTTTGTGCAGGCGCTAATATAAGTGAATTTCTAACTCTGGCAAAAAATGGTGATTTTGCATCGGTAGAGAGTAAGGTACAAGAAGCTCAACAAATGATGCTAGACCTTAAGTATTTAGAGAAGCCGGTAGTAGCTGCTCCACATCAAAAAACGTTAGGTGGAGGTGCAGAAATTTGTTTGGCCGCTGATCAAGTTATTTTCTCTCCAGAAACTTACATTGGTCTAGTTGAAACAGGTGTAGGTCTCATACCAGGCGCTGGAGGTTGTAAGGAAATGATGGTTCGTGCTAGCGCTAGGATTACCGAACCTTTACTACAATTACAACCTGCCTTAAAAAAAGTCTTTCAAACAATTGCGATGGCTAAAGTTTCAAAGAGTGGAGAAGATGCCAAAGAACTAGGTTTTGTAAGAGCGACTGATTCTCTTATTGCAAAGACAGAAGACCGGATTAAAGAAGCGAAAAAGGCTGTAGTAATGATGGACTTTAGCGGTTATACACCAATGAAAAAGAATAATATACCTGTTGTTGGTGACGAAGGTAAAGCTGTACTAGAGTTATTAACGTATGACATGAAAATTGGCAATTTTATTTCTGAATATGATCAATTTATCTCAAATCAACTAGCTCATATTCTTTCTGGAGGAACTGTTCAACCAGGCTCACTGGTCACAGAACAGTATATATTAGATTTAGAGCGAGAAGCATTTATTTCCTTACTTCGTGAAGAGAAAACACAAAAACGAATTGAAGCAATCTTAACAACAGGTAAACTATTACGAAATTAGTAATCTAAAGGGAGGCAGATAATATGCAGGAAGCTGTTATCGTTTCGGCTGCTAGAACAGCAGTGGGTAGAGCTTTTAAAGGCAGTTTAAGTCAAACGAGAATTGAAGATCTAGGAAAAGCCGTCTTAAATGAAGTAATCAATCGTGCGCCAGGATTGAGTAAAGAAGAGGTTGAGGATATTATTATGGGCTGTTCGATGCCAGAAGGTGAGCAAGGGTTTAATTTTGCCCGCACTATGGCATTGTATGCCGACTTTCCTGTATCTGTACCAGGCTTGACGATTAATCGGTTTTGCTCATCTGGATTACAGTCAATCGCGTTTGCTGCAGAGCGAATCATGTTAGGTCATGCGAATACGATTGTAGCAGGGGGAGCAGAATCAATGAGCCATGTTCCTATGGGAGGCTTTAAGTTTTCTCCACATCCACAAATTGTTAAAGATAAGCCGGAAACATATATAGGAATGGGTATGACAGCTGAGAACGTAGCAGAGCGCTTCGGAATTTCGAGGGAAGACCAAGATCGATTTGCTATAAATAGTCACCGAAAAGCTGCAGAAGCAATCGCTTCAGGGAAGTTTATAGATGAAATTGTACCGGTTCAGACTATCAAAAGAGGAATATCTGAAGAGGGAGAACCTTGGGAAGAGACTCTTATTTTTGATACGGATGAAGGGGTGAGGACTGATACTTCTGCAGAGAAATTAGCAACATTAAAATCTCCTTTTAAGTTAGGTGGAACGGTGACAGCCGGAAACACTTCACAAATGAGTGATGCAGCTGCTGCAGTTGTTGTAATGAGTAGAGAGAGGGCTGATGAACTTAATTTAAAGCCACTAGCAGCATTTAAGTCGTTTGCAGTAACTGGGATTGAGCCTGACATTATGGGGATTGGTCCAATTAAAGCGATACCAAAAGCTTTGAAGATGGCTGGAATTTCAAAAGAGGACGTAAAGCTATTCGAGTTGAATGAGGCATTTGCATCTCAGTCTATACAAATTATCCGTGAATTAGACTTAGATGAAGAGATTGTGAATGTGAATGGGGGCGCAATTGCTTTAGGACATCCTCTAGGTTGCACAGGTACAAAGTTAACGGTGTCATTGATAAATGAATTACAGCGCCGTGGCGGAGGATACGGTGTTGTCACAATGTGTATAGGTGGAGGAATGGGTGCTGCAGGAGTTTTTGAAGTATTCGCTTAAAAAAGGAGGAAATAAAAATGGTAGCTACAAAAGAGGTTGGTGGAAGTTTTGTTTTCGATTATTCTGGAAGAGAAAACTTTGTAACACCGGAGGACAAAACAGAAGAACAACAAATGATCTACGATATGACAAAAGATTTCATTCAGAATGAGATTGTGACACTTGATGAACAAATAGAAAAGTTAAATTATGATTTATCTAAAAAGTTACTAGAGAAAGCAGGAGATTTGGGTTTACTAGGAGCCAATATTCCTGAACAATTTGGTGGGCTAAGTCTTGATAAGGTAACGGGAACCTATATTACAGAGTTGATTTCTAGAACTTCTTCATTTGCACTTTCTATGGGGACACAAACAGGTATTGGAACATTGCCGATTGTATTTTTTGGAACATACGAACAGAAAGCAAAATATTTACCAGACATCGTGACTGGAAAAAAAGTTTCAGCTTATTGCTTAACAGAACCGTTATCGGGATCAGATGCTCTAGGAGCAAAAACAACAGCAACTCTATCAGAGGATGGAAAAAGCTATATTATAAATGGCTCAAAGACATTTATTACAAATGGAGGCTTCGCTGATATATTCATCGTATATGCGAAGGTTGATGGAGAACATTTTACAGCGTTTATCGTTGAAAGAGGTATGAAAGGGTTTACGGTGGGCCCGGAAGAGAAGAAGATGGGTATCAAGGGATCATCAACATGTCCATTATTTTTTGAAGATGTTCATGTACCTGTTGAGAATTTATTAGGTGAAGTAGGAAAAGGTCATCAGATTGCCTTTAATATATTGAATATTGGTCGGCATACGCTCGCTACCAACTGCCTTGGTTCTTCAAAAGAGGCAATTGAATTAAGTTCAAAATATGCAAATGAGCGTACGCAATTTAAGACATCAATAGCGAAATTTCCATTAATAGGTAAAAAACTAGCAGAAATGAATATTAGAGCTTATGCGTTAGAGACAATGGTTTATCGTATTTCTGGTTTGTTTGATGATTTATTAAAGGAGCTGGATCACTCTAGCCCAAATGTCTCAGAACAATTTGTTAGCAGTATGGGTGAATATGCCATTGAATGTTCATTAGCGAAGGTTTTCGGTACTGAAGTGCTGGACTTTATTGCAGATGAAGGGGTACAGATTCATGGTGGTTATGGGTTTACCCAAGAGTATAAAATTGAAAGGATTTACCGTGATTCTCGCATAAACCGTATATTTGAAGGGACAAACGAAGTGAATCGTTTGCTCATTTCTGGAACACTGTTTAAAAAGGCAATGAAAGGACAGTTGCCATTAATGGAACAGTTAAAACGTATTGAAGGTGAATTCGAAGAATGGGTGCCTGTTGATTCATTTAATCAAGTTCTTGAGAAAGAAGCTTATCTGGAGTCTGTTTCTAAGAAAATATTCCTCATTGTTAGTAAAGCTGCACTTGAGAAGTATGAAGGGAAGATTGAGAGAGAACAGGAAGTATTAGCAAATCTTTCAGATATACTAACCGAAATTTATGCTATAAATGGAGTTCGAAGTCGGACTGAAAAGATAATGGCTAGAAGGGGAGAAGACAGTTCTATTAATGCAATTGAAATGACCCAAGTATTTGTACATGAAGCATTTGAACGAATCCTATCAATAGCTAAGGAATCTCTAGCAACCATTTCGGAAGGTGAAGAGCTTGTTAGACAGTTAGCTAATATTAGTCATATTGCTCAGTCTACACCAATTAATGTGGCGCAGCTAAAGCGTAACATAGCAAAGCGTGTCTCTAATGCAGAGGAGTATATTGTATAGGCAGGTAATATTATCATTTCTTGTTTATCCAAATGTGCATTTGTCTTGTAGAGTTTATGACCAATATTATGATGATAGAATAAGAGACTCTAATTATTAAATGAGGTGTTAGGGTAATGATCAAAAGGTGCTTGCTAGTTATTTTTGTCTTGGCATTGTTTAGTTTAGTGGTAGCATGTAATACAGAAGGGAGTACCTCTACTACAGATATAATAGATAGTTATCCAGAAAAAACAATTACGATTGCCGTAGGTTTTGAAGCTGGTGGAGGTGCTGATACACTAGCACGTATTATTTCACAAGAGTTAGGAAAGTACTTTGAAAATGATGTAAATATCATCGTAGAGAATAAGCCTGGTGGTGCTGGAGTTGTAGCAATGACGGATGTAGTTAATGCAAATCCTGATGGTTATACTATTGGCTTTACACCGGTAGGACCATTAACAATACAGCCACATTTAGGCCAGACAACCTATAATATTGATGACGTAGAACCAATAAGCCAGGTTGCTTCGAGTGATTGGATGATAGCTGTTCATAAAGATGCACCATGGGAAGATTTCGATTCTTTGGTTAAGTATATAAAGGATAACCCAGGTGAGCTTTCATTTGGAATGCCGGGCGCCGGTACTCTTGGAGAACTTACTTTATTGCATCTGGAACAAAACGAAGGCCTTGATATGAAGATGGTTCCTTTTAGTGGAAGTGCGCCTACACGAACGGCATTATTAGGAAAAGATGTTGATGCGATTGTTGTGAATGATGATGATATCGTTCCGTATTATGAAAATGGAGATGTAAAGATTTTAATGAATTTTGGTCGAAAGGAGTTTGAAAGCTTACCTGATCTGCCAATAGCAGAGGAAGAGGGATACAATTTTTATGCGAACTTTGGCTATATATTATATGGGCCTAAAGGTCTTCCAATCGAAATTCGTGATAAAATTGATAGTGCCGTTAAAAGTATGTTAGATGATGGGAGTATTGAAGAATCATTTGATAGGGTTGGAGTTTCTGTAGACTATATGAATGCCGAAGACAGGAAGCAAGCGATTGAAAAAGAATACAATATAAACAAAGAGATTATTGAAGAAGCAAAGAAATAGGTATGAATTTTAGCAAAAGCATATGCAAAACCCGTTATGAGTTTTCTCATAGCGGGTTTTGCATTGAGCAGTGTTTTTTATCTACAGTAGAGGAAGTAATTACGTTTAAATAAAATTTTCTTCTCTTAAGTGACAAGCTAATTGAATTTTTAACACGTCTTCGGCTTTATTAAAATTGATATCAAGTATGTCTTCAATTTTCTTAAGACGCTGATAAAGTGTATTTGGATGAATATGAAGTTCTTTGGCTGTTTGTGCAGGGGAACGATTCGTTTTCATGTAACAAATTAGGGTTTTTTCTAGTTCTACATTTGCTCCATCTATTAAATCCGAAAGTGAGTCTTTTAAAAATTTATGAATGTCTTGTGGATTTTGATTAAGAAACAAACTATTAATGCCTATATTCTCATAACGAATAATTTCAGCTCTGTTTCTATTTAATAAATATGTTAATGATTTTTGCGCTTCATCGTAACATTTACTAAGATTCTCGATCCCGAGATAAGGAGAGCTTATTCCAATACTAAAAGGTACACCATCGTTCTCGGCCCACTCATATTTTATTTGGTCTAGTTTTTTGTATAAATGAGAGATTTGAGCTTCATTTGTAGTTGAGAATAGCAAGGTTATTTTATTATGAGAACCGAAAATGACTGTATCAAAGTTTTTTAACTCTCTTTTTATTAATGATACAAGTTGGTGAATATTCGCTTCTAAAAGTTGTAAGTCTTGATATTTTAAGATTTGCAGTAATACAACCGCTAAGTGGGTTGAACTGTCTAATCCGAGTTCTTTGCTTTGATCTACTATATGGTCTGAACTTCTATTTTCTAGTAAGTCATTAAAGTATTCTTGGGTTTTTTTATAGTAAATTTCGATTAAAGTTTGCTTCTTTATAATTTCAAGGTGTAAAAACCGTCCACATTGTTCAATGGTAATTTTATCAAATGGTGATAATGGCTTGATACAATTCAAGATTAAACATCCAAGAAAAACACTGCCATTAAAGATAGGATAAAGATAAAATTGATCCACCTCATGGTCCCTTGTCATGATCTCTACGTAACGTGGATATCTGCTATCACTAAATAGTTTTGTTATCTCAAAAACACTTAGGACAGAGCGTGTTGAATTAACTGAGTAATATTCATTATGTAAAACATCAAAATAAGTTAACTCTAATTTTATATGCTTATTTAAGTCGATCATAATGGCATGCAAATCTTTATTTTGCATTGAGATAGCACCTAATAATTTATGAATGTTATTTCTCTTTTCTAAGCTTGCATTTTGTTCTTTTAACTGTTCACTTAACGTAGTAATTTCATTTAACTTACTGTTCAATTCTTTGTAAAATTGAGCATTTTGGATTGCAATTGCTGCTTGTGCAGCAAATCCTTGTAATAATTGTGAATCATGCTCATTGATCTTGGCCCCTGTGTAAAATTGATGTAGAGAAACAACGCCAACTCGATTCTCTCCAATGGCAATCGGAACTGAAACCCCTCCGATGACAACAGATCTGTAAGGGGCTGAAGACATCATAATTTCGAAATTGTTATCGGTAACTTTAAGGTCATACATCGCCTCAATTATTTCAGCGTTAGAGTTGAAAACTCTCGCTTTTCCATCAGCAAATACCTTTCCTGATATTGATTCGCCTACTTTTAACTTATAATTTAAAACGCTTTCATTATAGCTGATATATGCCTTTGGAATTAGTCTCTCAAGGGCAGGGTCATATAATAGCAAGAAACCTGCATTACAAGATGGAATCACCTTTAAGGCATTCTTCAAAATCTTTTCTAATACTTCATTGAGGTCAAGAGAGGACGTAATCGAACGAACTCCTTCAATCATGGTTTCTAATTCATTTTCTTTTATAAGCACTTTTTCTTCATAGAAAAAACGGTAGAAGATCTGATAGAGATCTTCCAGTTCATCTTGCTTAAAATCAACAAAGTCAGTTGGAAAACATACAGTAACTTTAAAATCATTAGGATAAAAGAAGTAGAGAATTACTTGATCATCAGCTTCTTCAATAAAATATTTCTTATTTAGCTTTCCTTGACTCAATGTGGGAGGGTCAGGTTGTAGATTGCCCTGACTATAAACTAAGCGAGAATAGTTAAATTGTTGGGAATGAATCCAGATATTAAGTGGTGAAGATGGTAGCTTTTCTTTCAAAAGTAATGGGATCGTAGATAGCATATTTTTAACTCCTCCATATGTGTAACTCCCCATATAATGAAATGATATTATAGTGGGTTGCACATTGTGTTGATCTTACGTTAACTATATACTAACTATAGTTATTTTAAAAGTCAGAAAAGTGAAGTAATTGGAATTTTTCATAGATAAAGAAAATTATTTAAGCGCTACTGATTTTTACCAGCGAAATCATACTTGTCTAATGTAAGGAGGTTTTCATATATGAATATAGTTGAATTACTTTTATCTTCAAGTGACAGATTACCTCATCATACAGCGATAGTCTATCAAAACCAAAAGATTACTTATTCAGAATTGAAAAATGAAATTGTAGTAACAGCATTCAAGTTAAGAATGTTGGGGATCAAGCCCGGAATGCATGTTGGTTTAATGCTAAAAAACAGTCCTGAATATATTTACTCCTATTTCGCGTTATTATCAATTGGGACCACTATTGTACAGATGAACCCACGTTTTAAAGAAAAAGAAATTATTTATATTGTTAATGATTCAAAGGCTAATGGGTTAATTATTGATGAAGTTAGCGCAAAGTCTGTACAGAACTCTGAAAGCGCTTTCGATGAAGAGGTATCAATCATTTCATGGGAGGGGAAAAATCAACATACATTTGCGACATTTTCTTCCTTACATCCAAGAGGGGATATTCCATTTGAATTAGCTAGTTGTAAATATTCGGATATCGCTCAAATTATTTATACTTCAGGAACTACTGGTTATCCAAAGGGGGCGATGATTACGCATGCTAATTTAAATTGGATGGCCATTACCATTGCAACTAAAGATGAAGTGAATATCGAAGATCGATTTTTAACTGTTCTACCTTTATTTCATGTGTACGCAAACATAAGTGGTTTGTTAAGTCCTCTATTACAGGGAGCTATTATTTATTTGGAAGAGAAATTCAAACTGGAAGAAATGATAAAAAAAATAGAAGAGCATCAAATTACTGTGTTTTTAGGTGTTCCAACTATGTTTACCTTGTTAGTAAACTTTCCAGAAGTAGTAGAAAGAGATTTTTCTTCCTTACGGATATGTTTTTCAGGGGGAGCTAGTATCCCGGTAGAAATAATAGAGAAGGTAAAAAGATTAATGGGAGTTGACATCATAGAAGGGTATGGACTAACAGAAGGCACGGTTGGGTTAGCTAGTAATCCTTATCGAGGAATGAGAAAACCAGGTTCCGTCGGGCTGCAAATAGCAGGGGTTGTTATAAAAATTGTAAATGAAGACAGTGAAGAAGTTGAAATTGGTGAAATTGGTGAAGTCATCTTTACTGGCCCTAATCAGATGAAAGGATACTTTGAAAACGAAGAGGAAACCAAAAAGACAATACGGAACGGATGGGTGTATACGGGTGATGTGGGTTATTTAGATCAAGAAGGCTACCTGTACATTGTAGACCGAAAAAAAGACATGATTATCCGTGGTGGCTACAATGTTTATCCTCGTGAAGTGGAGGAAGTTTTATATCTACATCCCGATATTATTGAATGCGCTGTGGTGAGTAAACCTGATGTGATTCTGGGTGAGGAAATTGTAGCCTTTATTGTCACTAAAAACGATATAGCCGAGGAAGAACTAACTTCTTTTTGTAAGAAACAGTTAGTGCATTATAAGGTTCCTCGTGACTACTTCTTCGTTGATGAACTGCCTAAAAATAGTTCGGGAAAAATATTAAAAACAAATTTAAAAGAAATGGTAGAACAATAAGTTGTATCTCTATTAGAGGAAGTGAGAAGGATGAAAGTAATAAAATGGCTAGACCGAAATTTCGAAGTTTTTCTAATCGGTATTATGTTATGTAGTCTTGTTGTCATTATGGCATTACAAGTATATATGAGATATGTCATGAATTCATCACTAGCCTGGCCGGAAGAGTTAAGTAGGTATTTATTTATTTGGATGTGTTTTCTAGGGATTAGTTATTCGACTAAAGAGGACTTACATTTGAAAATTGATATTATTTTAGAGTATGTCAGCCCAAGAATTAAAGCATTTTTTGCAGTGTTACGAGACTTGTCTCTATTAGTTTTTAGTGTATTTATGATTATCGGGGGGATTGACGTTTACATGAATATGTCTCAAACCATGCAAACGAGTTCAGCTCTTCAAATACCATTTAAATTTGTTTATCTTTCTTTGCCTGTTGGGTTCGCACTTACCTTTTTGCGAATTATTCAAAAATATGCGATGAAAGTTACAAACAAAAAAGACCGTACAGCGAAAGAAGAAAACACGCTTAGTATGTAGAGGAAATGTGAAAGGAGGAAAATATTTTGATAGCGATAGTCATTGGCGTAATTCTATTAGCCATTACGATACCAATTGGAATTTCATTAGGGATAACATCAGTTCTATTAACCTATTTTACTGATGTAAATGCAAACTTAGCCTTTATTGTTAGGAATATGGTTTCGGGATTGGATAGCTTTCCACTACTTGCAGTTCCGTTATTTATTTTTTCTGGAACAATAATGGCAAAAGGTGGAATGTCTGAACGACTTTTTAACGTTTTCATTTATTCATTTGGAAACAGAACGGCAGGTATTCCGATTGCTGCTATTACAACATGCTTATTTTATGGAGCAATTTCAGGGTCGAGTCCTGCAACAGTAGCTGCAGTTGGAGCGATGGCAATTCCCATTTTAACAAAGCTCGGTTATGATCGGGGTTTTAGTACAGCGATGGTAGCAACAGCCGGTGGATTAGGGGTGGTTATCCCACCGAGTATTCCATTTATCATTTATGGGGTTTCGGCCAATGTATCAGTAAGTAGTTTGTTTATTGCAGGGATAGTTCCTGGGTTAGTAATTAGTTTTGCTCTAATGGCGTACGCATACTTTTATTGTAAAAACAAGGGTGAAGATAAAGAACAAATCCAGAAAGTTTACAATGAAATGAAGAGCAAAGGCTTTTTGAAAACAGTAAAGGATGGCTTTTTCGCTCTATTAGCTCCCGTCATTATTTTAGGAGGAATCTATAGCGGGATTGTAACTCCGACGGAAGCAGCTGTTATTTCAGTTATTTATGCACTTGGTATTAGTGTTGTCGTTTATCGAACAATCAATCACAAAAATTTTGCAAAGATTGTTTCTGAGTCTATTAAAGTTACGGTTCCAGCCATTTTGGTTATCGCTGCAGCGACTGTCTTTGGACGTCTTCTAACGTTATTAAAGGTTCCACAAACGGTTTCACAAGCCATTACATCAATTACAGATAATAAATTTTTAGTTTTATTATTAGTAGTGCTATTACTCTTACTTGTCGGGATGATTATGGAAACTCTAGCATCTATTCTGATTTTAACACCTATTTTAGTTCCAGTTGTAACGGCTGTTGGAGTGGATCCTATTCATTTTGGGGTTATTATGATTGTTTCGTTAGCGATAGGTTATGTTACTCCACCAGTAGGGGTTAATTTATATATTGCAAGCGCAATGACCAATATTCCGATTACAGTTATTGGAAGGAAAGCGATGCCGTTTATTATTGCATTTTTGATCGCACTAATGGCTATCACGTTTATCCCACAGTTAAGTTTATTCTTTGTTTAAATTAGCTATCACTCATGATAGATACTAATTTTAGTTAAATTACATTCGAGGGGGAAGTAAAAATGAAAAAAGGATTAAAGCGTTTTCTGGTAATGAGTTTTGTTTCAACTGCATTGATTTTAGGAGGGTGCTCATCTTCTGACAGTTCCGGTGACGGAGATAGCACAAGTGGGGCTGACAATACAGGGGGAAATGAGTCATATACATTAACATACGCAGATGTAGCTGCTGAAAATAGTACAACAATTCAAGAAATAGAATTATTAAATGAGAGATTAGAAGAAAGAACAGATGGCAGACTTACAATTGACATCTTCCCAGCTGGACAACTTGGCGGCGAGAGAGAAATTTTAGAAAGTGTGCAAACTGGTGATGTTACATTATCAATTAACTCTACTTCCGTTGCAGTGAATTTCATTCCAGAATTAGAAGTGTTTGATATTCCATATCAGTTCAATTCAGTTGAGCACGGAAGACATGTTTTCAGAACGGATGGCCCATTATTTACAAAACTAAATGATAAGTATGAAGAAAGAGGCTTTAAATTATTCAGCTATCTTGATAACCGGTTTCGTTTACTAGCAACCAATGTAGATGTGCAAACGGCTGAAGATCTTGAAGGGTTACGAGTTCGAACACAAGAAAACCCAATACAAATTAACACTTGGAGACTACTTGGTGCCAACGCTACACCACTTGCATTTAATGAATTATATACAGCACTTGAACAAGGTACAGTGGATGCTTATGAGAATTCATTTGAATTAATCACGACAATGAAATTATATGAGCCAATTAGTCAGGTTATTAAAACAAATGTAGGGTTCCAATCGATTCATCTAATTACAAACTTGGATTTTTATAATAATCTTCCAGAGGATTTAAGAGAAATATTGGACGAGGAAATTAAAAAGACATCAGAAGCTATTTTAGAGCGTTACTCAGCAGAACAAGACGAAGAGTATACTCAAGTTCTAGAAGAGCATGGAGTAGTAGTTTCTGAGTTAGCAGAAGAAGAGGTTGCGAAACTTCGTGAAAAAACAGCTCCAGTTATTGATGATATTCGTGAGTCTATTGGGGATGAAATAGTTGATGTGTTCTTAGAAGAGGTTAAAAACTTCGAGCAATAATTAGATTTATGACAGAAGAAGGTAGACAAAGTGATACCGGGTACCCAGTTGTGGGCCCGGTATTGCTAATTGGATAGCTAGTTATCAATAGTTGTAAATTATATCATTAAGTTAGTTCTAATAAGAGGAGAAGATGACATGAACAATTTACTAGAAGGTAAAGTTGCGATTGTTACTGGTGGTTCATCGGGTATGGGAAGGGAAATAGCACTGGAACTTGCAAAGCAAGGTGCAAATGTAATGATTTGTGGTAGAAGTATCGATAGACTCCTACCAGTTGTAAAAGAAGGAAAGACTCTTAAAGGTGTCATTGACGCTATCGAGTGCGATATTCGTAACTCTGAGATGGTAAAAGAAATGGTGAGAAAAACAGTTGAACGTTTGGGAAAAATCGATATCCTTGTAAATAATGCAGCAGGGAATTTTGTAGCGAAAGCAGAAGAAATAACCATAAACGGTTGGAACGCAGTAATCGATATAGTGTTAAACGGAACTTGGTTTTGTTCACAGGAAGTTGGCAAACACATGATTGAGTCAGGAAATGGTGGATCAATAGTAAATATCGTTGCCACATATGCTTGGACAGGTAGCCCAGGAGTGGTTCATTCTGCCTCCGCCAAAGCTGGAGTCGTAGCTATGTCACGAACACTAGCTGCTGAATGGGGGAAGCACAATATTCGTGTAAATTGTATTGCGCCTGGTCCGATTGAGGATACTGGTGGATCTAGTAAACTTTGGCCTAGTGAAGAAATAAAACAAAGAGTATTAGAAGATGTACCATTAGGACGATTGGGAACAAAAGCAGAAATTGCGAGGTTAGCTCTTTTGCTAGTATCTGAAATGGGTTCGTATATTACAGGAGATGTTATCACTGCTGATGGTGGTGCATGGCTGAATAAAGGGTTTTTGCCTATGTGGAAAGATTAGCGTAATATATAACCACCGGATAAGTGTCAGTACTTGTTAATAAGGAAATTCTTGGAGGGCTTGATGAATAAAAGAATATGTTTTTTTATGATGATCATGGTCACCATGATGATTGGCTGCTCTGAAATTACAGAAAAAGAGTTGGACCTTGCTGATAATGTTCAGGAAGGGTATGTAGTAGATATTAGCGATTCACAAATTCTTGTAGTAAGTGAGATAACAGAAGAGCAAGCTCTGGGTCTAACGCAAGAAAAATTACTTGAAGGAGGGATTGGTGGGGAGGCTGTTTGGTACTCAGTAAAAGATCATTCTCATTATCAGGTAGGACAATTAGTAAGGGTAGAATCGGAATTTATGATGGAGAGCTATCCTGCGCAATCCGAGGCTGTAAAGGTTCAGATTGTAGAGTAACCAAGAGCGTGTACGACGGACCACTTCATTTAAAATCTATACCTCCCAATCACAATTATACTGGATGATTGGGAGCTTTTTTATTGTGTAATTTATTACGATAACAAGAGAGATGACTAAGCATGTATTTGCAAACCGGCATACATATATAGAGTTCCATTATAAAAAGTATGTACTGCTAAAAATGAGGTGAACATTATATGAAGAAAATTGCTGTTTTTTCACCCGTGCCTCCTATGAGATCTGGCATTGCTGATTATATGATGCAAATACTCCCGGAATTATTGAAGCAATATATTGTACACATTTATATAGATAACGGATATGAAGCCGATATGGATAAGTTTAATTTAGAAAATGTGAAAGTCTTTAATCACCAATCCTTTAATGGTAGAGTTCAGGAGTATGAACATATCATTTTCCAACTTGGGAATAATGAGCAACATATTTATATGATCCCGTATCTAAAAGAATATAGAGGAATTGTTATTTTACATGATTATAATCTTCATGGCATGGCGCGAAGGTTTGTATTAAATATAAAAAAAGACAGAAAAAAACGGACTAAACAATATCTATCCATCCTTAAAGAAAACTATGGAGTAGAAGCAAGAAATATATTGCGTAAAATGAGAAAAGGAAAGTTTGAAAATAAAATTTACGATGTTGAGGTGAACAAATACTTTTTAAGAAAATCAAAGGCAGTCATTGTTCATAGCGATTATGCAAAAACTGAATTATTAAAAAAAGGGCTAGACCATGTTTACCAAACAAAACTTCCTGTCAACTTGCCGGAGTTATCCAAACAGGAAAGGAAACAAACTTTTTTAGTCGGCTCATTTGGATTTATCAATAGCAACAAACGTATCCATGTTGTTCTAAAGTGTATAAGAAGGTTACTAGACTTCGGTTGTACAAATGTTAAATATATTATTGTCGGACAGGAGAACGATTTACAGTATGTTGCAAAATTAAAATCAATGGTACATGATTTGCAACTCGAAGATGCTGTTACCTTCACGAGCTTTGTGAATGATAATAAATATTCAAAATTAATCCAGCAAAGTGATGTATGTGTGTTATTACGTTATCCAACAGTTGGAGAGACTTCCGGTGCTACATTAAATGCTTTATCTTACGGAAGGCCGGTTATCGTATCAAATGCTGATACATTTAGCGAATTACCAGATGACACCGTCATTAAAGTACCGGTTGACAACAACGAGGAAGATGTATTGTTTGAAAAAATGTTGAGCTTATATCAAGATCAAGAAGTTCGAAGAGTTACAGGTGAAAAAGCAAGAAGTTATATTGCTCAAGAGCATTCATTGAAGAAGTACGGTGAAAGGTTAAGAGAGGTTTTAGGAAGTGTTGAATAATAGTGAATACGGATCAAAAAAATTAAAAGAGTATAAAAGTAAGCACATTGCAAACTTCAATGTGCTTACAAGTATTTTCCATTATTTTATAATTATTATTAACTTAACTATTGTTTTATGAAACGAATTGTTTCATTAGAAACATTTTGTTTCAAAAGAAACGTAGTTTACGTTTCATTGTATAATACCCTTCTTGCTATTAGGAGTTATTAATGTCTAGATTATAGCCTTAAGTAGATATAATCAGGGTGGCATAGAAATTGCATTGGATAAAGTGACTTTAAAATTTGAAAGGGGGAATATACAAGTGGATGACTGGATGATGGTGAGAGTAGCAATGTATGAATGTAAAAAAAGCATGTGGAAAGGCTTTGTACCGGATTTTATTGAAAGCGCTTTCCTTGGGTAGGTCATATCATTATGTGAAATAAGGGAGAGTTATATCATGACTAAAAGAGTTAAAATTAGTGCTATATTTTTCAGTCTTATTCTATTGGGATTCACTATAACAGCTTGTAGCTCATCAGAAGAAAGTTCGACCTCTACTGCAAATGACAGTGAATCGGGAGTTTCTGAAAATTACCCTGACAAGGTAATGAATGTTATCTTGGGTTACGCAGCTGGTGGTGGGTCAGATACGAGTGCAAGAAAGATGGTAGAGGTTTTATCTGCAGCAGATATAATCGATCAATCATTTGTAGTTGAGAATATGCCGGGGTCTGGAGGGGCTCTAGCTATGCGTGAATTGGGAACAAATCGGAGTGGTGATGAGTATACATTGCTTTTTGAAGCGGCTTATGGAATGTCGTTATGGAACGGTGGAGTAGGAAACTTAACCTTATCTGATTTTCAACCTATTGCTCAATTAGCTGCCGATTATGTAGTTTTGGTTGCGCGAGCAGATGCTCCATATGACACAATGGAAGAATTTATGGAGGCTTGGCAAGGTGACGCTCAATCTGTTGCAATTAGTCTGGGGGCCTCGTTAACAGGGGATGATGCATGGTTATGGAATAATATTAAAAATGAAAGTAGTGTCACTGAGGATATGAGAGCCATTTCACATGATGGTACAAACCCTGCGTTAATGACGCTTCTGTCAGGCGATGCTGATGTATCATTGCTTACCCCAAACTTAATTAAAGATTATATTGAAGAGGGAACATTAAAAGCGCTGGCAGTATCCACAGAAGAACGAGTGGAATTGTTTGAAGATGTTCCGACATTAATAGAATCCGGTCTAGATATTTCTTATTATAGACCTCGGGGTGTTTGGATGGGAGCAGAAGTATCGGATGAAGTCGTTACTTTTTGGGAGAAGGTATTAAAAGAGATGGTGGAAACGGATTACTGGGTCGAATATGTTGAATCCTCTTACATGCTACCTATTTATAAAGATAGTAATGAATATATGAATTATATTCAAACAGATGGGTCTTCCTATCAGGAGTATTTTGAAAGTGTGAATTAACAGAAGGGAGGTGTAAGCCTTCCTTTTTTTAACAAGGATTATGTGAAGGGAGACGTGGAAAAGTTGTTGCGATTGGTAAACTTATTTCCTTTCATTCTATTATTAATTGGTTGTGTTTTCTTTATAGGCTCCTTTCAATACCCGATGTTCTCTCAAGCTGGTGGAATTGGTGCAGCTTTTCTACCACGTAATATGTCAGCGTTGTTAATTACCTTTATGTTATTTATGGTCATAAGAAATAGAGAACAAAATAATAAGACTCTTTATACAAAAAAAGTAGTGATAAAACAATTGGTCCTAATCCTTTCTTTATGTCTAGTTATTTTTTTATTAGAGATAATTGGTATGTTCGTAACTTTAGGAATCTTTTTAGTTGGGAGTTTATATTATTTTGAAAGGGTTTCATTGTTGAAATCCATATTATTTAGTTTGATAACGGTTGTTTCAATGTATTTGATATTTGTATTGTGGTTAAACATCTCATTACCACCAGGGCTGTTGTTTTAGTTACTTCATAACCCTTAAAGCAGGAGGTGTATAATGGAAACAATTACCGAATTGGTCAATGGTTTTGTGATGCTTATGCGTCCAGAATACCTTTTTTGGTGCATTGTTGGTATAACTTTAGGAACCCTTGCGGGAGCTTTGCCGGGAGTAGGGTCAATTACAGGGATGGCAATTTTGCTACCAATTACATTTAGCATGGAAGTTACAAGTGCTTTATTGCTGTTAATGGGTATTTATCAAGGAGCAATGTATGGTGGGCGAATTAGTTCAATATTATTAAATGTTCCAGGGGATGCACCGGCTGTAGTATCAACGTTTGATGGATACCCCCTTACTAAAAAAGGGCGAGCAGGTTATGCATTGACCTTGAGTGCGTTCGCATCTTTTGTTGGAGGAGTCATTGGGATTATAGGCTTAGCTTTCTTAACAGGACCAATTATTGATTTTGCGCTATTATTTGGTGCTCCTGAATATTTTGCATTAATGGTATTTGCTTTAATTGCGACTACTGGTCTGGTGGAAAAGAAACCCTTTAAATCGATTGTTTCAATTATTTTAGGTCTGTTGATTGCTTATATTGGAGTAGAACCAGTTACAGGGACTGAACGTTTTACTTTTTCTATTGTGGAATTATGGGACGGTATAAATTTTGTTGTCCTAGCAGTGGGTTTGTTTGGTTTATCAGAAGTATTTCTACGTATCGAACAAAGTGGAAGTGTATCAAAAATGAAATCGAAACTATCATTTTCTGAAATCTTTCCAAAAGCAAGTAAAGTAGTGAAAGATTTTGGGGCAATGATAAGGGGAGCTATATTAGGATTTATTATAGGTGTCTTGCCTGGTGCTGGTGCTGTGATTGCAACTTTTATGTCCTATAGCCTTGAGAAGAAAATTTCAAAAAAACCTGAAGAATTTGGTCACGGTGCTTCCAAAGGATTAAGTGGACCGGAAGCTGCCAATAATGCTACAGTCGGAGGTTCTTTAATCCCTTTATTTTCGTTAGGTATTCCTGGCTCAGGAACTGCAGCAATTCTCTTAGGTGCTTTGTTAATGTTCGGACTACAACCAGGACCACGTTTGTTTGAGAATTCAGGTGATATCATTTGGACAGTTATTGTAGGCTTATTTTTAGCCAATATTTTGCTTCTTATACTAAATACTGCTTTTGTTCCTTTATTTGCCAAGTTAATTACAAAGTCTGATCCATATCTAGGACCAATAATTACGGTGCTTTGTGTATTTGGCGTTTACATGATTAACTATCGTATTTTTGATATAGGGATTATGGTTGTTTTTGGAATCCTTGGTTATATGATGAGAAAATTAGATTTCCCATTATCCCCATTAGTATTAGCGGTGGTTCTTGGACCGTTGATGGAGAGTAATTTTATGCAGTCAATGATGATTTCCAATAATGATATGGCTATTTTCCTAACTCGGCCTATTACATTGGTCTTACTCCTTGCCAGTGTGGCTATTCTATTATCTGTTGTTATTAGAAATTTAATTGCATGGAAAACGAAAAGTTCATAAAGGGGTTGTAAGAGTTGCATAAAGCTGTTTTAGTTACAAAGTATGGAGATTCAGGGGTTTTGCGTTATACAGACGTAGAAATGCCACCACTAGAACCCAAACAAGTTTTAGTAAAAGTGGAAGCTACAAGTATCAACTTTGCTGATATTAAAGGAAGACTTGGAGTTTATCATGGTACAGAGAAAATTCCCTATATTCCGGGACTGGATTTAGTAGGCATTGTTAAGAAGGTTGGATCGAAAGTGAGTTCTTTAGAAGTAGGACAGAAGGTAATAGCATTTCCTGTTAGTGGATCATACGCAGAATACGCTGTTGCTGTTGAAGAACTAACATTTCCTATAAGTAAGAGTCTTGATACAGAAACAGCTGCAGCATGCCCGACTGTTTCATTTACCTCTTATCAATTACTTACAGATTGTGCCAGAATAACAAAAGGTGAAACTGTTCTAATTCACTCTGCTTCGGGTGGAATTGGAACTACAGCCATTCAATTAGCAAAATTATTAGGTGCAAAAACCATTTTTGGTACGGTAAGTAATAATTTAAAAAAGACTGTTGCAATTGAAGCAGGTGCAGATTATGTATTTAATTATCGAGATGAAGATTTTACTAAGAAAATTCGTAAACTTACCAATAATCAAGGGGTCGATATTATTTTAGACTCATTATCAGGTGAAGTATTTAATGAAAGCCTTACTTGTCTTTCTATGTTTGGTAGAGTTGTCAATTTTGGAAATGGAAAAGGAGCTGCAGGGGGAGAAGTAAATACATTGGACTTGCATGGAAGTTGCCGATCTGTAATTGGCTATAGCCTAGGGACAACGATAAAACATAGAATGGAACGATTAAAGGATACAGCAAATGCTATTATTCCACTTTTAGAAAGTGGACAATTAAAAATGTTTGTAAGCAAGAGTTTCAAATTAAAAGACGCTGCATTGGCGCAAAACTGGGTTGAAAATAGGAATAATGTTGGGAAGGTTATTTTATATCCTTGATAAAACACATGAATAATATTCATTTCATCGAAACAAACCACTTTTTAGTTGTTTGTTTCTTTCGAATTAAATTTGCCTCACCGACTAAAAAAATGGACGATCGTAACAATCCCATTCTCTGTGAGATGGTTGCGATCGTCTTTATGTTCTGTGCTACCGGAGCCCTTTTTAAAGAGATTAATAGTAGATTTTGTCATTTGCGAGCTCAAATGCCAACCTAGTTTTCATCTAAAATAAATATCCATGACTGAGGCTAATAGCTAGCCTTCTCTTGTCTAGTTATATAGAATATATCAGCTATCAAGAACTTATAGATGTCTTACATTAAATCGATGTTTAATGATTACCCTAGGTAGGGAGTTTATGTTTGTAGTTCGTTTCACTGTATAATTTTTTTTTTTGCTTACTTTTCTCCTAAACGCCGAATATTGTCGAATTCGATAAAGTATCTTTTGATAGTGTGAGATAGATTACAGATTGGATTTTTCTGTTGCAATAGACTTTAGTGTAGGGAGGTGCTTTAACATGGAACTGAATATATCTAAACAAGCAATGGAATGGTTTTCAAAGGAATTTCAATTTAATACGGAAAGGAGCATTCGTTTATTTCCACGATATGGTGGCTTAGGACGAATGTATAATGGTTTTAGTATTGGAATCTCAAATGAGGCTCCTGTAAATTATGGGCCAAGATTCGATAGCGAAGATAAAACGTTTTATGTTGAAGAAGTTGATTCTTGGTATTTTAATGATTGCACAATACAATTAGATGTAGAACAAGATGAACTAAAGATCATGGTAGTTTAATATCATTTGTGAAGTTTTTAACTAATAAGCCGGTTTAATGCGAGGCTACTGAAAAAGGGTGCCTTTCCCTTTTTCAGTGGTCCTTAGGCAATGTGCAGAGCCGTTACCCTTTTTTGAAAGCCTTGCCATGAGTGGGTTTCTCATAGTAAGGCGCGTAACGTGTGGAGCCATTGCGCTTCTTCGAGGTACTTTTTCAGCGCCTCAGTTTAATGCTGGCTTATTAGAAGTACTGTTAATACAGTGTTCTGATTCAACAAATGTTCAAACTTTTTGCTTAGTAAGCATGCTATAATGTAGTTAGAAAGAAAGATAAAAACAGAAAAAAGTTAACACTGTAGGAGGCTCAACCATCTGCGTTGGTTCCGTTAAAAAAACGTAAAACCAATACTAGCTAAGAGTGGTTAGAATTTTGAAACATTTAATCTAACGGCAATTAGTACGGGCATGAAGTCCATGGATGAATGAGCAAAAGATTTTATCAATGTAAAAGTGTTTAGAAAATCAATCAAGGTATCGTGATGTATGGATATGGTATTTCAATAACCTACGGAACGAACAAACATCACAATTAAATGCTTTATAAAATCAATTTTACCACTGATGTACGGATCGAAAAATAAAGCAATGATTTTAAAAAGTGATGTTAGACTGGTTGGGTCTCCTAAGGTGTTAACGGTTGAAAATCTAGCTAACAATAGCTGGATTTTTTTTACTGAAAACTAGGTGGAAGAGGTCATTGGGGGATACGACTCAATCGAATATCATTAACCATTTTTCTTCTTTATTTGACAAATTGTCTGAAGCCTTGTGGAAAGAACCTTTCAATAGTGATATGATATGAGAATATAACATGAGTTTCTTTTTGCCACTGGGGGAGCTGTATTGGCTGAGATTAAGGTATTTCCCTTAAACCCTTTGAACCTGAACTGCGTAATCGTAGCGTAGGGAAGTGGACATCATATTATGAGCTATTTTTTGAATACATAGTTTTTAAGTGATGACCACTTTCTACATAGAAAGTGGTCTTTTCATTTATTTAATTAAAGAATATTGTTTAGAATGGGAGTGTTACGTATGGTAGAAGGTTATATAGCCCTAAAACAAAAATTAATTAATTTTATTAATCAGCCGAGTTCAACTGAAGAGGAATTTAACAGGATGGCATTACAGTTGTTTCAGTTTCAATATGAACATAATCAGCCTTTTCGTAAATTTTGTAGAAAGCGTCGTGTTTCTCCAAGAAAAGTGAAACATTTTCTGGAGATTCCTCCTGTTCCAATTGATGCATTTAAATTAACAACTTTATCATGTAATCCAATTGAAGACGCTGAAGCCGTTTTTATGACAAGTGGGACAACGAATCCACAGAAGCGTGGGAAAAATTATCATCGTGATTTGGACGTGTATGACCTTTCGATGAAAACTCATTTTAAACCATATGTTTTACCTGATCTTGATAAAGTAAAAATGTTTGTCCTCTTTCCTGAGAAAGACGAGATGCCGAATTCATCGTTAGCTCATTATTTACATCTTGCGAAAAAAGTGTTCGGCACAGATGACAGTATGTATGTATTTTCTAAATGTGGTTTTGAAGTAGAAAATCTTATTAAGGAGATTCAATTAGCAGAGAAAAAGGACGAACCCGTTCTTTTAATTGGAGCAACATTCTCGTTTATTCATTTACTAGATGAGTGTAAAAGTAGAAGTCTTCAATTCAAGTTACCTAAAAAAAGTAGAATCATGGATACGGGTGGAGCGAAGGGACGCTCGCGCGAAATTGAACCAATGGAGTTTAAAAAAGAGATGAGCGATTTGTTTACGCTGCCACTAGAAATGTGTATCAATATGTATGGGATGACGGAGTTAAGCTCGCAGTTTTATGACTCGAATCTACTTCCTTTTAACCAAGGAGGAAAATTAACGAAACAACAAGCGCCTCATTGGGTGAAAACGGTGATTCTTGATATCGAACGGATGGAAGAAAAACCTGTAGGAAAAAAAGGAATTATCGTTCATTATGATTTGGCCAATTATAATTCAGTCATGGGGATTCTGACAGAGGATATCGGGATAAAAGAAGAAGACGGTTTTTATTTATTAGGAAGGGCTGAAGGTGCAGAAGCAAAAGGATGTTCGTTAGCTGTTGAGCAATTTATGGCTTCTGCACAATCAAGTTCAGGGGAGAAGTTAAAAAGATGACAACAAGCTTCTCATGTTTTCATGTACCCAAAAAATGTGAAGGTCTTTTTGCTGATGCCCCCTCCCATACATTGCAATTTGAACATTATGGCCAGAAGTTAGAGTTGAATGTTCCAGAGCTTACTCCGTTTATGATAGAACATGTTATTGATACGCTCAAAGTGCAACAGGAAGAGTATTTACGAAAGCGTCATACAAACGAAATGATTGATCTTTTAAGTGAAGCAGTTGAGAAGTGGTTGGATCCCCGTTATAAATACCGTCAACTTGCCGAAGAGATGCTCCCGGTTATCACGGGGTATGATCAAGAGATGGTTCGTTTATACATAAGCCGATATTTAAGAATATTCCGGAAAGAGAAACTGCAACGTATGGTAGATGAAGATTTCCCGAATCCACTTATATTAGATGAATTTCGGCCACGAAAATCAGGGGGATTATATAGGGCATATGGACCGGAGTTGATCACTCATATTTTTTCAGGAAATGTACCGGCTTTACCACTTTGGAGTCTTGCTGCTGGTATATTACTTAAATCGGCTACGCTAGGGAAAGTGTCATCATCAGAACCACTTTTTCCAGTATTGTTTGCTAAAACATTGGAGGAAATCGATCCAGAGCTAGGAGATGCATTAGCTATTTTGTGGTGGAAGGGTGGTAATGAATCACTAGAAGCGGTAAGTTTTTCGAAATCGAATGATGTTATCGCCTATGGTGGAAAAGAAACGATTGAAGCAGTTCAACAAAAAGTACCGGCGCATGTCCGTTTTCACTCTCATGGGCACAAAGTAAGTTTTGGTTTAATAACAAAAGAGTGTTTGGCCACTACAAAAGGCTGGAATACAGCCCGATTAGCAGCTCATGATGGGTCCTGGTTTGATCAGCAAGCCTGTCTATCTCCACATGTTTTTTTTGTTGAACGAGGTGGTGACTATTTGCCTGAAGATTTTGCTCAAATGCTCGCAAGCGAAATGAGGAATTTTCAGCATACGCACCCACGAGCTTCTTTAACAGAAGAAGAGCATCATGCCATCGTCAAACAGCGTTCGGCACTTGAGTTTGAAAGCTTTAATAATAATCAAGTGCACATGATAAAAAGTGAAGGCGACACGTCTTGGACTGTAGTCTACCGTGAATTAAATGAAAGTGGAGAAAGGGAATCATTTCCGTTATCTCCATTGAATCGCTTTATAACGGTAATTCCAATAGACAAAGTGACTGATATTAAGCCACATATAAAAGGGTTAAAAAAGTATATTCAAACGGTTGGTGTAGGCTGTTCACCTCAGAAATTCTCAGAAATTATTTCAATTCTGGGAGAATGTGGTGGAAATCGGATTTGTGCACTGGGATCCATGTCAAGACCCCAACCTGGTTGGCATCACGATGGACGGTTTCATTTAGCTGATTTAGTACGCTTTTGTGATGTAGAGGTATCACTAGAGGAACAGGTAGAATTTTTTGATCCTTATAGAGAATAAGAGGAGAGACAAGCATGGCAACGATTATTGAATGTCAGGATGTTTCCTTGCAATTTAAAGGGAATAAACAGCGCATTATTACGGATCTTAACTTCCAGGTTCAAGCTGGTGAGTTTGTTAGTATTGTTGGTAAAAGTGGAAGTGGGAAAACAACGTTATTACAAATGATCGGTGGGTTATTACCTCCTACAGAAGGGGAAATTAAAATCAATGGCCACTTAATCGAGAAACCCATTGATCAAATAACGTATGTGTTCCAAAAACCAATTCTACTTGAGTGGCGAAATGTATTAGAAAATGTTCTATTACCTATTGAATTAAAAAGAAAACCAAATGTATTAGATAGAGAGAAGGCTAAAGAAATGATCGCCTTAGTAGGTCTGTCTGGTCATGAAGACAAATATCCTCACGAGCTATCTGGGGGCATGATGTCTAGAGTTACTTTAGCTAGGGCTTTGCTAACAGAACCGAGAATTTTATTAATGGACGAGCCTTTTTCAGCATTAGATGCCTTGACAAAGGAACAGCTTCAACTAGAACTGATGGAGCTTTCTTTGCGATTTTCCACAACGGTTCTTTTTATTACACATGATATTACAGAAGCCGTTTACCTATCGGACCGGGTTGTGCTGTTAGGCGATCAACCTGCTCAAATAGTCAATACGATGCAAGTACCTTTTTCTAGACCGAGACCAAAGAAGCTAAAATTCGAACGTCCGTTCACTACTATTGTAAAAGAGATCTATGAGTCGATTGAACAAGTAGGGGAAACGTCACGATGAAAAAAACAAAGATTTATTCAATGCTACTTTTTTTCTTGGTGTTAGTTATTTGGGAAGCAGTTGTACGGGTGAGAGAGGTTTCAACAATCATTTTACCGGCCCCATCTGATATTGCTAGTAACCTGTATATTAATTTTAAAAGTGGTTATTTTTATCCACATATTTTTGCAACTACGATTGAAGTATTGGCAGGGTTTCTAGTTGGCGCTATTCTCGGTATAGGACTTGGATTTATTGTTTCACAATCTAAAGCAGTTCAAGAAATTCTTCAACCTTATATTATTGCTTCACAGGCTATGCCGAAATTGGCACTTGCACCACTTTTAGTGCTGTGGTTTGGCTTTGGGTATACACCTAAAATTATGATTGTCGCACTCGTCTGTTTTTTCCCATTATTTGAAAGTACTGTTACAGGACTATCCTATGTAAACCGGGAAAAGTTAGCTCTGTTTCGCTCATTACGAGCAAGCTCGTATCAAACGTTAATAAAACTTCGCCTTCCAACGGCGATTCCGTATATTTTCTCTGGCTTGCGTGTCGCAGTTATTTTGAGTGTAGTGGGTGCAGTTATTAGTGAGTTTATTGGTGCAAATAAAGGGTTGGGTGCACTTATCATTGCTTCACAAGGAATGTTAGATACTACATTAATGTTCTCTGTGTTTATTTTGCTTACAGTAAAGGGAATTTTATTGTATCAATTGATTTATTGGATTGAGAAAATCTTGTTTAAAAAATATATGTATTCAAGGGGAGAAACTAAATGAAACAATTTATAAAGAGAATAAGTTCAACGTTCTTTATAACTACCTTATCAATTAGTTTAGCTGCATGTGGCAGTCAAGATAATGAAATTCAAGAGGATGAAGGACAAGATGAAGTTACCACACAGGCCAATGATCAAATTAAGATGGCTTCATGGAGTCAAGCGATTACAGAACAAAGCAATCTTTACTTAGCAGATGAAAATGGCTGGTTTGAAGAAGCGAACATTGATTTTGAATTCATTCCTGGTGCAGGTGGGGGAGATGCTATACGAAATATTATCGCTGGAAATGCTGATATTGCGTTTGCCAATGTTGAGGCTGTTCTTTTTGCTCTTGAGCAAGGGGAAGAGCTAAGAGTCATTTATAATATTTATCCTGAAAATGTATTTAATCTAATTTCTCTTAAGGAAAATCAGATTAAAAGTGTCGAAGATTTGCATGGCAAAGATGTAGGGGTGTATAGCCTAAGTAGTGGTACGTATCAGAATCTTCTTGTTCTCCTTCATCAAGCTGGAATGAGTAAAGAAGATGTTAATATTATAGAGACGGGTGTATTAAACTTTGGTCCTTTAATGAATAACCAGGTTGTCGCTACAGCCGCAACGGATACAGGTCTTTTTGATGCTAAGCAAAAGGGGTTAGGTGAGGTTAATATTATTGAAGTAAAAGAAGTTTTAAATACCCCTTCTGATGTTTTTGTTGTAACGGAAGAAACCTATCAAGAAAGAACAGACATGCTCGTTCGTTTCTTACAAGTGTACCGTGATAGTGTTGCGTATACGATGGAGCACCCTGAAGAGGCGGCTGAGGTTGCGATGTCGGCAGCGATTGATGGTCAAGATAAGGAGAGAAATATTGGAATTATTAATCTTCGAAACGAGACTTCAATCAATGAAGAGATGGAGGAAAAAGGATTAGGATGGTTGAGCTTAGATATTTTAAAAAAGGTAGAAGAAACGTATTATGATTTAGGTTTACTTAATGAAAGAGTGAATATCGAGGAAATAACTACGAATGAATTGGTTGAACAATTAAAGTAGGTGATAAAATGGATACACAATTACAAGAAAAGGTAGTACTTATAACGGGATCGAGCCGTGGAATAGGAGCTGCCATTGCCAAAAGTTTTGCAAAACAAGGTGCAACAGTTGTCATTAATTATGTGAAGAGTAAGGGTCATGCTGAGCAATTAGCTGAAGATTTAATGGATCAATATGACATTGAAGCATATGCCATACAAGGTGATGTAACAATAGAGTCTGACATGAAAGCAATGATAACTGAAATTGTTTCAGAATTTGATGCAATTGATATTGTTGTAAATAATGCTTTGCATGGTTATACCTTTGATCCAGATAAGCGTAAATTTGCGTGGGAGCTTGAATGGGAAGATTATCAATATCAAATCGATGGTGCGTTAAAAGGGACCTATAACGTTTGTAAGTATGTCATTCCTGTTATGAAAAAGGCAAGCTTCGGCCGTATTGTCAATATGGTAAGTAATTTAGTTTTTCGCCCGGTTGTGCCGTACCATGATTATAATACGGCAAAAGGAGCGGTGCTTTCATATTCGCAAAACTTAGCAGTGGACTTAGGGCCGTTTGGAATCACAGTCAATACAGTAGCACCGGGACTTGTGTACCCAACAGATGCTAGTCGGGCGACAAAGGAAGAAATCAAAGAAATGATAAAGAGTCAAACTCCTCTTCATCGAATTGCAAAACCAGAGGATGTTGTCGGAAGTGTCTTATTCTTTGCAAGTAGTTGGTCTAATTTTGTGACTGGCCAGTGCATGATTGTTGATGGTGGATTTGTAATGAAATAAAATGATATCTTTTTCCTGCATAGAGAGTAAATGGCTTTTTGTTAAGACTGGAGGACTTTAAGCAAATAGTATAAGGATTATTGGATTGAAAAAAGACGCCCTAAAGGACGTCTTTTTATGCGTATTGCGGCGAGAGACAGCACTCCACATTTGTGCATTGCCTAATAGGCGCGTCAATCTCGTCTTATGCAAATTAGCTCATCGCTCAATTAGTATACCACTGTTTACGTAGAAAGAGAAGGTAGATTTATGTTGGATGGTTATTATTATTTTACAAACAATGAAGAAGGTGGAAGGGTTTCTTCACACATACTATAACCATATGGTAGTTACAAACTTGTAGATATCATTGGCAAACTTTAAAACTATGCGATAATAATACTCTACGAAAAAAGACATTTATACAGAGGTGATCAGTGTGAATGAAATTTTATACGATTTATTTTTAGTTGTTTTTGGTATTGTGCTTGGTGTCATTGCAAGTGAACCACTAAAGAAGATTTTTACAGGAAGATATAAAGAAGAGGCACGTCAGAAAAAACGTGTCAAACTTCTACTTCATATTCGAGAAAGCAACACGAACCCATCAACGGAAGAATTAGCTATAAATGTCTTTGGAGAAAAGTTAGACATATCGACGGTTAATCAACTTTTAAAAGAAATTGAAGAAACCGGTCTAATTAAGGCGATTCCTAGTAAAGATCACGATGCTAGAAAGACAAAATGGACTTATCTAAAAAAATAATTGTAAAATCAAATGTTTCCATGTGAATGAAGGAACAGGTAGTTAATAATGCAAATGAAAAAACCTCATTACGAATGAGGTTTTTTCATTTGTTTGTAGTCAAGTTACATGCTTTTTGTTTTTTTATACTTTTTTAAAGTTTAAACAACAAAATTAAAGAGGTTTTAGAAAAGATGGAAAGCTATACTAACAATAAGACGATCGGTTGCGCGTCTTTTGCAAGCGCTTACTTGATTGTAAAAACCATTTTAGAGGAGGGAAGGCAGAAACGTTATGTAACGTGTTCTGTAAAAACAAATGAAAATTATTGACATGACAGTTGAAAGGTATGTCCAGATGGGGAAGTCGGATATGGCATTTAGTGGCCACGAGGTAGTAGTCGTTAACGTTAAAACAGATCAAGAAATTACTGGTACGGGATTTTTAAGTACACCGATCTTTCCTCATGGGGTGACAAGTGACATTGCAGCAACATTACTAAAAAGAAATATTAGAAATATTATTCTTGGGGAAAACCCACTTCATACTGAACAGCTCTGGAAAAAGATGTTTGATGCACCATGGCGACTAGGAATGAGAGGAATGATACGTGATTGTATTGCTGCTGTTGACTTCGCACTTTGGGATATTAAAGCAAAATTGGCAGGTGTTCCACTTTCTGATTTATTCGGTTCACGGCGGGAGAAAATTGTAACGTATGCGAATGTAGGGCATCAGCTACCTCCTGATGAGTTAGCTCAAAAAGCAGCAGAGTATGTTGAAAAGGGTCATTCAGCAATTAAAATTAGAGGTGGTTCTTCTGCCGTTCCTTTAGAGGAGGCAAATAAACGGATTCAAGCAGTACGTGAAGCGATTGGTCCGGATGTTAAGTTAATGGTTGATATAAATGGTTCCTGGGATACAGAGACAGCCATTCAACAGTTAAAAGTATGGGAAAAATATGATTTATATTGGCTGGAAGAACCGGTAGCTCCTGAGGATATTAATGGATATGCTAGAGTGCGTGAATACGCCGGGAACACGTATATCGCAGGAGGAGAGCAAAATAGTGGGCTGCATGAGTTTAGGCAGTTCATTGAAAAAAAAGCGATTGATATCATTCAGCCTAACGCAATGGCTACAGGAGGAATTACAGATTGGCTAAAAATATACAATTTCGCCACTGCGTACAATATTCCGATTTCACCTTGGAACCTTCAGCAAATTCATATTCATTTAGCAGTTGGGCATCCGAATGTAAAATGGATTGAATACTTTGCCACAGACCGTGAATATTTTCAAGACAGCTTAATCAAAGGCCCAGAGTTGAAAGAAGAAAGGGGAGAAGATGGAGTCTATCTTATTGCACCTGAAGGGCCGGGAATAGGCATAGAAATTGATGAAGAGATTGCTGAGAGAACCCACATCAAAGAGGATTAGTCATTATGCTTTCATCAACGAATAACAAAAATAAAGTTTGAAAGCCTGGTAGATTAAGAGAATGGGGGAGAAGGAATGAAAAAAACTTTATTAATGGTCTTGTTTTCTCTATTAGTGATGATCACGATGATCGGGTGTTCAGATGAAACAACTCAGTCAAATGAAAGTGAAACTGAGGCAAGCCAAAATGATGAAGACCAAAGTACAGAAACGGCTGATAACACGGATGCAAGTGAAGGAATCACGCTAGATGGGGATGTTGAATTTATTGTCCCTGCAAGTGCCGGTGGGGGAAGTGATATTAACGTTAGGATGCTTGCTGAAGTAATTAGAGAAAACGGAATTATCGATGCCAATGTCGTAGTAGAAAACAAGCCTGGGGGAAGTACGGCAATTGCCAACTCATATACTTATAACAGAAAGGGTTTTAATAATACCATCCTGAGCTGGAATTCAAGTCAGCTAATCAGCCCTATTATAAATGATAACGATGTAACAATTGAAGATTTAACACCTTTAGGGACCCTTACGATTGATAGTTATTTGTTTGTTGTGAATGGAGATAGTCAATTCGAAACATTTGAAGAGATAGTCAGTGAGGCTACGGAGAATCCTGATACTATTTCAATTGGTGGAACGGGTACGGGAACAGAGTTACACATCTTAAGCCATTTAATCAATAGATATACAGAGGCGCAATTTAGTTACGTTCCTTTTGATAGTGGAGGAGAAACGATCTCAGCACTTTTAGGAGGACATATTGATGTCATTTTATCGAACCCGAACGAAGTTGCATCACAAGTTGAAGCCGAAGGTGTTCGTGCATTGGCTACTTCTAGTGAAGAGCGCTTAAGCGGTTTGTTCAGTGATGTCCCTACATTTGAAGAGCTAGGATATGGGGACATTCAACTTGCCTCTTTCCGCGGATATGTAGGTCCACCGGAGATGTCTGATGAAGAAATTGCATATTGGGAGGATGTATTAAAACAAGTTCATGAATCCGAAATGTGGCAAACTGACTACATTGAAAGATATCAATTAAATCCTCAATTTTTGAATGCAGAAGAAAGCAAAGAGTTTTACCACGAAGTTCTTGAACTCTATTTACAAGCATCAGAAGAAATGGGACTGCTAGATTAATTATTACAAAGGCCTATCTCATAGCAAAGGTCTGACCCCAAGTTCAGTTTGGGGTCAGACCCCTATTGAGACAGAACCTTAATACTAACAATTACTTAAGGGAGGAACGCAAATGACAAGAGGAATTTCACTGGTTCTTTTCTTAGTTTCACTCTTTTGGATACAACAAGGGATCTTTCGCTACACCTTCTGGGAAAATAATATGCCTGGAGGTGGCTTTATTCCTGTGCTAGCTTCACTTTTATTAGCCGTTTGCAGTTGTTATATATTTATAAAAAATCCTCGGCCGGCTTTTTCTTTTAAGAAGAAACATCTTTACCCGGTTGTAGGTAGCTTACTATTGATAGGGTCTATCTATCTTATAGGAATGATCCTATCCATTTTAATTTTTGTGTTCATTTGGTTAAAGGTAATAGAGAAATATCGGTTTTCTAGAGCTGCTATTTACGGGGTTGCGACAACCTTTGTCATTTATTTTGTCTTCAAGGTTTCTCTCAATGTTCGTCTACCAGAAGGATTAATAGGAATATAAATGAAAGGATGAGAAAATGGATACCATACAACTGCTCCTAACTGGCTTTGGAGAAGCGATAACAATACAGAACATGTTTGCCGCGCTAATCGGTGCAGTTCTAGGTATCATAGTAGGTGCGATACCTGGTTTAGGCTCTGCTTTAGGAGTTGCTTTACTGCTGCCATTGACTTTTGGGATGGACCCGATTACAGGTATTATTATGCTGGCTGCAGTTTACTACGGTTGTTTATATGGGGGTGCCTATAGTGCGATTTTAATCAATATTCCTGGTGATGCTCCGGCAATTACGACTGCGTTAGATGGGTACCCGTTATCAAAAAAAGGGCGATCAGGAAAAGCTTTATTTATTGCAAATATTTCTTCGTTTATTGGGGGAACGATTGGAATCATTGCTTTAACGTTCCTTGGACCTAAATTGGCAGAGATCGGCTTAGCTTTTGGACCTGCAGAGGTGGCATTGCTTATTTTGTTAGCCTTATGTTCGGTTGGTTGGCTGCTTGGAGAAAATCCTGCAAAGGGGATTGCTGCAACGGTGTTTGGCGTTGTATTAGCGACTGTTGGTGTGGACATTATTTCTGGGCAGGCACGGTTTACTTTCGGGTCAGATAATTTACTTAGTGGCCTATCGCTTATTCCGATGATTATTGGAATGTTTGGCTTTAGCCAAGTTTTAGTCATGTGCGCTAATAAATTATATATCAAAGACGATAAAAAAATTACGTTAAAGGAAAGTGTTCCAACAAAGAAAGATGTAAGGAGAATATTTTTTCCTTCTCTTCGTTCAGGTGTCTTAGGGAATTTTCTAGGTGTTTTACCTGGTGCGGGAGCTACAACAGGGGGACTGCTTTCATATGTTCTAGAAAAAAGGATAGGAAAAAATAAAAAACAAATGGGTAAAGGGGCAATAGAAGGGGTTGCCGCTGCTGAATCAGGAAATAATGCAGCATCTGTTGGTGCATTTGTCCCATTATTATCATTAGGAATCCCTGGATCGGCAACAACAGCTATTCTTTTGGGAGGATTAATTATGTGGGGGTTAGACCCAGGTCCTCTTTTATTTCAAAACAATCCAGACTTTGTATGGGGTTTAATTTCATCTATGTATATCGGTAACATTATTAGTTTGTTAGCTGGTTTAGCGTTTCTGCCATTTCTTATGAAGGTCATTCGCATTCCTAATTCATTGATGATACCGATTATTACAGTAGTATGTATGGTAGGGGCTTATAGCGTGAATAACAATATCTTTGATGTCTGGGTAATGGTCATTGCTGGTGTGGTTGCTTTTGTCCTCCAATCTAATGATTATCCAATTGCCCCTTTATTATTAGCATTTGTACTCACTCCACGATTAGAGATGTCAGCTCGCCAAGCATTAAACATCTCTAATGGAAGCCTTGAAATATTTGTAAGCAGTGTCATTTCGGTTGTGATTTTGTCATTGATTACATTTTTTATTATCGCACCACCTGTTGCCAAGTTACTAATGAAAAGAAGGAAGAAAGATGAAAATCTGCCAATGTAATAAAAGGATAATTTTGTAAGCGCTTTAATAAAAGTTAATCACTAAAGACTTATTTCTTTATAGAGTATAGTTTTTTTGGTCTTCCCTTTTCAGAGTATTCTAAATCCAGTTCGATTTCATTATGCTGGATCATGTATTCGATATACTTTCTAACAGTAAGTGTAGAAATTTTCACTTGCTTACTTAACTCGTTAATCGTGTATGGCAACATCGTTTTCTTTAATTGATTTCTAATAACTTTCAACGTGACTGGATCGATCCCTTTTGGAAGATTCAGATCCGTATTCTCATCATCTTCCTGCAAAGAAAAATAAAGTTGATCAAGGTCTGACTGTTTAACTTTATTTGATGTATGAAAAACTGACTGTCTCTTTTCGTAAAACGAAAGCGAGCTTTTAAATCTGGCATAACCATAAGGTTTGAGGATGCAGTCGACTACACCTAGACGCATGGCTTCCTCAATGATTTCCGGTGCATCTGCAGCAGTGATTAGTATAACATCAATGCCAAGGTTATTAGCTCGCAACTTTCTTAGTAATTCAATCCCGTTAAAGCGGGGGAGGTAGACATCTAACAAAATAAGTTGGGGCTTCAATCGTTTAATTTGATCGAATGCCTCTTGCCCATTTTTTGATGTACCAATTAGCGAGAATGAAGGTAACTTATTGAGGTATTCGGCATTAATGTTAGCGACCATTGGATCATCTTCGACAATAAAAGTTGAAATCAATTGGTAACCCTCCCTATTTTTTTAGATTAGCAACTTTAGGAATTTGTATAGAAAATGATACACCTTCATCTTGTGACAAATGAATCGTTCCACCTAACAAATTCTCGGTATGATGTTTAACAAGGAATAACCCGTAACCTATTGTTCCTTTGGTAGAAAAGCCTTTGTTGAAAATTTCATTGAAGTTCGAATCGTTAATTCCGTCGCCGTTATCTTCAACTAGAATGGTTATTTTGTCTTTTTTATCTATAAGAGTAATCTGGATTTCCCCGGCCGTTTTTTCTTTTACAGCGTCAATCGCATTTTGCAGTAAATTTCCTATTATGAGAGCCACGCTGTCTACAGAGATATTGGCAGGAAGTGGCCCTAATTTACTTCCCGGTGTAAAAGTAATTTCTATATTTAATTCTACAGCTTGTTGAATTTTTCCTAGCAGGAGTCCTAATAATCTGGGCTCACGTACATTTTGAGTCAGAGAATCAAGAAGTTGTTGCTGCTGCAAACTTGTATTAGATATGTAATCAAGAACCTCATCGTAATGCTTTAGTTCAATCAACCCTGACAGCGTTTGCAATTTGTTGGCAAATTCATGAGTTTTAGCTCTTAGCCCATCTACATATTGGTTTACACCAGTAAGATCTTCTGCTAGATTTCGAACTTCTGATATATCGTAGAATGTAATAATGTAACCCCATGTTTTATTTTTTTCAGTAATAGGGCAATAGGTTGCTAAAATAGTAGTACCGTTAACAAATAATTCTATATTCGATTTCTTATAGGGGGATTCAACAACCTTACCAAGAGAAAAATCCTCCATCAGGTCATAGGCTTTATTTTCATTTAGGGTCTCGGGTAAATTTAGAATGTCTCTCGCTGCTTTGTTGATTAACGTAATGTTGTTATTGTGGTCTATAGCAATAATGCCTTCACTTAAAGATTCGAGCATTGCTTCTTTTTCTCTAAAAAGTTTGGCGATTTCTTCAGGTTCATGATCAAATAGGATTCTTTTAATTTGTTTTGCCAGTACGGTAGATGTAATAATTCCAAATAAAAGGGCGACCATCAGCCAAAATATAAGATTTTGTAAATTGTTCTGAACCAAATGGCTTATACTTTCTTGTGAGAAGCCAAGTGCAAGTACACCCAACTGTGTATTGGTTTCGGGATCAATAACTGGTACAAAAGTACGCAAAGTAGGGCCGGAAACCCCGTCTGCTGTTGAAATGTATGCTTCACCAGAGAAGGCTTTTTCAACATCATTTCCTGTGATATGCTGGCCGATTAAAGCAGGGTCTCGATGAGTATGACGAATGCCATCTTGGTCAACAAGGACTAGAAAAAAATCACCATCCATATCTTTTAAGTACTCTTCATAAATGAGTTGGAGTTCGCTGCTATTCTCACTTTCTGTTAAAGCTTCTCGAACAACAGATAACTTCGATAAAAAGGATGTCATCTCAAGGGCGTTTTCTCCCACTGTATGTTCAATCGATTTTGATAAAATGTTATAAAATGAGAATCCAGCTACAGCTAAAATGATTAGTATGACTGAAATAGAGTAAAACATAATCTTTACTTTAAGGGGGAGGTGTTTTGGCGTTTTTTTATACATATATTTTACCTCGTATCCTTTTAGACATATAAATCCACTTTATGATATCAGAATTTAATGAAAATAACAAAAATTTATTTGGGAGGTATTAAATTATAAGAGAATTTAAGCTATCTACCAGCCTATTTGGTCATAGATAGCTTCTTTGATGAATATAATTAGTAAGTGAATCCGTTATATACTAAAATTCCTCAGTAAGAAACCGTAGCAATGCTCTGACGGCGAAGGATTGGTAACTATCCTTTCTAGTAATGATTCCAAGTTCCCACATTGGAGGAGAGTGTAAAGGCGTCATATTAATGGCCTGTTTATCCATCTTTGCATAAATCGATTTTGGTAAAAGCGTGATACCTAATTGTTCATTGACGAGTTCAGCAATCAAATCCCATTGTGAGCTTTCGAAGGCAATGTTTGGGGTGAATTTTGCTTGTTGACAATGCTGAATAACAAGGTCATGTAATGCAAACTCCCGGTTAAAAAGAATAAAATTTTCCTCTTTCAAATCCTTGAGTTTTACCTCTTTACGCTCGGCTAGAGAATGTTTCGTGCTTGTATAAAGCATAAACTCTTCTTTGATAAAGGGAGATATATTGAATCTCTTATAATCAGTCGGTAATACGATAATTCCTACATCAACTTGTCCCTCTTCAACTAAATGCTCAATCCTTTTTGCACCGAGTTCAACTAATTTCAATGATACCAGAGGGTAAAGGGTTCGGAACTTTTTTGCAATCGATGGAAAAAACAGTGTTCCAATTAGAGGAGGTAAGCCTATCTTTATCTCTCCGGTTGGTAAATGCATTAGGTCGTCCAATAATATAGAAAGCTCGTCTGTTGCCCCTAAAATTTTAAGACCTTGTTTGTATACAAGTTCTCCTGCGTCCGTCAGTTTTAAACTCCGAGTAGAGCGCTCGAATAATTCTGCGTTTAATTCTTTTTCTAATTTTTTAATTGATTTGCTCAACGTCGGCTGGCTAATATACGTATTCGTTGCTGCTTTCGTGAAGCTTCCGTAATTTGCTACTTCGATAAAATACCGTAAATCTTTCATTTCCATTTAAATCACCCTTTATTCTGATATCGAATAAAATATATTTCTTTTATTCATTTTACTTATAAATGTTGCTGGTGTAAACTTTAATCAAGAGATGAAAATGAAAATTAAAAATATTCTAAAATAAAGGAGGGGCCAAATTGTTTATAAATGAAGTTGTTATTGTGAGCGCCGTCAGAACAGCGATTGGGAATTTTGGAGGTAGTTTAAAAAATGTTAGTGCTGTTCAATTAGGTGCCAATGTTTTAAAAGCAGTAATAGATAGGGCCGGAATGAATGTTAATCAGGTGGATGAAGTCATCATGGGTAATGTCCTTCAAGCTGGTCTTGGACAAAATCCTGCCAGACAAGCAGCCCTTCAAGCAGGGATGCCTGAGAATATTCCAGCTTTAACAATTAATAAAGTTTGTGGTTCTGGTTTAAAAGCCGTCCATTTAGCTACACAAGCAATCTTAACGGGAGATGCAGAAGTTGTTGTGGCAGGTGGTATGGAAAATATGAGCCAAGCGCCATACCTTTCAATGGGAGCAAGGGACGGTTTCCGGATGGGAGATCAGAAGTTTGTCGATAGTATGATTCATGATGGATTGTGGTGTGCATCTAATGATTATCATATGGGCATTACGGCAGAGAATGTTTGTGATCAATTTAAAATTACCAGAAAAGAACAAGATGAATTTGCTGCTTGGAGTCAGATGAAAGCTGAAAAAGCAATTGCAGATGGGGCATTCAAGGATGAAATCACACCTGTAGAAATACCACAACGTAAAGGGGATCCGATTGTATTTGATACAGATGAATATGTAAAGCCGGGAACCACAGCAGAGAAATTAAATAAATTACGTCCGGCTTTTAAAAAAGATGGAAGTGTAACAGCAGGGAATGCCTCAGGAATAAATGATGGTGCAGCAGCTGTACTTGTTATGAGTCGTAAAAAAGCAGAAGAGCTTGGGATAAAATCATTAGCAACGATTAAAGCGAATGCAAGTGCGGCGCTAGACCCAAGTATTATGGGAATCGGTCCAGTACCTGCAACGAAGAAAGCACTAAAAAAAGCAGGGCTTACTATTGAAGATTTACATTTAATTGAAGCGAATGAAGCATTTGCAGCACAGGCTTTAGCAGTTGGACAGGAACTTGCCTTACCAAAGGATATTTTGAATGTGAATGGGGGAGCAGTGGCATTGGGCCATCCGATTGGTGCAAGTGGGGCTAGAATTCTCGTTACCTTGCTTCATGAATTAAAACGACGTGACCAACAATATGGATTAGCAACTTTATGTATTGGTGGTGGTCAAGGCGTGGCTACCATTATTGAAAGAACATAAAAGAGAGGAGCATGACAATGAAAAAAATCTATAACAGTTTTGAAGATGCAGTTTTAGAAATAAAAGATGGAATGTCACTGATGGTTGGGGGATTCGGGTTAGTAGGAATTCCAGAAAATCTAATCAAAGCTTTAAGGGATAAGAATGTTCAAGATTTAACAGTTATTTCAAATAACTGCGGGGTTGATGATTGGGGTTTAGGTCTTCTATTAAAGAATAAGCAAATTAAAAAGATGATAGCTTCATATGTAGGTGAAAATAAGGAGTTTGAAAGACAGGTATTGAGTGGGGAATTAGAAGTTCAACTAGTACCTCAAGGGTCATTATCGGAGAAAATCCGTGCTGGGGGAGCAGGGATCCCTGCCTTTTATACACCGGCCGGGGTTGGTACACCGATTGCTGAAGGTAGAGAAACGCGAGTATTTAACGGAAAAGAATATTTATTAGAAGAAGCCTTTACTGCTGATATAAGTCTAATCAGAGCTTGGAAAGCTGATAAACATGGAAACTTAATTTATAGAAAAACAGCACAAAACTTTAATCCAATGATGGCAGCTGCCGGAAAAATTACGATTGCCGAAGTTGAAGAGATTGTTGAAAGTGGCGAATTAGATCCTGGTGAAATTCATACTCCGAGCATTTATGTACAAGGTCTTATTGTCGGAAAGCAAGAGAAACGTATCGAACGCTTAACTGTTCAAACGTCAAAACATTAATAGGAGGGAAAAAGATGGCTAATAACGTGCGTGTACAGATTGCCCAAAGAGCAGAAAAAGAAATTCAGGACGGGTTTTATGTAAATTTAGGAATTGGGATGCCAACGATGGTAGCAAATTATATCTCTGAAAACAAAAATGTTGTCTTACAATCAGAAAATGGTCTACTAGGTATCGGGCCTTATCCAGCTGAGGATGAAGTAGATCCGGATTTAATAAACGCTGGAAAAGAAACGGTAACAACGATAAAGGGAGCTAGTTTCTTTAGCAATGCAGAATCCTTTGCAATGATTAGAGGAGGTCATATTGATCTAGCAATTCTAGGTGGAATGGAAGTGGCTGAAAATGGTGACCTCGCTAATTGGATGATTCCAGGAAAGATGATTAAAGGCATGGGAGGTGCAATGGATTTAGTGCACGGAGCAAAGCGTGTCATAGTGATTATGGAACATGTAAATAAGCAAGGAAAACCTAAAATTTTAAAAGAGTGTTCACTTCCACTAACGGGTAAAAAGGTAGTAGATCGCATCATTACTGATAGAGCCGTTATTGATGTTACTGATGAAGGGCTGAAGCTGGTTGAGGTAATAAATGGATATACAGTGGAAGAGGTTGTGAATACGACAGAACCTAACCTGATCATTTCTAAAAGCCTAAATTCTTAAATAAAAACTAGATTCGTTAAGTGTAAGCCAAAGTATGCAGTAGCAAACAGGTGAATCTCTTCTTGAAGAGATTCACCTGTTTTTCTATTTAGGTTTTAATCTTTGATCAAGTTTTTCTTTTATAAAGGTGGTGTTAACAAGAATTGACACTGGTAGATATTTGTCGATTGATTAATTATTCTCATATAACTTTATTTTCAGATAAATATTGATTTAAAATTTTTTATATGATATATTTTGTCGAGACTTGTAAAAAAATAAGGGATTCGCAAAAATATAAAGGTTTTGTGGTATATTTTAAAAATTCAATATAGGTTTATCAAAGGTTATTTTGTGTTTGTTGTTAACAGTAGGAGGAAAAAGGAATATGACATCTAGAGGTTCATTCATTGTAGTAGGGTTTATGTTATTTGCATTATTTTTTGGAGCCGGGAATTTAATTTTTCCTGCAATGCTCGGTCAAATGGCTGGCGAGAATATTTCATTAGCAAATGCCGGATTCATTGTGACAGGAGTTGGATTGCCAATTCTTGCGATTTTAGCTTTGGCTTTCTCTGGTAAAAGTGATTTGCAATCACTAGCAAGTCGAGTGCATCCAATATACGGAATCGTCTTTACCATTGCTCTATATTTAGCAATAGGGCCACTGTTTGCGATACCGAGAACCAATACAGTTTCGTTCGAAATGGGGATAAGGCCGTTTTTAGGAGAACAGGAGAGCTTTTTGCCTTTGATGATTTTTACGGTCTTTTTCTTTGGAGTCACACTCATATTTTCTTTATTATCAAGTAAATTAGTTGATATTGTTGGAAAGGTCTTAACGCCATTATTGCTGATTTTTATCGGGATTTTAGTTGTTGTTGCATTTGTGAATCCAATGGGACAAGTTCAAGCACCGGCTGAGGCGTATATGACCAATAGCTTTTTTAAAGGATTCCAAGAGGGCTACTTAACAATGGATGTTCTAGCGGCATTTGTCTTTGGGATTATTATTATTAATATTCTGAAAGATAGAGGGGCAACAACTAAAAAGGAAATTATGATTACCACTTCTAAAGTTGCTGTGGTTGCTGGAATCTTGCTTGCTTTAATTTATACGTCTCTTTCATATATGGGAGCTACAAGCGTTACTGAGTTCGGGCACTTAGATAATGGAGGTGCGATCTTAGCTGCTGCATCACATTTTTATTTCGGACCATTTGGAAAAGTGTTGCTAGCTATAATCGTGATTGCTGCTTGTTTAACGACAAGCATTGGCCTAATCACATCATGCGCATCTTACTTTAATAAATTAATGCCAACAGTTTCTTATCAAAGATGGGTTATATTGTTTGTATTGTTCAGTGCAGTTATTTCGAACTTTGGGTTATCAACGTTAATTGCAATATCCGTTCCTGTATTATCAATGCTTTATCCATTAGCAATTTGTTTAATGGTTCTGACATTTTTACATCCACTTTTCAAAGGGAAAAAAGAAGTCTATCAAGCTAGTATACTATTTGTATTTATTGTCAGCATTTTTGAAGGATTAAATGCTACAGGAATTCAATTTGAGACATTTCATGAGTTATTTACTGCTTATCTTCCTTTGTATACTGTGGGGTTAGGGTGGATTGTGCCATCTGTTGTAGGTGGAGTCATTGGATACGTGATTAGTTCTGTAAGAAAAGGGAACATGGTTCATTCTCTAGCAGAGGGGAAAGAATAGATTTTTAGAAGCTATCTAACGACCATTGGTGTTAGATAGCTTTTTTAGTATCAATAATATAATAGAAGTTGTAGTTGTCCTATTTTCTCATTTAGGTAATAGAAGATTCATCAAGAGAAAAATATTCCATAAATTTCCTGGAAGTATGGGAGAGGTAACGTCCTTTTAACCAGATTAATGCAGGGGGTCTAGCCATAATGGTGGGGTTTTTAATCTCTTTAAATATTAGATCTGTGTTGGGTATTAAATTTATAGCTGACTTTGGAACTACAGCAATTCCAATATCATGATTGGCCCAAGTTAATAAAGTCATGATATCGCTACTTTCGCAAATGATTCTAGGTTCAAATCCAGTATTGAGACAGGCATTCTGAACCATGTCAACTATGTACATTTCATGGTTATACATTGAAGTTCCTTGTTGTCTTCGAAGCAACATTAATGGCTTTCCTTCTAATTCTGAAAGAGAAATATAGTCTTGGTTGTTTCCGAGATTCCAATTACGGCTCATAGCAACGACTATAGGTTCATCAGGTAAATTAATCATATTAAAAATCTTAGTATCAATTGGTACCCTAACTATTCCTAATTCAATAATTCTATTTTCAACCAACTCCATAATTCGGTTAGGATCGCCTTCCCACACTTGGAATTGAACATCGGGATAATGTTGTTGAAAATCATGAATTTTATTAGGTAAAAGTTTAGCTCCGAGTGAAGCTACTGTACCTATAGCTAATGTTCCTTTAGTCCCTTCAGAAAATTCTTTCACTTCGTCTAAGGTACCAGATAGTAATTCCATTATTTCTTTTGCTCGTTGATATAATAACTTTCCTTCTTCGGTAATGATTAATTTTCGGGTATGTCTCTCAAATAACGTTACACCTAATTCATTTTCGAGTAATTTCAGTTGCTGGCTTAATGGTGGTTGAGCAATATTTAATCGTTTGGCTGCTTGTGAAATTTTCCCTTCTTCAACAATAGTTATGAAGTATTTAAGGTGTCTAATTTCCATATTGCACATCCTTTTTTGATTAGGTTAATCTGGCTAAGACAAGGGTAATATGCTACTTGTTAAAGTTCTTTCAGTAAATTACTTTCAAGCATGGCAGTTTCTCTACGAATATATAGACATTATAATAAACCCCATTTAGTAAGTAAAGTATATTCAGAATTGTCGAAAATGTATGTGAGCACAAGGTTGACCAGGGTAATGCATTGTAAGAATAGTATCTTTTTTACCGAATAATAATAATATGACTTGTCTTCTATGTTCTATAAGTAAAATGATTAAAGGTAAGAAGCTGGGCCGAAAATGTTGTTATCCGTATCTTAAGTTTGCTTTCTAAACTATTCATATATTTTTCATATAAATGATGCATTGAATTTGTATTTTTCAGAAAATTGAGATTGTGGTAAGATTTCAAATATAAATACTATGAATATTTGAAAGGAGGCAATGGGATTAAGCCTTATGAGAGTTTTTTTATAATTTGATAACGCTTTCATTCTATTAGAGATTTGGCATTTTCAAAATTGAAATTATTGAGAACTAAACTAATTCAATCACGGAAGGGTGAAAATAATTTGAGAAAATTACTAACATCTCCATTACTAATTCTTTTAGTAAGTTTATTGGCATTAGTCGGCTGTAATCAAAGTACATCTGGAACGACAGAAGGGCAACAGCCTCAAGAAACTGGAGAGGAAGTTGATTTTCCTAAAAAACCTATTAATTGGACCGTACCATTTGGCCCTGGTTCTGTAACAGATTTGAGTACTAGACTAATAGCTGAAGAAATGTCTAAAAAATTGGGGGTGCCTATTGTAATTGATAACTTACCAGGAGGAGGAACGGTTCCTGGGCACGTAAAAGTTGCGCAAGCTGACCCGGATGGTTATACAGTTGGTACAGGAGCTTTGGCTGTAGAGATTACATTAGCTCAAACCGAAGCGGCCATTTCAGGTTTAGAAGACTTAGATGTCCTTGCTCAAATGGGGGAGTATATTAATGCAATCAGTGTAAGTGCAGATAGCGAATGGGAAACGTTAGAAGACTTAGGCGAATGGGGAGAAGCGAATCCAGGTGAACTAGTAGTTGCGCCATCAGGAACAGGTAGTATCACACACCTTTGGTGGGAATTGGTAGCAGACCATTATGGTATTGAAGATGTCGGATTATTAAGTGCTACTGGTGGTAACGATGCTATGTTGCGCCTTTTAGCTGGTGATGCCGATGTAGTAGTGACACCGTTAAATGATGCCAGGGAGCATGAAGAAGCAGGGACAGTGCGGGTTCTGTCTCTTACGACCTCAGAAGAAGTTGACCATTTAGATAATCTTCCAATACTATCTGATTTTGGGATAGATAATCCTCTAATTCATAATTATTTATTTATCGCTCCATCAGGTCTTCCGGATGAAGTGCGTGAGATATTAATGTCAACTCTTGAAGAGGTATTAACAGATCCAAATGTAGTTAACAAGATAGAGGAACTAATGTTAAGCAATGTTTTCTTAAAAGACGAAGAACTTGAGTATCAACATAAAGTAGGTAAAGAAGTAATTACAAACATTATGGAAGACAGAACTGAATAGGTGCTTAGAATTTAAACTTATTTTAGGCGCTCTCATATGGGAGCGTCTGTAATTTGTTTTTTTAATTAATTATGGATAGTTATTAAATATTTAATAAAGATAAAGAGATTGCAGGCGATAGGAGGATTTACTAATTGAGAATCTTATGATTGAAGGGGGAGAAAAATGGTCGATTTACTAGTCAGTTCATTACTCTCATTGTTTGATTGGGCACATTTATTGGCCCTTGTTGCCGGAGTAACAATCGGCATGTTTTTAGGTTCTATTCCGGGGTTGTCAGGAACACTCGGTTTAGCCTTAATGGTTCCGTTTACTTATAATATGCCTCTTACAGTTGCAATTGTTTTGCTAACAGCTACTTATAAAGCTAGTACATTCTCTGGAAGTTTAGGCTCAATCATGTTAGGGACACCGGGTACTCCGGCCGCTGCTGCTACCTTGTTTGATGGCTATAAGTTGTTTAAAAAAGGTAAGGGTGGAAAGGCAGTGCAAATGTCCATATATTCAAGTGCTACAGCAGATCTATTAACAGATATCTTATTGTTAATAGCCGTTGCTCCAATGGCGCTACTGGCGTTAATGTTTGGCCCACCAGAATTTTTAATTCTTGTTGCTTTAGCATTAATATCAGTGGCAAGTATTTCAGAAAGTAAAAGGGGTAGCTTAATTAAGAATATTATAAGTGGGTTAATTGGACTATTTATCGCGATGATAGGGATGGAGACTTTGACCGGTTCGCCACGATATACTTTTGGAAGTACCGGACTATTAAACGGAATTGATATTATGATTGCAGTGTTAGGTTTACTATGCCTTCCTGAGGTCTTTATGCAAATAACGAAAAAAATTAAAGGGAGTAAACCAGTTAAGGTGAAGCAAGTAGGGAACAAGGAAGAAAGATTAACACTTGTTGAATATATGAAAGCTCTGCCTGCAATTTTAAGAGGAACAATCATAGGTGCAATTATTGGGATTTTACCTGGAGCAGGACCTTCCATGGGGGCATTTATGAATTACCAATTGGAACATTCCCGTTCAAGAAGCAGGAAGGATAAAGTGAAAGTAGGAGATGGTTCTTTACAAGGAGTTGCAGCTGCGGAATCAGGTAATTCATCAGTTGGTGGTGCGAACTTAATACCAATGTTTTCATTCGGAATTCCTGGGGATGCAGCCGCAGCTATTTTAATTGGGGCTTTTGTTATACATGGAGTAACACCGGGACCGATGATTATGGAGCGCTCACCTGGCATCGTTTATACGGCTATAATCGGTTTGATTCTTGCAAACCTTATATTAATTCCTTTAGCGTTAATTTATAGTAAAATGTTTAAATCGATTGTTACAAAAGTGGATTCATCCATTATCTATCCAATTATTTTAGTGATTTGTTTAGCAGCTGCTTATACAGTTCGCCAGTCAATGTTAGACCTAGTTATCATTGTCGTATTAGGTTTATTAGGTATATTGATAATAAAAGCTGGATTCTCCAGAGTAGCTATTATTATTGGGCTAATATTAGGTGGGCTTACCGAGCAGTCATTCGGTCAATCGCTAATGATTGGGCAAGGTTCATTAATGGTTGTATTTGAAAGACCGATCTCGGTAGTATTGCTTTCAATAATTATACTGTTTCTACTATGGTCTTTGGTATCTAAAGCTATCAAGGCTCGTAAAAGACGGATTAAAAAGGCGGGTGAGATGGAGCTATGAGGGATGTCGTTGCATATACAATTATGGCAATATTGGCTGTTATTTTCATTTTAGTAACTCCTCATCAAACATTAGCCATGAAAGCTCAGTTTGGGATAACGCCTAGTACATTTCCTTACCTTGTATTATGGTCTATATTTGGTTTGTCCATGATAGGGCTTTTATTAAGTATTACTCGTATCATTACAGCTAAAAAGCAACAAAACAAGGTGGATAATGTAGAAGAGGATGAAAAAGATGAGAGTCATATAAACTTTAGCAAACTATTACTTTTATTTGCTATTTCAATGTTATCACTTTATTTTATTAATTGGATTGGCTTTTATCTATCAGTAGGTATATTGCTAATTATTGTATTTAATTTATCTGGAGTAAAGAAATGGAGTAAAAATATAGTTTTTTCAGTCATCACAATGGGAGTAATTTGGATGTTTTTTGAAAAGGTAATGAACATTTATCTTCCAAGTGGAATGTTGTTCTAGACGGGGTTAAGCTGATAATTAAATGACTTATCGATTAAGGTTCTTTTAATGCCTAGCTTATCTTGTTGTATTAATTCAAGAGATCAATCCTCTCTTAATAAAAAGGAGAATAATCATGTCGATTTTAGTAACAGGAGGAACCGGAGTAATTGGTTCTCATGTCCTTAGGGAACTAGTCAATTTAGGTGAACGTCCGGTTGCTTTAACGAATGTAGTTGATGTTTCATTGATTAGAGATATTGAAGATAAGGTGGATCTTGTAAAAGGTGACATATTAGACTTAGAGCAGCTTTATCCTATCTTTAAAGAATATAAGATTCGCGCGGTTGTACATTTAGCAGCTTTAATGTCGAGAGCTTGCCAAGCGAATCCCCCGTTGGCAGTTGAAGTGAATGTGAAAGGAACTTTGAATCTTTTGGAAGTATCGAGATATTATCGAATAAATCGGTTTGTTTATTCTTGTTCTAAGGGTATTTATGGGAAGATAGACTCTCTCTCAAGTGACAGAAGAATTTCAGAAGCTGACCCAGTTTGTCCGATATCTGTATATGATACTACAAAATACACTGGTGAATTATTAGGAAAGAATTATGAAAGGAAATACGGTATTCAATTTTTATCATTACGTTTTGGATCAATATATGGGCCGGGTAAACTTATAAGACATGGGCCAATGGCTGTAACGAGCAGTTTAATTGAAAATGCGATGTGTCAAACGCCAACTACAGTTACACAGTCTTCTGAAAAAGTTGATGATATGGTTTACGTTAAGGATGCTGCTCAAGGTATTATTTGCGCTTTGTTTGCTAAGAACCCAGTTTCCCGGGTATATAATATCGGGACAGGAACAGGCGTCACATTAAAAGAGTTTTCAGAAGTTGTGAAAAGTTATTATCCGGACACAGAAATAAACTTTGTCACTATTGAAAAAAGTACTCCTTCTTATGATTATGTATTTAATATTGAGTTGGCTGAAAAGGAACTTAAGTATAAACCGAGATACGATTTAAAACAGGGAATAGCAGATTATTTGTATGTAATGAGGCATTTAAATATTGACCCAACATCTACGAACTAGCTATGAAAGTTGCATATCCGAAGTTGATATTGGGAGGATCCTCCTGACCAACTGTATTTATATGTTCGTCCCTCCAAAGTGTTTTGTTGGAGGGCTTTTTATCCGTTGATAAAAAGGTAACAGGGGGAATATTTATATTTAAAACATATAAATAACTAACGAAATATATATTTTATAAATAAACAGATTATTGTTAAAATTTAAATAGAACATAATTAAAGGAGAGAGTGCTATGAGCAAAGGACAACAAATGAACACGAGTCTAAAAGGGAAACCTAATTTTACCAGTCCACCACTTATCGAAAAACAAAAACCTCGCTGCCCTCCAATGGTAGATATAAAAAGTGCCGATGAATTAGTACCATATTTAGATGCTGTTGCAAAACGTCCATATAACCACGGTTTACATGCGGGATGGGATTTACAACCAGGTGAGCGCGTCATTCTTCGCGTAGACAACTGGCATGATCCTTTGGTTATCGAAGCATGTAAGAAAGTTCTTGAGAAATATGAGACAAAATATGAAATCAAATATGTCGATAAAGGACCGATTGTCACATGGAAAGGGCATAATGAAGTAGAGTATTACTTAGCTCGTACAAAAGAACTTGCTGAGTGGATGGACGAATGGGAAGAAATGGAAAAAGAAGGGAAGTACGATAAAATCCTTCAGGGTTATGGTGGTCCGGTACTAAGAGCAGAAAATATAAAAATTCAACGGATGCCCTTCATCACACCTGAGCTTACAGCAACACCTGCTCATACGATTGCCTATGAGATTATTGAAGCAATAGATAACTGGACATGGGATAAGATCAGAAACTCTCGTAGAGTTCATATTACAGATCCAGAAGGTACGGATTTAAGTTATACCAATTTTGATGAGTATTGGGATGAAAACCGAGAATTTTTCAATCCAGAGTTAGTGAAGAGATTCTGGGGTGGAAATGAAGAGTTTGGAAAAACGAACTTACCTGGACACGTATTGGGAAGACCTTGGTTATACATCCCTAAAGAGGATGCAACTGGTTATATCGCTGGAACAAACAACCACATCGGACCTGTGCCTTGGATTGGCATGTCAGTTGAAAACGGAAAGATTACTGAGATCCATGAGGGTGGAGAGTTCGGGGATAAACTTCGTAAGGTGAAAGCGGAAACAGATCACCTGCAATATCCTGGATTCCCTGATAAAGGATTGTTCCGTTGGTGGGAAGCATCGATTGGTACGAATCCTCATATTCACCGTCCAAGAAAAGATTTCTTAAAAGGATGGTTGAATTGTCTATATGAGCGTATGCGAAGTGGTGTAATTCATATCGGGTTTGGAACGATTATCTCAAGTTCGGCTGAACGTGAGGCTGCCAACATGGGCTTACCTGTAGGACATTGGCATGTGCATCTTTATTTTCCAACGGTGACTTTGGAAATGCTTGATGGAAGTACAGAAACACTGATAAAAGACGGACATTTACTGGCATTGGATGATCCTAAGATTCGCAAAATTGCTGAAAAATTCGGAGATCCGGATCTATTATTAGGGGAGTCTTGGATTCCGGCTGTACCAGGCTTAAACATGACTGGTGACTATTGGAAGAACTATGCGGAAGATCCTGAAAAATGGGTACTTACGGAACTAAACATTTGTGAAAACTATCATCCTATGTTTATGACAATGGTAGGTGCAGATCCGAAGTATTGTAATAACCCACTTTGGAAAGTACCAAATACAAATGATTCTTGTTCTTGTGGAGGGCATCACGATTAAGAAGATAGTTCTCTAATAGTTAGTTTATTAAAGGGATGATAGGAAAGCGCTTGCAAGCATTTTTAGTAATACTGAAAACAAAAATTAAGATGGTAGTCTAAGTGCTTTCTATCATCCTTTATTTTCAAGGTTGTTTAGGAAAAGTGTAAAGAAGTAAAAGGGGAATTCTATTTGGTATGAGGGGACTAAGAATATTTAGTAGGAAATGAGATTAAAGAGGGGGCGATAATAATGTACATAATCATACAAATGGTTATTTTTGCAATTATTTTCTTTTTAACGATTAGAACATTCCAGTTAACTTTTCCAATAAGAAAGAAATTATCCTGTAAAACCGGTATGATGGCGGCGATGACAATTGGCTCGATGTCAGGTTTATTAGCAGGTACCATTCTTGCACTAAACCAAAATTACACTATTAATACTATCCTTTCAATAATTATTGGTATTGCTACTGGTGTGATTATTGGACTACTTTTTAATAAGATGACTATACTTGAAGGGTTAATGGGAGGTGTAATGGGGGGATTGATGGGAGCGATGCTTGGAGAGATGCTACCTGTTAACTCAATATTTATTGTAAGTTCTTTCCTTACAGTGATTGCATTCCTTTCACTCTTTTTCCTCATTAAAATAATCAGAGAGGAAGCAGGGATAATAAAATCTCGTGAACCTAGTGGGAATCAAATTAAACATGCCTCCATCCTTATTACATGTGCCACTGTTGGTATGTTTATGATTGTAATGGCAGGGGCATTTTACGGTAATAATACTATTAATATAGATCATTCCGATCATCATAGCCATATCGGTCATCATATCTCAAATTAAATACTTTCATTTCACTTAAATAAAAATTGAGTAATCAAGCATTGTTATTAGAAATTTGTTTTACTTTTTTAAGAAAATACCGGTGACGACTTCCTCTATTCTCTCACCCTACTAATGTGAGCCCTGCTAAGCGTTTCAATCTGGTTCTGATTTTATCAATAAAAAGGCGTCCCTCGATGGACGTCTTTTTTTATGCGTATTGTAGCTAGAGATAGCACTTGACTACACATTTATGCATTGATAAAAGGCGAGTTAATCTCATCTTATACAAATTAGCTCACTATGTATGTCTCTGTTCGGCTGTGTTATAGGTTGATAAGTTACGAAAGTCCCATGAAACTCAGAAAAATTTTTCTTGATATTTTTCGAATTATCACAAAAATATGTCTTTCGAAGAAGATTGCTGATATCCTTAAATAGAGAAAAAAGCAAGGGAGTTTTTAAATTGTTAACAAACCACTTAGATTTCCGATTAGAAGCTAAGATTAAAGAAATATATGAAGAGCACAAAGTTCGCTCTGCTAAAATAGATTGGGGTTATTATGAGTTTTTACCGTGGGATAAAGCTCAAGATTTTAGGAGGGTACCGTGGGATAAAAGCCAAGTTACTCTCCCGAGTGGGGTTATTGTCGCTGTTGAGACAGCGTTACTTACTGAAGTTAATTTGCCTTGGTTTACCTCTCACTTGGAACAAACATTTAAAGGCAGCCTTTCTGTTATTACAGACTTTGTTCGAACTTGGACAGCTGAAGAAGATCAACATTCTAACCTTTTAGAAAATTATTTGCTCATTACTCGAAACGTAGACCCGAAGAGATTACACGAGCTTCATAAACTAACCGTTGAGGGTGGTTGGTCACCTGATTTCCATACACCATTTGAAACAATGGTGTATACAACACTTCAAGAACTTGCAACAATGGTGTTTTATAACAATGTAGCCAAAGTTGCTGGTGCACACGATAAGGATCTATCTACTCTTTTAAGAAGATTAGCTAAAGATGAAATTTTACACTATGCATTCTACCGAGACGTAGTAAAGTTCCATTTGCAACTAGAGCCGAATTATTGTTATTATCTAGGCCACGTCATTAGAAACTTCCAAATGCCAGGTACGGTTATGCCGGATTTTGAAGATAGAATGAGCATTATCGCAAAAAAAGCAAATTATGGTCCCCTTGAATACTTTGATCAAGTTTTGGATGTTATTGTTGAGTATTGGGAGTTAGAAAAGTTAAGACCGATTGCCCCTGAAGCTGAAAAAGCACGTGTTGATATTATTTCTTATCGTGACCGATTGAAAAAGGTAAGAGATCGTATTGCTAGAAATAAAAATTAATTATAAGGGACAAGTAACACGAGCTTTTTCCATATCGAACAGACCGTGTGACATTAAAGCAAGATAAACAATTTGTTGAACATGAAATTCGTGCCCCTAAGCCAAGTGAAGTTGAAATTAATGAATAGCTTTTACGTAAACAAAGTGAAAAGAAGAAATTGCTTGGAAGGATCATATTGAGGGAAATAAATTTTCTGAGTTTTATTTCTTTGCTCGAACGAAAGAGCATATTAATGAATGGAAAGAAGAACTAGAAATATTAAAGTGAAAAATCAATAAAGAATATTACTTAATAAAGAAATTTGGATTGCGAGTCCATTCATTAGAGAATGCAAGATAAATAAACTGTTGGAGTGAGAATATGAAAAAGCTATTCATTCTTGGTGGATCACTCATTGTTGTCCTTCTTGTTGTGGCATATGGCTTGGTCGGGAACTATTTTTATAATTTTGCATTAAACGCCGAACGAGAAAAGCAATTTATGGTTGATAACCCTCACTTAGAGGAAAGTGAGGCCGTTGTAAAAGTTGTCGCAGAGCAGGCTGAAATAGAAGATGTGGTATTTAAGGAGGAGAATCAACCAAACAAGCAAACTATTGTATCATCTGATCAGTTACAACTAAATGCCTATTTATATGAAAATCAGTCTTCTGACCATAAATGGGTTATTGTTGTTCATGGTTATAACAGTGATGCGACATCAATGACCAGATATGCTCGGAATTTTCACGAAAGAGGATATCATGTTTTGACACCAGATCTTAGAGGACATGGTGAAAGTGAAGGGCATTATATTGGCATGGGGTGGCCTGACCGTAAAGATATGCTTCAATGGATCGATCTAATTATTGAAAGAGATCCAAACGCTGAAATTGTATTATTCGGAAAGTCGATGGGAGGAGCGACGGTAATGATGACTTCCGGAGAAGAGGATTTACCACCAAACGTAAAAGTGATTGTTGGTGCTTCTAGTTATACTTCTGTTAGTGATGTGTTTGTTTATCAACTCGATGACCTCTTTGGTTTGCCTGAATTTCCAATTATTAATGCAGCAAATACAGTAACAAATATTCGTGCAGGGTATGATTTGTACGAAGCATCTACAGTAGGCCAAGTTGCTAAAAGTGAAACACCAATATTGTTTATTCATGGAGATGGGGACACGTTCGTACCTTATGAAATGTTAGGTGAACTATACGAAGCAGCAAACGTAGACAAGGATAAACTCATCATTCCCGGCGCAGGGCATGCAGATCCAGAAAAAGTAGATCCGGTTACTTATTGGAACAGCGTATGGAATTTTGTTGAGAAGTATGTTGAATAAGCTTCCTTAATACCACAAGTGCTATTAAGAAACGATTCTGTAGGTATAATCCAAGAATCGTTTTTTTTTTGGTAGATGGCTTTCCGTTCTGACGGAAAGCCATCGTGCCATCATTTTTTCATTTTCATGAAGTTAATTATGTTTCTTTTTTCTCTGTTTCGTATTCTTCAAACCTATACCTTCCTAAGCCTTCACTTTTGGTGTATAAGACGGCGCAATATTCAAAGCTTTCTTTGAAAGTGGTAATTAGTTTTCTGAGCTTAATTATTCTGAATTCCCCCAGTCATAATCATTTAGTGAATTGTTATAAAGATATGCACGCAGCCGATAAACATATTCCTCATTTGTATGTGTTACAGTTTACGTTTAGCATTTATGCATTAATGATCTGCTGGGGTGAAATTTAAAAATCGCCAGGTGCTCAGCACCTGGCGATTTTGTTTACACTGTCTCTAATTCCGTGGCAAAATATGCATTCATAATCATTTGGATCATGTCAGGAGTTAACTGTAAATGGTTTACATGAGTTCCATTTAGCAGTTCTTGTGTGTGATCATCATCGAACTGAATCGAACCTGAAAGGTAAACTTGGAACACATCAACCATTTCATTTAATTTTCTCTCTGCCGGGTTTAATTCCACTAGTTCTACATCTTCGACTATCGAGAGTTGCTCGAATGCAAGAGCATTCTTTAACATAGCTAGTAACTCGATGTTTTTAGGAGGAGCTGGATTCGTAATGTTATAGATTTTATTCTTTTCAGCCTTTAATGAGGCTATGCTTAGTACGTCTGCTACATAGTCGACAGGGACAAGGTTGGATGTACCGTTTTTATTGGCTATCAAGCGATACATAGCATTACTCATCTCGGCTTTTCTAGACACTCTTCGTTTAAACAGATCAATTCCTCTCATAAAACCATACAACGTGAAATCGGAGTCTGCTTCTCCTGTTTTAGAATCGCCGACGATAATAGACGGTCTGAAGATAGAAACATTCATATCGTCAGAGTAGGAAAAGACTAAATGTTCGGATTTGACTTTGCTTTCTTCGTAAGGGTTATGGTATTCGTCTGCAGGCGAATAGAGAGCTTCTAAGCCATGTTGTTTTTTACCAACTGTATATGCAGTGCTCACGTATAAAAATTTATCTACTTTAATATTTTTCGCTAAATGGAGCGCATTTTGTGTGCCGTCATAATTCACTGAAAACAATTCATCACGCTTGTCTTGGTCAAATTTCACTAAAGCAGCTAGATGATAGAAGACGTCAATGCGATCCTGTAATTGCATGATTTCAACTTCCGTTAAACCACAATTCGGAAGCGTGATATCTCCTTTTATAAAATGGATCCTTTGCTGTTCTTCAACTTGAAATTTCCCTTGTAAACGCATTGCTTTATCCATGTTTCTGACAAGTACAAATAACTCATTTTTTGTTCCTTTGATTAAATTTTTAATTAATTTCCCACCTAAAAATCCTGTAGAACCGGTTAAAAATATATTCAAATTCGACACTCCTGTTTGTTTGTCTTAGTTTGCTTGTCTCATCGGCTCTTGCTGCTCAAGTAAAAAGCCGAGCGATATCTCGTTAAACTCTTCCGGTCTTTCAATATTACAAACGTGACCACATTTTTCAATCACGACTAAGTTTGCTTGTTGATCGTGTTCAATATCCTCCGTTAGCGTATCAATAAAAAGATGATCTTCTTGTCCTGATATATAAAGCTTAGGAATAGTTGATGTTTGATCTTGAAGGTATGGAGGACTTTGTTCAAGAGTCAAAAAAATGTTATACCAACCAAGAAAATTTCTTCGTTTCATTTTCATAGCTTCTCTGATAAAGATACTTCGCGACTTACGATGGTTCGCTTTCGGCATCATAATATGTGCGAAGAGGTTGTATATCCATAAGTGAGGAGTGAAGCCTTTTATAGTCTTACCTAATAAAAGCAAAGCCTTGGAAGAACGGTTAAATCTAGTAACAGCTCCGGCTAAAACGACACTTCGAATACGCTCAGGAGCATCTTGTAGGATGCGATGGATGACGATCGTACCAAGCGAAACGCCAACAAAGTGAGCTTTCCTTATTCCTAAACTGTTCAACGTTTTGAGAACTTCTATTGCTACAACTTTTACAGAAAACCCTTCCAAATAGGATGTCAAATCAGGCGAGTTCCCATGGCCAGGTAAGTTGATCGTAATAACATTGAACCATTGTTTGTAAGGTTCAATTTGCTTGTGAAAAATATTTGAGTTTCCACCAAGGCCGTGTAGAAGAACTACATACTCTTGACCGTCAGCTTTACTATGAATTGTATAATCTAGCATGGAATCTCCACCTTGTTATAAAAGCTTTTTTTAAGTATAGGCATAACTAATGGAGCCTGTCATTATTAGATTGCTGACGTTTTTTGGAAGCTCTTTTAAAAGATACTGTCATCCCCTAGTACAAAGGCACTGAAATACTGATAAATAAATGTGTCCAGATTTCGAAATCTTAAATCTTAAATGTGAAAATACATTTGAGATTTGAAAAAAAGTGAGAAAGTTACAAATATTTTTCGATATTTTCCGTCAACTTATTGGCTTATTAGACAGTTTAGTGCATACTTATTTTTGTAAAGTAGTTAAAGAGAAAGGATGAATATGATGAAGCTTACATACACAGGTAAGACGAAAGATGTTTATAGCTTAGAGGATGGAAATTATTTGTTGAAGTTTAAGGATGATGTGACGGGAGAAAATGGGGTATTTGATCCTGGGGCCAATACAGTCGGACTTTCAATTGAGGGAGCAGGGAAGGCTGGCCTTAGGTTAACGGCATTCTTTTTCGAAGCTTTAAAAGCAAAACAAATCCCAACCCACTATATAGATGCGAATATAAATGAAGGAACAATGACAGTAAAACCAGCTGAGGTGTTTGGTAGTGGCCTTGAAGTTATTTGCCGTTATAGAGCAGTAGGAAGCTTCTTGCGTCGTTACGGGATGTATGCAGAGGAAGGACAAAGTCTAGATGCATTTGTAGAAGTAACGTTAAAAGACGATGATCGTCAAGATCCTCCGATTTCTGAGGATGCTCTTGATATGTTAGGCATCCTTTCAAAAGATGAATACAAAGTGTTAAAAGATCTGACACAGAAAATAGGGAACGTTGTAAAGGAAGAATTAGAGAAAAAAGGTATTGAGTTGTATGATATTAAGTTTGAATTTGGTCGTGTTGGAGAAAGCAAAGAAATTGTTCTGATCGATGAGATCTCTGGTGGTAATATGAGAGCTTATAAAGATGGCGAATACATCGAACCTTTGCAGTTAGAAAAGTTAATGTTATCTGAATAATGGATAAAATCGACAGGTGCTAGCTACCTGTCGATTTTTCGTGCGCTTAGGATGAAAGCCCGAACTGATTAACATCAAAAAATCGGGAGGGTCTACTGACGTATCACATATAAACTACTTAAATTCCTTCCCCAATAGAGGAACTTCGAGCTTTTTTGCCTAACACTTGAATAATGAATACCCCAAAAAGGGCAATAATTCCTCCAAGCAGGGAGAAAGGCGCAGGCCACTCATTTAGCCACATCCACGCAACTAAGACAGCAATCACTGGTTCTAGGTACATCATGCTTGATACTGAACTGGCATTTCCATGTGATAAGGCAATCGCCCATGTGACGTACGCTATTCCTGCAGGGAAAATACCTGTGTATAATGCCGCTAGATGCGCCTCAAGACTTGCCTGTTGGAGCGACGTAAGAAGACCCGGTGTAAAAAGAAAAAATGGGATTGTTCCAGCCCAAGTAAAATAGGCTGTTAATTCAATTGGATGATAGCGAGCTAACAACGGCTTTTGGAAAACGAAGAAGATAGACGTAGCAACTGCCGCTATTAACACAAAAAATGCACCTCCAGAAATTGAGAAGGTTGAACCAGAAGTTCCGAGTGTTATGAAAATAATTCCGATAAATCCAGTCCCGAGACCAAGCCAACCGGCAGTACTTGGCCGTTCACGCAAGGCAACAAGAGCAATAATGGTCGTGAAGATCGGTGCGGAGCCAATAATCATGCCGGCCGTACCTGCTGCGACATCTCGCATTCCAAACGTAACTCCAATATGATACAGACTAATCCCAACCCATCCTAGAATAACAATGCGAAGTAAGTCCCTTTTAGTCGGGAGTTTGAATTTTACTCTAGGTGATAAGGCAAATAGAAGAAACAAGCCTGATGCAATCAAGTAACGTATCAGCACTAAATGTCCGGCTTCGTATCCTCCTTGTAAACTAGCGCGAATGGCAGCAAAGGTAGATCCCCATATGATAATCGTGATCAGTGCCATAACAAAAGCTTTCTTATTCATGACTCTCCTCTCCTCTCCCTTTTATTTGGCGAACAAAAACCAACCAATTAATAAGCATTCCTATAACTGATTTCAATTGTATTGGGGAAGTGATACAATGTCTCCAACCAGTTAGAATAAATATAACCCAACCAATTAAGCAAGGATAAGGGGGAGGAGGTTACCTTTGAACCAACCAAAATATAAACAAATTATTCAAGCAATTACAGAAAAAATTACAAGGGGAGAATGGGTAATCGGCAGCCGGATTCCAAGCCAGCGTGAATTGGCAAAGCTGTTTCATGTTAATCGCAGTACGGTGATTACAGCAATTGATGAATTAAAGGCATGTGGGCTCCTTGAAGCGAGGATGGGACAAGGAACGATCGTGGCGAATAATACGTGGACGTTAATGAATGCTGCAAAACCAGTGAATTGGAATGAAAACATTGCTTTAGGTATACATAAAGAAAGCATGAAAACTGTAAGAGAAATTAATGAATTTGAGGCAAAAAATGAGCATATTCAGTTAGGTAAAAGTGAACTAGCACAAGATATATTTCCATTAGAAGAAATGAAGCAAGTGATGAAGAAGGTTTCGGATGAATTATCGCCACTTATGTATGAAGAGCCAAAGGGGAATAGTCATTTACGCGAAGAAATTTGCCGTTATTTAGAAACGAAAAGGATTTACACTTCTCCTTCTGCGATTTTGATCGTATCCGGTGCGTTGCAAGCGTTACAATTGATTTCGATCGGTCTTTTAAGCAAGGGTTCGACAGTTTATTTAGAGCGTCCATCTTACCTTTTATCACTCTCTCTTTTTCAAGCGGGAGGAATGAAGCTAACAGCACTTCCTGCAGATGAAGAGGGGATAATTGTTGAGAAGATAAGGGATGGTCACCAACAAAAAGAAAATTCGGTATTATACACGATCCCGACGTTTCATAACCCTACTGGAGTATTAATGGGGAAACAGCGACGCAGGCAGTTAATAGAGGAATGTGAGCAAAAGCAGATCCCGATTATTGAAGATGATGTGTACGGAGATTTATGGATCGATGAAGAGCCACCTCCTCCGTTAAAGGCGAACGACAAATTCGGGAATGTGTTATACCTAGGGAGCCTGTCGAAAACGTTAGCCCCTGGTTTAAGAATCGGCTGGATGGTAGGACCGGAATCGGTAATTGAAAGATTAGCCGATTTAAAAATGCAAACAGATTACGGTTCAAGTTCGCTCTCCCAACGGGTGGCAGCAGAATGGTTATCAAGTGGGCTTTATGAACAACACTTGATAAACGTAAGGGAGCAACTCAGGATTCGTAGAGACGTTGCCTTAAAAGCCCTAGCTGAATACCTAAAAGGAGTCGCTTCTTGGAAAGTGCCAAAAGGTGGGTTCTTCATTTGGGTGAAAGTGCACTCTCGCATTCAGAACAAGCATCTATTTGAGAAAACCTTAGCTACAGGAGTACTCATTAATCCTGGGAATATTTATGATAAACACTCCACTCAATATATTAGGTTGTCTTACGCTTTCGCCACACTTGAAGAAATAAAAGAAGGAATTCATAGACTTGGAGAAATAATAAAGTCAATGTGAAAGCAAGCTTTATAAGTGTGATGTTTTCACCTATTGTTTCAAACAAGGCATTCTCTTATTAGAAACATAATCTCTTGCATGATTTGTCCCACTTTTGAATAGTTATAACAAAGATAAAAGTATAATTATTGAAAATGGGCTAGGGGGATTTATCATGGTGGAAGCGATTTTGGCATTTTTTACGACTGAACAGCAAGCCCAATCAATTGTATCGAATCCGTTTATAGAACTTATTTTCATGGTATTATTTGTTACATTTGTCGCAGCCGTTTTCGTTCACTTTATTTTATATAGCAAGTTGAGAAGAATTCGAAATTTCATCAACGATACTAATTCATTGGACATCGCACCGGTTAATACGTTTCAAGGGGAATACGAGTATAAAACGAAAAAAGAACCGGTGAAAGTCGAGACCTTTGTACAAAAGAAATTTTCTAGTTGGCGTGTGTTTAATGTGCCGATCATAAGCTTGATTAAAATGATTCAAATGACGGTCTCTGTTTTTATTCTCGTTGGTGTATTAGGAACATTTATTGGACTTGCTATGTCCCTCGGCAGCATTGATTCAACTGGAGATCAGCTCGTTGAAAATGTAGCATTGGTGCTTGCCGGAATCGATGTAGCATTCTATACAAGTATTGCCGGTATGGGGTTATCGCTTGTCATGACAGTTGTGACCCGTGTGGCGAATACAGAATTTTTGTTAACTGATATTATGTTAAAAACGGAATCTTTCTTAGATGAACGGGAACAAGATCCAATGAGTCATCTTATTGATGTATCGGAAACCATTCATTCTTCTATTGTTGAGCTTAGGGAAACGAATCAACAATCTTTGCAAAGCATTGTTCAATCGTTTGCAGGATTTCAAGAATATACGGTCGGTTTGCAACAATCTGCGAAGGATTTAGCAAAGTTTAATGAGGGATTGTCCGAAAACTTAAAGGATTTCACGGTTATTTTTGATAATGTCAAAGAAGTTACTGACGGATTTGATAGTGGCGTAAAAAAGCTTAATAAAAATTTTGATCAATTATTTTCTTATTTTTATAAAATGGATCAAAGAAATGAAAAGATGACAAGTGCATTTACCGAAACATATAAAAAAATTGATGAACTATCAACCTCTCAAATTGAAACAATGAATCAATTCCAATACTCAGTTACTGATTTAAAGGACTATTTTTCTTCAATCTCCCAAAAACAGGAATCAATGTATGCTGCATTTGAGCGAATGAATGCTCAAAGTGATCAGCTTGTAATTATGATGAGAGACAACAATCAGCAATTTGAACGTATTCTTGGCAGTGATGTTAGCTCAAAGTTAGCTGGGATTACGACGTATTTAGGTGAACTGAGAAATGACTTTCATACACTAGGAAGCTCTATCGCCCGTTTGCCTAATGAGCTTGAAACTATTAATAGAGCACAAGGAGAATATCAAAACCTGTTGTCCTACCGTTTTGACGAATTGAAGCAATTTAACTATGAATTTACCAATCATATCAAAGCTCAATCAACTAATTCTCAAGCCTTTGAAAAATACTTGAACGATGCAGTTAGGTATTCAGAACAACAAGGACGGAACCACCAACAATTGTTACATGAGATGAATCGTACTGTTACGCAAATGTCTGACTCGATAATACAGAGAGAGAATCAGATTGAGCAGAGTGTCGATGTGTTAAAAGAGACACTATCGAGGTATGTCGCTAATTTAGAAGGGACGCTTGGCGATAAATTGGAAAAGACAAGCAGAAATATAGGCGAATATGTAATCGATATTAATGAAGCAATGAAGAAAGAATTGAAGCAAATAGGGGACATCACGGAAGATAATCATGTAAGAAATGCTCGTGTAATCCAGCAAATGCTACAGGAGTTGAGTCAAGAGTTTCAACAATTAAATCGCCAGCTTCAGTCGTTTTCACAAGATGTGGGAAGACAAAGCTACCGTGTAAGGGTGGAAGCAAATGATCAATAAATACAAACGGTTATTTCACCGAGAAGAGGAGGAAGGTCATTTTTGGCCGTCATTCACGGATTTATTAACGGCGATTTTGCTTTGTTTTATTCTTATCTTTATCATCATGATGGTCATTAAATCATTTCAAATTGAAGAGATGAAACGGACGATCGATCAAATTATGGGAGTTAGGGTTAATATCATTGAGGATTTGAATGAAGAATTTAGCGACTCTTCTCTCAGTATTGAAATTGATGAGAAGACGGGTGCACTAATCTTTAACACCGATATTTTGTTTGAATTTGATGAGGCTGTGCTAAAACCAGAGGCGTTTGAATTTTTAGATGAGTTTGTTCCGGCTTATTTAGATGTATTACTTGAAAATGGTTATGAGGATTATATTTCAGAAATCATCATAGAAGGCCACGCAGACAGAAACGGCAGCTATTTATATAACCTAGAGCTATCTCAACAAAGAGCATTTAGTGTAGCAGAATATATCCTAAGTGGGGATTTTCCTTATCAAAATATTCAAGAGCATTTAAAGACGAAATTAACGGTCAATGGAAGGTCCTATACTGAAGGGCGCACCGACGAAGAAGGAAACTATAGTAATCAAGCTTCTAGAAGAGTAGAGTTTAAATTTCGTTTGAAGGATGAAGAGATACTGGAGAAGACAAGGGAGTTGCTTGATGGAACGTAATTGGGGATGGATGGAAAATTAGGTTCTGCATAGGAGGAAATATCCTACGGGAAGAGATGAAGGACAAAATCTGCTTTGCACAGTAGAATTTGTCCTTTTAATGTTAAATAATGATCAAGCTATTTCTTGGCGAATTGCTATTGTTTTAGACTTGCATGGCTAATATGTTTATGATCAGATCTCTTTTTAACATGCACAAAATAGTATATACACGTACAAGCCAATACGACAATCGCTAATGTCAAATACAGGCTTCGGTAGCCGATAAACGGAACAAGAAAGCCCAGCAAGAAAGGTCCTATCCCTATTCCTAAATCATAACAAATCCAGAAAGTTGACGTTGCTAGTCCAACCCGGTGTTGAGGTACCCTTTTTAATGCGAAAGCTTGTGTCGCTGTTTGTAAATTACCAAATCCGAACCCTGCTAATGCTCCGGCAATAAGTAGCATGATCCCATGTTCGGCTTGGCTAAGAACAAGCAAGCCTGCTGCAAAAAGAAAAAACGCAGGGAACATAACAATATGAATTCCTTTTGAATCTAGTACTCTGCCAGTGAAAGGTCTAGATACGAGAACACAGACTGAATAGACAATAAAAAAGTAACTTGCTGCAGTCATAAGATTGATCTCCATTGAATAGGAAGCGAGAAAAGATAAAATACCTGCATAACAGATTGATAAGACCCCGATCATAGCAGTGATCGGAAGAGCTCGTTTTTCTATGAAATTGCTGAACTTAAAGCCTTTCATTTCTTCGAGTTGTTTACTTGTTATTTCTCTTTTAGGAATGACAATAAATAGGGATAATAAAAGACAGCAAAACGCCAAAAACGTACAAACGATAAAGATCATATTCATATTGCCTAATTGCATTATGAAAACGCCAATAAATGGTCCTAATGCTGTGGCGAGGATTAAACTTAGTGAATAATAACTGATTCCTTCACCTTGCCGTTGAACGGGGATAATGTTCATAACAGATATTTGCATAACGGAAAGAGCAACACCCAGTACAGCCCCTTGAACAAAACGGACAACAATTAATACGTTTAAGTTCTCAATTGGAAAGAAAAGTAATGAGACCAAAAAGGTTAAAATGAGCCCAATATAAAATAGTTTTTGACCACCTATGATGTCAAGGTACTTTCCAGTAAAGAATCGCGCTGCAAGAACACCAATAACGAAAATGCTTGCAGCTAGCCCTGCCTTACTTTGTGAGGCAGAGAACGTATCGATTACATATCCCGTTATCGTTGTCATCGTTAAAAAGTACATTAAAGCAAGTAAAAACGTTACAAGCCAAATAATAATAAAATCTTTTGTCCACAATCGTGGTCGAGAAATTTGCATACTAATTACCTCATTGCTGTTGTTTTATAAAAACGAATTTAATCACGTTTCAGCCTGAAATAAATGAAAACCTTGAGAGAAACTCAAGGCAACATCAATAGAATATTTCGAATATACAAATTATAGCACAAAAAGGCAAGGGAACTTTATTCAATCATCCTAGTCGTAGGCTTACTTAATCAAATCAACTTCAAACTTTTTTCGGATATCCTGGATCACAGATTGCCAAAAGGAAGAATTAGTTGTGATCGTTTTTTTAAAAGCAGCAAACATTTCCTTTTGTTTTTCTGGAAAACTGGGGGCATCATTAGACGGCAATTTTGCTCTTTGTTCCGTCACCCATTGCTGCACCTCAGGTGAACGTGGTCCCCATACAGTAAGCTCTTCTCCTGATTCATTTGTGATAATAAAAATGGGAATAGACCTAGATGTCCCATTCGTTAAATACTGATCCATCAGTTCTAGGTTCTCATCACGGATGAGAAATCTGATTTCAGCTGTAGCGATATCTGCAATCTGTTTCATAATTGGTACACATAATGCTGCATCCCCACACCAATCAGCAGATAGCGTAATAATACGCAAATTCTTCTCTTTTAATGTTGAAAAATATGTAACATCATCGGGTGTTAGTTCTACAGATTTGTAAACCCCTTCTAATTCTGTGCGATTGACAGTCATATTCTCTAAGTATTCAGAATAGGTCATTCCTTTAGAAAACCAATCATTCAATGACATAAGAGTGTCTCCTTTTAATCTAACTTTTTAAAGTGATTTTTCTAGTTTTGTCTCATTCTAGCACATTATCCATTTGTTTCCAAATGGGGATCTCACCATTTGAAGCTTGCCATTCATTTAGTATGGTAAACTTTAACATAGTGGGAAGGCAGGACCATATATTATATATCGACAATAATAGCATTATTACCTCCTTTAAATTTTAACCATAGAAGAAGGCGATCACTATGATCAAAAAAATAATCTATATTATCATCGCAGTTACAGTAGGAGGGGTCTTTTCATGGCTTCACATTCCGGCGGGGTGGCTGCTTGGATCTATATTAACAGGGATTGTAAGTGCGTTTTTCGTTGTGAAAATTCATCTTCCAAATAACCTATTTAAATTATCCTTAGCAATGATAGGTGGAAGTATTGGTTTAATGCTACGACCAGAACAATTTCTAGATTATCAATCATTATTAGTTCCGTTTTTATTTATCCTTATCCTTACATTAATTGGGGGTATTGCACTAGGGAAATTTCTAAAAAAGTATTCTAATTTAAACAGCAATACTGCCTTCTTTTGCTGTCTTCCAGGTGGAGCTTCAGAAGTTATTGCGCTAAGCGATCAATACGGAGCAAATCAACAAATTGTTGCGGCTTTTCATACCACGAGAATTACTTTGTTCGTATTAGTAATCCCTTTAGTGGTTGGTTTAAATGCACCGGTAATTACTCAAGGGTTACAAAAAAATAGCTTTTCTGTAAATCAATACGCGTTCTCTCTTACTTTATTAACTGCAGTTATGTTCTTTACGATAATCCTAAGCAAAAAATTTGCATTCCCTGGTTCATCCTTATTCTTCGCGATTGGAATAGGCTTTTTTGCTCATTTGCTGTTTCCTACAGTAGAAATGCCAGGGTTTATTACAGGGATTGCACAAGGAGTGATGGGAGCCATTATCGGAATGCGATTTGACCGAGAGACATTTAAACAAATTAAAAGCATTGGTGTTATAAGTGGAGCTACATTATCGATGTATTTCATAATGAGCCTTGGTTTAGCGACGATCTTCTTTCTAGTAACTCCAATAGATTGGTTTACGAGCCTTTTAAGTATTGTTCCTGCAGGGGCAGCGGAGATGGCGTCTACAGCATCAGCATTAAATATTGAACCGGCGATGGTAGCGACCTTGCAAATGGCTAGAGTCTTAGCATTATTTATTGCTTTGCCTTTTTTAATTAAGTTATTTGCTAAGACAACGGAAAAGTAGATCGATTTTGGTGATGTGAGTGTATGAAAAACAGGGGGGATGGGTGTCTAGAAGAACAGTGAGAGAGATCGTTTGTTCATACAAGTTTCAGTTCTTTAATTGATTCATTAACAGACAATGTCTAAATCCATATCGAAAAATTATAAGCCCATAAACTCGTGAATGCACCAACCTAAATAAAATACTAAAATTACCCCTAACAATCCGATAAAGCTATACCGATCGAATAATGGTGTGTCATCTTTATTCTTTTTATCATCCAATGAAATCACCTTTTTTATTTTACTATATCCAAAATTTCAACAAATAAAATAGAAAAAGATACAGAGATGGATAAGGGGCTTGAAGAATTATTGCGATGGTGAAAACTTAAATGAAATAGAAAAAGGGCTGGTGAGAATACGTTAACCAGCCCAATCTTCTTCCTACTTAGTGTCCATGCTTGTCGTGCTTATCATGTTTACCTTTAACTTGTTGCTTTTGTAAAACCTTTAATTTCATTTCTACTACCATTTTTTCTTCAATTTCTCTAAATGTTCCTTCTTCAAATGGAGCATCGATGGCATTTCCTTTTTCGTCATGAACTCTACCCATCTTACGGTCTAATGCCTCATCATATTCAAAGAAACGGCTAGATACTAATTCACAATAAGGGATTTCATTAAATTCTTCTCCACTAAATTGGTCAAATTGAGCCAAGTCTGCAGATAGTAGATGGTCTTTAGATGCAAACCCATCACCAAGGTGAGATTTCATAGAGTAAGTTGAACTTTGAGTAGGTGGTGCAAAGCTGAATTTTGGTTTGTTAATATAATCTACTTCTGTGACAGCTTTAAATGGAACATCGACCGTTAAGGAACGAATGTTAGATACGACAGCTTCTTTTGAACCGAAACGTGGTGTAGCATACTGAATGTTTTTGCGAACAAATCCAGTAATAAATAATTTGTTCGTTGGTAATAGTAGACGACATTGCGTGATTTTAAGGTTTTTCTTAATCTCTTTGATTTCCAAAACAGGCTCTGGGAACTTAATTGTTGGGTTTAAATCTAGTTGAATCACTGTTTCAGCTAGAACTACAGGAACCTGAAAAGCTGTTGGTTCTATTGTTAATTCTGGTTCCGTTGGGTGATTACTTACCTTAGGGGAGACAGCATTCTTATCCCTTATTGGCTTATAGTTAAAATACGGTGGTGCCGGTTCTTGCGCTTTAGAGTTTTTTTGGTTGTCTTTTTTGTCAGACAATTTAATACACCTCCTTATATTTTCTAATAACATGGTATGTAAATAATCGCTAACAGTGTGGACGAACTCCTCAATAGAATCAACCATTTTTTCCTGCTAAAGAAATGGTGTAGGCTAACACAATGAATGAATTTAATTCCTTTATGTAAACGAAGTACATTCTCTAAACTTAGGCATAAGATGGTTTATAACCTAATGAAGGGAATGAATCATATGTATTATCGTTCTAAAAATACGTATCCTTATTACACTCATAACACCAGTCCTGTCTATAATCCAAACTATATGCCAAGAAACCAATACAGAAATGAACAACAAGAAGCTGAAATGGTATTGGCAGGAATAACAAGAGAAGCTAGATGTATGGATCTTTATAGTCGATTAGCAAACGTGGCACCAAATCAACAACATCAAAATGACATCCTTAATGCTTTAGAAAACAAAAAAAATCATTTAAACCAATTTATAAGTCTTTATACTGCTCTTACGGGAAGTCAACCTGTGTATGAAGTAGAACAAGTACCATTTCAAAGTTATAGAGAGGGTTTACAAAAGGCTTATGAAGCAGAAGTTGAGGGGTATGAAGCTTATCGAAAGAGTTGTTCACTAACTCAACACCCACAAATTCGAAATGTATTCTCATGGGCTCTAACGGGTGAACAAGAAAATGCTACAAGGATGAGTTCATTAAATGAGCAAGCTATTCAATCAATGGATTATGGATCAGAACCGTTTGTCGTTAATATTGAAGAGGCGACAAAGCAAAACAATACGTACCGTACGGCTCTATGGACAGGTAGCCATTTGCAAGTAACTTTAATGAGTATCAATGTTGGAGAAGACATTGGTTTAGAAGTTCATCCAAACCTAGATCAATTCATCCGTATTGAAGAAGGGCAAGGAATTGTCCAAATGGGGGACAGCAGAGATAATTTATATTTTCAGGAAGAAGTTTATGATGACTATGCGTTCGTCATTCCTGCTGGGAAATGGCATAATCTTACCAATACGGGGACTACACCTATTAAACTCTACTCGATCTATGCACCACCTGAGCATCCATACGGAACTGTTCATGAAACGAAAGCCGTTGCAATAGCAGCAGAAGAGCACCACCACAATCATTAAGAATTAGCGCTGCTCAATAATGAGTAGCGCTAATTCTCTTTGCTAATAAACATCTTAAATGAAGAAACTTTTCTGAAGAAAATTCGTAAAGTGAAGGTCGATGTATTTTTAAGAAGTGTTTTCATAATAAATTTCAACAAAAGTTATTTCAAAAAAGGAGGTACCCGTGTTATTAATTCAAAATATAGAATAGTCGGTACTGCAAATAGTCTAAAAGGGAGCTTTAAAGTCACATGGAACATAGATGAACCTTGATTAAGCATGATATACATAATGTAACGGTAAAATCAGTTGAACGGAAAAAAAGTTTGTTCTCATAATTGTGTGAGAAAGATTAATACTAAGTTTTAAGGTGGTTATTAATGAAAGGGAGTGCTCTATTGATGAATTCAATGATTAATCATATTCGTTGGATCAGAGCTGTATTTAATTGGGGGAGACGAGCACAGCAATTATTTGGGGCTAATCGTAAAACCAACGGAGGTATGTTACTAACTGTAGTAGGAATGGGAGTTGCAGTATTTAGTTTTTTGAAAGGTCGTGGTAATGAATTGCCACAAATGAAACAATTTATTACTAATTTTCTTAGGGACAGTCAAGTAAAAGCATTTGAAAATTCCAACCAAACTGCTATGGCAGAGTTCTCAGAAGAGCTCTCTGCTGAAGCGAAGAAAACGGTTGAGAAAATTGATTACGAAGATCTTTTCTAAGTTATGGAACACCTTTTAATCAACAGCTTTTAAAAGACAATGAGCAAGGCACATAGCCAACCAACGGAACTGCTGTCTGTTACCGATTACTGTGACACCTAATAATTTTCTGTAATTATAGTCTATCCTGACTCTGTTGCCAAAAAGAAGTAAGTTCAAGCTCAAGAATGCAGGTGTGTTACCTCACACACCTGCATTCTTATAGTTTATTTTAGTGGACCATTAGTAATCGCAGTAAGTTTAGAATTTATGGAAAAAATCTTTGCGTTAACATCTGTTATTCCAAAGCTAGCTAACCTTTTAGAGTGCATTTCTAAATATGCTTCAGCCGTTTCTTTTGTTTCAAAAATATAAATTCCTCCTGCTTCATTGTTTTCGGGATTTTCTGTCCAAATCTTCCACATGAAGCCATCTTCTTCATTGATACTTTTCGCTAAGCTAGAGAACTCCTCTGCCATTTCATCTCCAAAAGGTCCGTTCATTTTGAAATCAACTTGTAATACGTAAGCCATTTATTATTCTCCTTTGTTATTTAGTAGTAAAGTATAACTCCCCTAAAATTTCCTTCTTTTGATAACTGTTTGTTGGAAGTTTTCCAGTAACAAAATCATTTATATCTGTTTTTTCGACATCATACATAACTTCGATTTCTTTTGAGAATAAAAGTTTTTCCTTTTCGAGTAAGCTAGAAAGGGATGGTTGTTGTTTTGGCTGAAGTTCTTCAATGGCTAGGACTTGTTTTAATCCACGAACATACTCCTCAAAAGAGCGCGCGCCAACTAGTTTTATCCCTTTATTATCCTCATTAATCATGATAATGGTTGGAAATCCTCTAACGCCTAAGTTTTTGGCTAGCTCAAAATCTTCACTTAATAATTTTTGTCCGTTAGGTTGTTCAGCTTCAGTTACAACGGTTTCTCCGTCAAGTCCAATAGAATTGACGATATTGATCATTACGGATTTATCTGCAATATTTTGATTAAATGCAAAAACTGCTTCTCTGGCACGCCGTAAAAATTCATTTGCAGATGTATCATTATGATTTTTTTGAATCACTTTAAATACACGGGAAGGGGGAAAAGATGATTGGATTGGATTATCATACCAAAGTGATCCATCAATTGGCATCCTCGAATATTCTCCGACTTCCCTCCAGTGACCTGCCACGTCTTGGGGTCTTGAGATCCCATTACCTGGATCAACTGGACCATCACCCCATTTCTCCAGTAGTCCTCCCATAACCGTATGAACATTAAAATAATCCCCATATTGCTCGGTGAAACGGCGAAGTACGGGTTCAATTGCCCAACAATGAGAGCAAATAGGGTCTGTTACATAATAAAGATCAATCACTTTCTTTGGTTGATTCAGGTCAATTAATTCCATCTTTTCCTCATTGACTTCCCCACACACACCTGTTTCTAAATCACATATCATCTTTTTGTTGCTCGTCAATTAAGTTTCCTCCTTTGCTGTAACTTATTCAATACGAAGTGTAGAACAGACTGTATAAGTCATACTCTATATTTCATTACCATAATTTTATACGGAAGCATCAAATTTGCTTATAATCTTATTTTAGTAAATAATGAGAACCGACAATACCAATAGTTCATTTGATTTGTTGTTTATACAACACATTCGTGAAATTGTTTAAAAAGTAGGGGTGACAACAAAATGACACAATCAAAGACGGACCCCCGGGTTCTTCGTACTCGTAAATTGATCATGGATTCTTTCATTGAACTGTCTAGTAAAAAGGAATTTAAGGACATTACCATTAAGGATATTACAACAGAAGCGATGATTAATCGTGCAACATTCTATTATCATTTTGAAGACATATATGATTTATTAGAAAAGGTACTATCAGAAGTATTATCGATTAATTTGAATGGTAATATTTTTGAGGAAAACGAATTAAATGAAGAATCGGTACGTAGTGTCTTCATAGCAATAACGGACTTTCAAAAATCTTTATCCTTCCGTTGTTATAGAGGATACGAAGAAACGATTGCCCGTATTATTAGAGAACAGCTCGAAATTATTTTTTACAATATGTTAGTAAGACAAAATAAGGATGAAGAGGATGAGACCTTAAAAATAACAGCTGTCATTTTGAGCTGGGGAATTTACGGTGCTTCTGTAGAATGGAGAAGAACTAACAAGAAGACACCTCCAGAAGAATTTATCAAGTCGGCAATTCCTTATATAATGTCTGGAGTTAATTTTGGTTCGGGAGCTTAGTTTTAAATACTAGTCCACAACTATTGTTAGTTCGTGAATCGTACTTTGTTCAGTGTTTTCAAAATAGTACTTGAATTTTAGGTTAGTGATTGATACTATTAGTAGCAAGTTGTTAATATAAAAAAATATAGCGATAAACTTCTTATCCAGAGTGGTAGAGGGACAGGCCCTATGAAACCCGGCAACCATCAGTCAAAGTGACTGAACGGTGCTAATTCCTGCAAAGGTGTTAACCTTTGAAAGATGAGAGGATTGTATGTAATGATACTAACCTCTCTTTAAATTAAAGAGGGGTTTTTTTAATGGATAGAAGGCTTATCGCTCAAAGGAGCGAACATAATGGAAAGAGCAGTGTTTGGTGCAAGTGAGTTTTTTAGTGAAGAGGCATTTGTTACCGTTTTTCGTGGTATTGAAAATGTTCAAATCAGACATTTAAAAGAGGCAAATATTGATATAGTAGATATTTTATTTGATCCCTGGAAAGTATCTTATAAGGAAGTAGTAGAATTATTTTTTGACTTACACGACCCCACTACGAAAGGAAGCCAACAAGTTAAAAATAAATCATTTATTTTCTTTTCTACTATTCATCAACTAACGGTAGCTAAACAAAAGAAAAACGAACTTAAACATCTAATTAAAGATGAAGTTATTACAGAAATTACTCCAGTAAGGCGATAACTTAATAGCTTGAATAGAAAATGGGCAAGGAAAATGGAAATAAATGGTTTACTACATTTGAGAACACTCCACACATGCACGATTTTATTTGATACAATTAGTTGTGAGGGGTTTCTTTATCACAAAGCTAATGTAAAAACGTTAAGGAAAGTATTGATTTAGTTTCACAGAGTCCGACTGGGTAAGATCAATAAGAACGGGCTGTCTACTATATGTTAAAGCTAAAAAAATTCTTTTTAACAAACAACCATTACAAGAAGAATAACCTTTTCCAAGTGAAAATAAATTATAGCTATGGTAAAAATGTGGGCGTCACACTTTTTACCAGCTTTTAAATAATTTAAAATTATCATATAATAGTAGATATGTTAATCTATAATTAAATGTATACACTATGATATTGTAATTGAGACAGAAAAGGTGTGTTCTAAGGTCGCGCTTAGTATGGTGTGACGCCTACATCTTTTCTGCAAATCTTAGGGGAAAAGGTTGGTAAAAATGAGCAATCGAGAAACTAAAACAGACATCATTTTAATTGGCTCCGGAATCATGAGTGCGACTTTAGGGACACTTTTGAAAGAGTTGGTACCGGAATGGAAAATTACAGTATTCGAGAAGCTTGAAAACGCAGGAGAGGAAAGTTCTAACGAGTGGAATAATGCAGGGACGGGGCATGCCGCGCTGTGTGAACTTAACTACACGGACGAAAAGCCGGATGGATCTGTAGATATTAGTAAAGCTATAAAAGTTAATGAACAGTTTCAGGTTTCAATGCAGTTTTGGTCTTACCTTGTAAAGAGTAATTTGTTACATAACCCACAGGACTTTATCATGCCATTGCCTCATATGAGTTTTGTACAGGGGGAGAAAAATGTCTCTTTTTTAAAGAAACGTTTTGAAGCGCTAACAAACAACCCTCTATTTAAAGGGATGGAATTTTCTGATAATCCAGAAAAGCTAAAGGAATGGGTCCCACTTATTATGCAGGATCGCCCAACAAGTGAACCTATAGCTGCAACAAAAATTGACTCTGGAACGGATGTCAATTTTGGCGCGTTAACGCGTATGTTGTTTGAACACTTAGAGAATAAAGGTGTTGAGATAAACTACAAACGTAGTGTGAATGATATTAAACGCACTAGCGATGGTATGTGGGAACTGAAAGTAAGGAATCTTGATAATGATACTGTTGAACGGCATGCTGCAAAATTCGTCTTTATCGGGGGCGGGGGAGGAAGCCTACATTTACTTCAAAAATCGGGTATTCCTGAAGGAAAACATATTGGAGGATTTCCGGTAAGTGGATTATTTATGGTTTGTAATAATCCGGATGTTGTAGCGCAGCATCACGCAAAAGTATATGGTAAAGCTAAAGTTGGTGCGCCTCCAATGTCTGTTCCACATCTTGATACACGATTTATTGACAATAAAGAATCATTGTTATTTGGTCCTTTTGCTGGTTTTACACCTAAGTTTTTAAAATACGGTTCAGTTTTTGATTTACTAACTTCTGTAAAACCTAATAATCTCTTAACTATGTTGGCGGCGGGTGCTAAAAACATTCCTTTGACAAAATACTTAATTGGTCAAGTTATGTTATCAAAAGAAAAGCGTATGGAAGAGTTACGTGAGTTTATTCCAAACGCTAAAAGCGAGGATTGGGATTTATTAGTTGCAGGACAACGTGTGCAAGTTATTAAAGATACTGAAGCAGGAAAAGGCACGCTTCAATTTGGTACGGAAGTTGTTACTGGTGCTGATGGTTCGATAGCAGCTTTATTAGGAGCTTCTCCAGGAGCTTCTACCGCCGTTCATGTCATGCTTGAAGTTATTTCAAAGTGCTTCCCTGAACGTATGGAAGAGTGGGAACCGAAAATTAAAGAAATGATTCCATCTTATGGCATGTCACTAATGGAAAATCCAGAGCTCCTGGACGAAGTTCATTCTTCAACAGCGCAGACGCTTGGATTTGAGGAAAATAGTAGGTCTTTAGGTGATTCTTTAAATGTAGAAACTAGGCTATTGAACGAAAAAATTTAGGCAACAATTTCTCATAAACAGACTGGGAAGTTTGTAAAAACAAAGAGAAAATAAAAATTTACCTAAAGAGGCAAGGACTTAAAATCCCACTATATCAGAAAAGCAAACTACTAAAAAGGTAGTTTGCTTTTTCTTTTAAACGATAAATTCAGATTTTTGTGTAGATGGTTTAATGTACTTTGTTAATAAGAAACGGGAGATTGGTCCGACAATTAGTAACTGTGATGGGAGCGCCACGATAAAGTTTAGACCAACTAATTTCAGGTACGCTATGAGAAGTGAACCTTTAACACCTGTCACAAACGCCGTTAAAATAAGTCCGTATGCTGACATAATTAGAACCATCATAGGGACCATACAAAAAGCAAACGCTAAAATAACGTTGATTTCTTTTGCCTTATCATAAGGAAGTGAGAATGCGAGCTTTCGCGCTTTTGGTTCAACTAATGATTCTACGATAAAAGCAACGATAAATGTTATGATAAATTGAATCATCATACTCCTGACTGTAAATGATGAAAAACCGTTCAAAGCTGTGTTGTAAACAGACATAATCAAAACCATTCCTAAACACATAAATAGTCCAAAAATAATGCCTTCTTTTTTATTAGTAGGCAAACAAAACATCCTTTCTTTTTTAGAGCATAAGGTTGATTATATCTGTCTGAAAATCTTTTCATAAGTGACGAATTTGTGAAGGTTTATTGCAAGTTTTAATTAAGCTTTGTTAACTCGTACTTTTTAAAAGATTCTTTTCCTCGTTCCGTTGCAAAGCTGTTAGATAAGTTAATCTGAAGTTTTTAACCAATTTTTAGTAATGTTAAAGTGGTTCGAGATACAATCATATAAAAGGACTTATTTAATCTCTCTTAAGCCTTTTCCTTCAAGAATTTCCTGAACTCCCTCTTCACAAACTCCGTAAGAACGCCAAGAACAAGTTTCACAGAGGATTTCAATATCCGAAGAGGTGACGTGTTCTTGGATACGTGATTCAATGTCCTTCCACTGCAAGAGTTGTCCAATCTTAAGTTCCATCTTCTCTAAAATAGCAGCATCTCTTTCGTAGATTATGCTGTGTTGGCAGTGGTGCTCACCTGAATGGGGGTACTTTTCACACAACTGATCAGGTCCCATTACAAGTTGAATCCACGTTTTGGGGTCATTTTTCAACGTTTGATGCAAGCGCGTCATATTTTCCACATATTCTTTAGAGTACCCCATTCCTCGGTAACCAAGAAGGCAAAACAGATGATGACCTCGCAAGTTAAACATTAAACGTCCTCCTAACTTTAGGTTTGAATGATTGTTAACATATTTTATTAATAAGTTAACATTTTAGTTTATTTTAACATCCCAAACAGATTATGTATTATTTTATTGGGAATTAATAAAAAATTAGCAGATAGGAAATTAGGGAATCATTAGCTAAAACCATACAGGTTCAAACTTTTGTAAAAGGAGAATGTAAATGGAAGAAAAGATTGGAAAGTGTACTAGTTGTGGCAGAACAATTTATTGTAGGGATGTGCCATTACCTGAGCATTTTAGTAAACAGTGAAAGTGAGTATCAAGTCGGTTATTCTATTTTCTGTCAATGCGTATATCCAATGAAAAGTATGGAAGGTTTCCCTTGGATTCAATATAGTAGATAGGTGGAAAAAACACTATAATTTATGCTATATGTTTGAATGTTTAATCAAATCATGGAATGAGAGAGGAGACAGCAATGATCGAAATTAGTTCTCACTCGGATGTTACATGCTTGAAAGGGTCGGTAACTTATCAAAACGTGCCAATGACAATATACTCTTTTCTTGTTGATCATATGCTTGTTGACACAGGTCCCGTTTCATTACTAGATAGCTTTACTCCTTTTTATCAGGAAGCAGATATTGATTTAGTGGCCTTAACCCATCACCATGAAGATCATACAGGGGGAGCGAAGTGGGTAGGTGAACATAAGAATGTCCCCATTTATGTTAATGAAAAATCAATTGATGAATGTTTGATTGGGAGTGAGTATCCAAAGTTTCGACAAGGATTTTGGGGATTACGAGAGGGGTTTCTCGCAAAACCTTTTGAACAAACGGTGATGTCAAGAAATCAGGTATGGGAAGTCATTGAAACTCCAGGACATGCTTATGATCATGTTGTTTTTTTTAATTCGAATACGGGGATATTGTTTTCGGGTGATCTTTTTGTAAGTCGCAAAGTAAAAGCTGTCTCTCACGATGAATCGATTCCTGAATTGATTTTATCCATTCGCAGAGTTCTTCAGCATGACTTCAACGAAATGTTCTGTTGTCATGCAGGTTATTTACCTGATGGAAAGCAGTTATTACAAGAGAAACTAGAATTTCTCGAGAATCTCCAGGGAGAGGTTAAATATTTGTATGAAAAAGGCTTGTCGGTAGAAGAAATTGATGCCAAATTATTTACGAATCCACCAGTTCTAATTAAGATATCAGATAATGAGTGGAACTCGGCCAATATTATCCAATCAATTATTAGAAAATAGAAAGATAGGCGAGATGATGCGTCGTTAATAGAGCCTAAAGGAGCGTTTCTGCCAAAAAGCAGAAACGCTTTTTCGCTGAAAAGACAAGCAGTTAGAGGGTAAGGAAACTCACTTTGCAATTTTTTACATTTTTTGTATGGTAAGATTAAGTGAGGTTATTTAATGTAAAGGAGAGTGGGGTATGGACAAAGTTAAAACTCATCCATTAATACAATTAACGTTAATACTGAGTTCCATCTCAATGGCAATGTATGCTTATAGAAACTATACGAATCAAGAAATCGCTTACGGAATCTTCTTTACATTCTTATTTGTTTTTTTATTCGGATTGGTGATTGGGGCTTTATTAGAAATAGAAAAATTGATTATGAAAGAAGAGACAGTAAGAGGATCTAATTTTTAGAAAAATTGTCTACCATTGAATTGCGACTTGAGGGCATGAGAAAACGCATTTAATTACGTTTTCTCATATTGATTGATTACTGTTTACCACTGTAACTCGAAGTTTCATTTAATGAGACAGCTAGCTTTCTTCGAGGTAAGGTCCAATTAAATTGAACAGAAAGCATTCGAAACGTAACAATTAAAATAAATAATAGTATGGTTCCAACAGTTCCTGTAATGATGTTTAGCCCAATTCCAAATCCAGCTAACATTGTCCAAGCTATATAAACTTCCTTTTGCAATACCAATGGTTTTCTTCCTGCTAAAAGGTCCCTTATCATACCTCCTCCGGTACCAGTCAAAGCGGCAGCTACAATAACAGCACTTAAAGGGTGTCCCATATCAGATGCGTACATGGCTCCTTGGATAGCAAATGCAGCTAAGCCTAAGGCGTCGAAAAATACCCCACATTTTTTCCAATGATTAAACCATAACTTTGGAAGAAAAAATGCTAATGTCATAACAATAATTGCAACGGTAAATAATGAGCCTTGCGCCCATAAACTTGAAACAGGAACTCCTATAAGAAGATTACGTATCGCTCCTCCTCCAAAGGCTGTAACTAAACCTAATATGTACACCCCCATCAAATCATAATCTTCTTCCATAGCTACGATAACTCCACTTAATGCAAAAGCAATCGTTCCAATAATATTAAGAATATCCCAAACCATACTATGTTCTCCTAACTGTGGTAATCTATAAAAATCAAGTTCTTAATGATAAAAGCTAATAATGTATATTGTGTTTTCTTTTCGTATTAAATGGGTTATTTTATCAACTCATCCTTTCTTTTTAAACTATTGAACACAAAAAGGACAGGGGAAAGATAAGACTTATCATCTTACCTTTCCCCTGTCCTTTTTACCTGAGAGATTCTCTACTTCTTAAATTCAGTAGAATTCCCCGTGGGTGGCTAATAGCTCTCTCCAGAGGAGCGTCCAATTGCAGTTCTTTTACCTGAGAGTTTATATCCCTAGGTTTTTTAGGGCCTTGCTCCTTCGGTGCCGTGCTAAAAACTCTACGGTCTCTCCTACAATCATCATCCGCCAATATGCATTTTATTTTGTACAGATAACATCATAACAAATTATCAAACTATCTTTCAATAATATTCAGAAAAAAGCTGTCTTATTACTTAATTTTATATAATTTAATGCCCTTTCTAAAGCCTTAAAGACTACTTTCTTATAAGTCTTTACTAGTAAGAGAGGGAGATTCCCCCAATTGCATTACCATTACTATGGTTAATAATAAGTCGATCTAAGGTAGCAAGCCAATTGTAATTTTAAAGCATCTTCATTATTACTTAAGTCAAGTTGGATTAATTCTTCAATTTTTTTAACACGTTGGTATAACGTATTAATATGGATATGAAGTTGTTCAGCTGTTTTAGCAGCAGATCGGTTGTTTTCAATGTATGTTAAAAGAGTCTTTTCTAATTCTTTGCTTTTTTCATTCTCGGACCATAGTGGTACAAAGACTTCATTGATAAATTGTTTCATTTCTTGAGAAGGTTGGTTGAGAAAAAGACGGTTTAATCCAATATCTTTGAAACTTATAATATCAGTCCGATTTCGAGCAGTTAGGTAAGAGATTGTCTTATTGGCTTCATCGTAACACTTACGAATCTTTTCAAGCCCTTGATAAGCGAAACTTACCCCACCTCGGAAATTCGATCCGTTGTTTTGTTCCCAATCCGTCTGTATTGAATGAAACTTATGCTGGATTTCCATAAAGTTATCACTGTGTTCACTTGTGAGAAGTAATATAATCTTATTGTGAAATCCATATATTAACTTTTCTAGAGAAGGTAGTTCCGTCTTTATCTTTACTACTAGTTGATGTATCTCAATCTCTAATAGTTGTAAATCAGAGTAGTTAGGTATCTCAAAAATAGTAACTAAGTAGTAAGAGGAGGGGTTTAACCCGATTTCTTGTGCTTGTTTTAAATATTGATCAGAATCTTGAGAGCTAAGAAGACCTTGGAATTGTTCGTGCATTTTTTGGTAAAAAATTTCCGTAATGGTTTGGGTTTTCATTAGTTCTAACGTTAAAACAGAGCTGCTTTGTTCAAGTGTCATTCGGTCATTGTTAGAAAGATTTTTCACGGCTATCATAAAACATCCAAGAAAGACGACTCCGTTATAAATAGGGTATAGATAATAGGTACCAACAGAATTGATAATTATATCCAAGTATAAAGGTTGGCGTTTTCTATTAGAGAATAGCATTTTAATTTCAAAGGTACTTATAGGAGCAGGGCTTCTTAAATCACTAGAGTGAAATTTATTTTCAAGCATACTAAAAAAAGAAAACGAAGGTTCGATCATTTGATTAATTTCATGAATGATGGTTTCTACGCCTTTGTTTTGGAGAGAAATGTTTATTAAAGCTTCATGGACCTCTTGTCTTTTTTGCAGTTGTGCATTTCTTTCTTTTAGTTGTTTACTTAACTCTTCACTTTCTAATAATCTTTTATTTGCCTCAATATAATATTGTGCATTTTGAATGGCAATTGCAGCCTGTACAGCAAACCCTTGCAACAATTTTAGGTCATATGCGACCCATACTTTCTTCTTGTACCGTTGATGGATAATCATCACACCAATTTTTTTGTGTTCGATAAATATAGGTACGCACATTGCCGCTTCAGGTTTCATGCCTGCAGAATTAATATGATAATAGTTTTCGGGTGAAATACTGTAAAGGTCCATTTCCTCATAAAGCTTTATCTTAGAATTGAATATTCTGCCATGCCCATCTTCAAATACTTTTCCAGTAATGGATTCCCCGACTTTTACTTTAAAGTTATAAATATTTTGATTAAATCCTACTGGAGCTTTAGGTAATAATCTATCGGTTTCTTGGTCATACAGGAGTAAATAACCAGCGTCTGCAGCCGGTATTACTTTAAGGGCATTACGGACGATCTGTTCAAGTACTTCATCAAGGTCGAGACTAGATGTTATCGAACGAATACTATCAACTAAATTGTTTAGTTCAATGTCTTTTTTTTGTATGGTTTCCTTTGTTTGAGAAAGGGCAAAAAAGTAATATAAATATTCAATTTCGTCTTTTGACAGATTTAGAGAATGGTGAAAAATACACACGTTAATTTGATTTCCTTCACTGTAGTAAAAATATAATAATATTTTACCTTGTTGTTTTTTTATGATAAATGGCAGGTCATTGTCAGAAACGTGGAACGATGGAGATAAACTTTCTTCATTTCCTTGATTATAAATTAAAACGGTTGTATTTTTGTGAAAGTTATAACTCCACACTTGAAATGGAGTCTGTTTTAACTTTCTTTTTAAAAATAAGAGACTAAAATCAACTTCGTACACTTTAGGTTCCACTCCTTCTCTGAATGTAAAAATATATATATAATATTCGTTCTTTATGTAAAAAACTACATTGTAAATCCTTAATGTTAAGTGTAAAATAAAATCCACAGAATGAAAAGACGGAAAATTCAAAAAGTAGGAGGGGGATTGAATAAATTTTCTTTTTAATAAACAAATACTATAAAAGGAAGTAGGGATGAAAAATGGAGCAAGTGATGCAGGTAGCAAATAGTTTCCCGATTTGGATTTTGGCCTCACTCATCGTTTTCGTTGTTATGTTTCAAGCCATTACATTTATTAGACTGGCCACAAAAACGAGTTCCTCTATAGGAATGACTCCTGCAGAGGTGAAAATAGCGATTAGAACAGGAGCAATTAGTTCTTTAGGGCCTTCTTTAGCCATCATATTTGTCGCTATATCCCTCATTACGCTAATTGGTGATCCTGTTACGTTAATTCGGATTGGAATTATTGGATCAGCGGCAATTGAAACAGTAGGTGCGAGTATTGGTTCACAAGCAGCTGGTGCTGATTTAGGTGCTGCTAATTATACTGCACAGGCTTTCACAGCTGCCGTATGGGTCATGTGCCTTGGAGGAATGGGTTGGCTATTATTTACCGCAATTTTCACTAAGTCGTTAGGGAAAATTCAAGATAAAGCTGTTGGCAAAAGCAAAAATGTAAACGCTTTAAATTCTATTGCGTTTGCAGCCATGATAGGGGCCTTTAGTTACCTTGGTGGAGCAGAGATGGTGAAAGGTGTGGCTGAAACGATTGTATTAATTGTTGGATTTATTTGCATGCCGATCATTATGACTATCTCAAATAAATATAAACTTAATTGGTTAAAAGAATGGTCGCTCGGGCTAGTTATACTTATTGGGGTAATGGTGGGTTACATCTTATCTTAACATAGGAGGCGAGAAAAAAGATGTCAATGAACAATGAAGTAAGAAACGTAAATGTTAGTGAAAGTAATGGGATAGAAAATTCAAGTTTTGATTTCAATAGTTTTCAAGAGAGATCTCATTTTTGGGGAAGGCTAACACTTTGGTCAGTTATCATTTTAACATTAATGGTACCCCTTTATCTTTCATTTGTTCTAGGCTTTCATCCTGGCTGGACGGTCATTATTTCTGGCTTCTTAGCTTATGCATCTATTATTATGTTTGTATGGGTCATTGAACCAATCAGTTATTATCCTGTTTTAGGTGTTTCGGGAACCTATCTTGCTTTCTTAACTGGAAATATAGGAAATATGTGTCTCCCTTGTGCGTCGATGGCTCAAAGTGCTGTTGGAGCTCAACCTGGAACTAAGAAAGGGGAGCTTACTTCTACTTTAGCTATAGCAACTGCTTCATTGGTTAATATGTCCATTCTGATTTTTGTTATATTAGGTGGTTCCTATTTAATCTCATTAATGCCGGGTTCTGTAGTAGAGGCCTTTCGCTTTGTTCTTCCTGCTATATTTGGGGGCGCAATTGCACAATTTGCAATTAAAAAGCCGTCTTGGGGAGTAGTTGGGATAGCCTTTGGGTTATTTGTGAACCTCGGTCCTGTACCTCGTCCATTACAGACGTTCTTGTGTATCCTAGGAACAGTAGTGGTTTGCATGCTTTTAGCCAAATTAAAAAAACAGAAGGAAGCAGAATAAAAGGATTCGGTGACTTAAAAAGATTTCTAGATTGTCACACAACGGCGAGAAACTACAATTTTAAAAAATTACTATTTTGATAGGGTGATTAGATTTGAGTAAACAAACGATTTTACAATATATAAAAGAAAATCAAGCTGAGTTCACAAGTATGGCTCGAAAGATTTGGGAACATCCACAGCTAGCATATGAGGAAGAGTACGCTTCTAATCTGCAAACAACAAAGTTAGAAGCAGAGGGGTTTAGCATTCAAACCCCAATAACTGGGATTGACACAGCATTTGTAGCAGAATATGGTACTGGTAATCCAGTGATTGGAATATTAGGAGAATACGATGCGTTGCCTGGTCTTTCTCAACAAGTAGCTACAACTCAAAGTGAGGTTGTTCCGGATGGTCCAGGTCATGGGTGTGGGCATAACCTGCTTGGAACAGCAGGGGTAGAAGCTGTCATAGCGTTAAAGAAAGTAATGGTTGAGCAAGGACTGGGCGGTACGATCCGTTATTACGGTTGTCCAGCAGAAGAGGTTCTCTCTGGAAAAACATTTATGGCAAGAGAAGGGGTCTTTCATGATTTAGATTGTGCTCTAACATGGCACCCGGGTGATGCGAATATCGTCATGAATAAAAGTATGCAAGCGATGGCATCGGTGAAATTTCATTTTAAAGGAATTACCGCTCATGCTGCAGCCGCTCCACATGCAGGCCGAAGTGCATTAGATGCCGTTGAACTTATGAATATAGGTGCCAATTATATGAGAGAGCATGTGTTAGATGGCACTCGGATTCATTATGTTATAACAAATGGAGGATTAGCTCCTAATATTGTTCCAGAGTTTGCGAGTGTTTGGTACTACTTAAGAGCTGCCACCAAAAAACAAGTAGAAGAAATGTTAGAGAGGATAGAGAAAATAGCGAAAGGTGCTGCTCTGATGACGGAAACTGAAGTAAAGTCAGAAATAACAGCTTTTGCCTATGAAACCCTTCCAAATGAGAAATTAAATGACTTACTTTATGAAAATATGCTTCTATTAGATAAACCGGTTTTTGAAAATGAAGAGAAAGAGTTTGCTATGCAACTTGTAAACAGTACCGGTGTCAAAGCCGACGAAGTGAAAAGTCTATTTAGCGATAATGTTACTGAACTTCTTCCAACAAATTTCGCTTATAATAAGCAACAACATGGATCATCGATGGGGGGATCAACTGATGTAGGAGACGTTAGCTGGATCACCCCTGTGGGAACAGTCGTTACGACCTGTGCTCCTGTTGGTGTTCAGCTTCATTCATGGCAAGCAACGGCTTCTTTTGGATCTTCCATTGGATTTAAGGGGATGCATACAGCTGCAGAAGCTATGGCTTTAACTTCCTATGATTTATTAATGAATAAAGAAAACGTACTCGAAGACATAAAGGAAGAATTTATGGAAAGTACAAAAGGAAGGGAATATGTAAGTGGGATACCAAAACAGGTTATGCCTCCGATTGGAAAAAAGAGCAGTTAAATAAGTAGAAGAAGTAGAGGTGCCTATCATTTGTCGATTCGACAAGTTACAGGCACCTCTTTTTTTAACGGCTCAATTATATATGTTGGGGTTATCAAACAATTCGGGGAATAGATTTTGAGCATAAAAAAACACGCAAACTCTCCCCCAAAAATGGGGGAAGGGCATAGATTTACGGGGGTGTTTTATCCCTAAAAAATTCCGTAACATAATGATAAGAGGTAAAGGTTACATAAAAACCTTTTAAATTCTTATTAAGGAGGGGAAGCTGCGTGAGTCTTGAACAAATGTTAGCAAATAATATATTGGATAAAATTTCAAGTGTATATCTTGCCCCTGACCAAATTGTATCCAATGCGAAACAAAAGGGTAAAAAAATAATAGGTGTTCTAGGTAATGATGTACCGATAGAGTTATTAATTGCAGCGGGCTGTTTACCTGCTCCCATTAGAGGACAGCAGGATAAGGATCCAAACATTGCAAATCAATATCTTGAAAGTGGCTTTGACCCACGTGTAAAAATGCAAATGGGGCAGATTATTGATGGATCCTATGGCTTTCTGGACCACCTCATCGTATCCAATTCATCGGATGCAGTTATCCGTATCTACTATTACTTGCGGGCATTAAAACAGACAGAGCCTAATAGAAAGTTACCAGAATTACACTTTTATGACTTCTTACATTCTAAGTTAAGGAGTACTAGTTTATATAATTTAGACAGAACCCATGAATTAGTAAGGGTACTAGAACGATGGTGTGATCACTCAATAAGTAGTCGTGAATTAGAAAGTGCCATCGAATTGTGTAATCAGACCCGCAGTCTTCTGGAACGTTTTTCAGAATTAAGGGGGCCTGAGGCAGCCTGTATAAGTGGAGTTCAAGCACTGCAGATTATTAGTGCAGCTTACCTTTACCCACGCGCAGAATACAACTCTCTCTTACAATCATTTTTAGATAATGTACAGCATCTAAAACCGTTAGAGGGACCACGTGTTTTTGTTACAGGCAGTACTCATGAGCACACAGAGTTTTATGAATTGGTTGAGTCTAACGGAGCAGTGATTGTCGGCGAAGATCATGATGTCAGCCTCAGAAATTTTGCAGGGAGAATTGATACTACTGTAGATCCATTAGAGGCGATCGTTGACTATTATCACCTTGATCGTTCACTCCCTTCCTCACAATCTACTGTGTCAGAAAGAGTTACGTCACTTGTTGAAAATGTAAGCGTAACCAATTCAGAGGGAGTTATCTTTTTTATTCACCATGCAGATGATGCACCTTCATGGGATTTTCCAGAACAGAAAAATGCCTTAGAAAAACTAGGGATACCCGTTCTGTTAATCGATCGTCAGCAGTATAAACTTGATAACAAAGCAGAAGTTGATCAGAAAATAAAGGAATATATAAATTTATTGAAGAGCAGGAGGGATATGAGATGAGTGAAGGCAAGGGAACAATTAAAGAAAAAGGGAATGCAAGTGTTAAGAGATTAAAGACGCCTAGTGTAGCAACGGCCTACCAACGCGAATGGTTCAAAGGTTTAAAAGAGAAAGTGGAGAAAGGAGAACCTTTTGCTTTTGTTAATGCAGACGTTCCACAAGAAATATTCCGTGCAATGGACATACCTTATGTTGTGAATCAATGGTGGTCGTCCGTTTGTTCAGCCAAACAAATGTCCCCATACTATTTAGACTTACTAAATGAGCACGGTTATCGCCAAGATTTATGCCGATATTGTTCACTCTCTCTAGCAACATCTTTTGATCCGACACCGGAAAATGGCCCTTGGGGCGGTCTTCCTCAACCCTCAATCGCAGTAACGAGGTTAACATGTGACTCTCAGGCAAAGATTTTTGAACTATGGTCAAAAAAGTTAGATGTACCTTTTTATCCACTAGAGAATACGGTGCCTCGAACAATCCCTAATAATTGGTGGGACAAAGCAAGTGATCAATGGGAGGATTTGTTTGAATCACATCGACTAGATTATATGATTGAAGATTTTAAAGGACTGATTCGTTTCCTCGAAAATCACACAGGTAAAACATTTAGTGAAGTGAAATTCAAAAAAGTCATGAAGCTTGCGAATGAACAGGCTGAGTACAATCGAAAAACACGTGATCTCATTGCACAAACAGTACCTTCGCCTGTAAGTATAACCGATACAGTTCCTGCTGTTATGGTGCCGCAATGGCAGCGTGGGACCGAGTGGGCGGTAGATATGGCAAAAGCATTGTATGAAGAGGTTAAAGAACTTGTTGATCAGAGGAAAGCTGTGTGCGAAAGAGAAAACGTGCGATTGATGTGGCTCGGTCGGGGATTATGGTTTAATTTAGGTTTTTACCAATATTTCGAAAAAAAGTATGGCGCTGCATTTATCTGGTCCATCTATCTAGGACTTGCAGCAGATGGCTATGCAAGGTATGGGGAGGACCCATTAAGAACGTTAGTAAGCCGAACTGTAGGGATGGAGGATATGCTTCATATGCCACCATGGAATAGTGATTGGTATGTAAATGAAGCAAAGCGAAATGGGATTGATGGTGTTGTGCATTTAATTTCTGACAGTTGTACACAATCAGCTGGAGGAACCTATTTTGTAAAGAAAGCTTTTGAAGACGCTGGAATTCCTATTTTGCAATTACGTGCTGATCCTGTTGATTCACGTGGGTGGGATAATTCTAACATGACTACTCAATTAGAAGAATTTATAGAGAACGAAATAGGGGTGAATCAATGATGAATAAAGGTGCTTTAGACGGTGTAGTTGTTTTGGATTTGACACAATTTGAATCAGGAACAGTTTGTACACAAACATTAGCTTGGCTTGGTGCAACCGTGATTAAATTGGAGAGACCAGGTACGGGTGAGCAAGGAAGAGGAGCGTCGAGGGATCGCCCGAATGAAGATTCGTATGGATTTCTTATATTAAATAATAATAAAAAGTCTGTAACAGTCGATGTGAAAAAGCCAGAAGGAAGAGATTTAGTATTAAAAATGGTCGAAAAAGCAGATGTTTTTATCGAAAATTTCTCACCGGGTGTGATTGAACGATTAGGGTTTGATTACGAAACGCTTCGTAGTCTTAACCCAGGAATTATCTATGCGCAAATTAAAGGTTTTGGTACCGATGGACCATATGCGAAATTTCCTGCTTTTGATGCAATCGGTCAAGCGGCTGGGGGAGTCATGAGTATAACAGGGGAGAATGACGGACCTCCGATGCATGCAGGAGCAAACATTGCTGATAGCGGGGCTGGTTACCATTGTGCAATCGCTGTTCTTGGCGCGCTCTACCAACGTACAGTTACAGGTGAAGGGCAAAAAGTTGAGGTTACAATGCAAGATGTGATGATTAATTTTAGCCGTTCTGCATGGGGACGTCAATTGATGACAGGAAAGGAAGCTCCACGGGTAGGAAATGAAATGCCAATGGCTGGAGTGGCTCCTTGTAATGTATATCCCTGTCATCCTGGTGAGCAAAATGATTATGTATTTATTTATACTTCGAGACATCCGGGTAGCCGGCAATGGCAAAATTTACTAGAAGTAATTGGCAGAGAAGATTTACTAGATGACCCGCGATTTGCAACACCGGAGAGTCGGTATGAGCATAAGGAAGAAGTTGATCGATTAATAAGTTCTTGGACGATTCAACGAACAAAGTACGAGGCAATGGAAGCTTTGGGCAATGCGACTGTACCAGCAAGTGCCGTTTTATCTACTATAGATATAAGTAACGATCCTTATTTACGAGAGCGCGGCATGATCGTTGAAGTCGATCATCCTATTCGTGGAAAGCTAGTTATTCCAGGGAATTCTATTAAACTATCAGCTTCTGATGTTCCGATAGAGCCTGCGCCATTACTCGGCCAACATAATGAGGAATTGTATATCGAATTATTCAAATTATCTAATAAACGATTAAATGACTTACGTGAAAAGGGGGTGATTTAATTCGCTGTAAACACCTTAGTGACAAGTAAGAAATCTTAAATAAAAGCGTTTAAATAAAATCTGTACATTTTCATCTTTGTATTTGTATTAAATGTGGTTAGAGCATTGTCCTTTAAGCAAGTAGTTATTCCCTCTCCATTAAGGAGAACTAACCGACAGAGAAAAGACATAACAGCAGATGGTTATGATCATCGGTATTCATATGGCTAAGGCGCTTAAAGAGGGGGCCAATATTTTATTTTAAAAATAATTTGATTTAGGGGGCTAATATGGATAATAAAAAGCTTAAAAAGGTTAGTTTAATGTTTTTGGCACTTCCATTTATTTTGATATTGCTACTTGCAGCTTGTAGTAATGAAACTAATTCTCTGTCGGAACCAACCGACCAAAACGATTCATCTGGCATTTCAGACCAAAAAGCAGAGGATACGTATGGAGGAGAACTTAAGCTTGCTTTATCAAGGGGAGGGCAGGCTTTGGCTCCGGCATCTGAATTGAGACAGATTGCTGATGTTATTATTTCGGGTACAGCTTTAGAAAAGTTAGGAAAGTATGATTCGGAAGGCCAGATGCAACCATTGTTGGCGAAAAGCTGGGAGGAAAATGCAGAGGATTTAACAATCACATTTGAACTTAATGAGGGAATTCAATTTCATGATGGAACAGAATTTAACGCAGAGGCCGTTAAGTGGAATATTGATGAATTTGTTGATTCAGGAAGAGCTGAACTAAATGGTATTCAAGCTGTGGAGGTAATAGGAGATTATACAGTCCAAGTTCAATTAGATGCTTGGAATAGCAGTATGTTAAATAACATTTGCCACTTTATTCCAATGACATCACCTCAAGCTTACGAGGAGAATGGTATGGATTGGATAAAAGATAATCCGGTTGGGACTGGGCCATACAAATTTGTGAGTTGGGCGAAAGATGAGTCGGTCATGTTTGAGAAAAATACTGACTATTGGCAGGAGGGGAAACCATATCTTGAAGGTGTGACGTTTTATTTCATAGCCGATCCAACAACGGCCACAGCGGCACTGCAAGCCGGCGATGTTCATGGTTTTATAGATGCACCAGCCCTTTCAGCTAACGAAATGAATAATTTAGCTGAACTCAACGTTGAAATATTAACTACAGGGTTAGGAAGTTTAGGCAGAGGAATTATTAGTGATAGTGCTGATCCACAATCTCCATTTGCTGATCCATTAGTTCGAAGAGCATTATCATACGCAATTGATAGGGAAGCCATTGTTGATACGCTTTACTATGGTTATGCAAATGCTACTAATCAGTGGGGGGTACCTGGGTCACCAACCTTTAATAATGATCTTGAAATCACTTATGATCCGGAAAAAGCACAGGAGCTGTTAAATGAAGCAGGGTATCCAAATGGATTTAATACAACTCTCACTACCAGTAATGAGGACGCGGACGTAAGCCTAGCAACAGCTATTCAAGGTTATTTGTCAGAGGTTGGAATTGATATTGAGTTAAATACAGTTGATAATGCCTTCTTTAGAGAGTTGACAACTTCAGCTAATAATCAGCCTTGGGATGGCCTGGTTATGTATAATCATAGAGGTGATCACGACTTAGGTACTTATATGCCAAGAAATTTTAGTTCACAAGCTACGACATATGGTCATCACCTTACTGAAGTAGATGAAATCGTAACTTTATTTAACGAAGTGAGAAGTGCGAATGATTCGAACGAAATATTGGAAATTTCTAATGATTTACAACAATTAGTTGCTAACGATCATGCTTTGGCTACATTTATCTTAGTAGAGGGATTACCTTTTATTGTACATGAGTCGGTTCAAGATATTGGAATCAATTTTGGTCACGGTTCAGAGTGGACTCCTGAAAATGCAAAGATTAAAAGTAAATAAACTCGTTCTTATCTCATAGGGGCAGGAGCACCCTGTCCCTATTTATTAGGAGTGATTTGTTCACAACATAGTGAACGTTAGTTTTTACTGTAGATTAGTTACTAAAGAATCGATTTGTGAAAAGATGAACTTACTGGGAGAGGTGAAAAAGTGAGTAAAATAAGTTTGTTAAATGTAGCAGATATTATCCTCGCATCTAATTCAGAGCCGTTATTTTCAGATGTAAAACCAATACTGCATACAGGAGATGTTGTTGTCGGACAACTTGAAGTGCCTTACACGACCCGTCATCCAAACGCGGTATCATTAGACCGTGCGCCTGAAAGCTTGCAGCCACTTGAAAATTGCGGTTTTGACATGGTTACACTTGCTGGTAATCATTTAATGGATGCAGGAATAGAGGGGCTTGAAGATACAACGCAATGGCTGCGTAATCACAATATTAAGTATGTTGGTGCGGGAATGAATATACAGGAAGCAAAACAACCGTCTATTATTGAACGGAAAGGAACTAGAATAGGCTACCTAAATTATAACTGTGTTGGTCCAGAGGAAACGTGGGCACAACCGGATAGGCCTGGGGGTGCTTTTGTAAAAATCATAACGCATTATGAACTTGATCACGCGACTCCTGGAGGTCCTCCAAGTGTGTATACGTGGGCGGAAAGTAGTACATTAGAGTCTATGAAAACTGACATTCATAATCTTCGAGAAAATTGCGATGTTCTCGTTGTATCCCTTCATAAAGGTTTAGGTCATACTCCGGCTAAAATAGCAGATTACGAGAAGGAAGTTTCATATGCAGCAATTGATGCCGGTGCAGACCTAATTATCGGACACCATGCTCATATATTAAGAGGGATAGAATTTTATAAAGGAAAACCAATTTTTCACGGGTTATGTAATTTTGTTGCATACGCACCGATTTTAGCAGCTAAATCAGATGATGCATGGGCAAAAAGAAGAAGGGAATTATTTGGATTTGAACCAGATCCAGAATACCCGACCTATCCTTTCCATCCGGATGCCATCTATACAATGATCGCCCAATGTGAAATTGATAATGGGAAAATTACAGAAGTAAGTTATGTACCATTAATTGTCGATCGAGAATCAAGGCCACTTGTCATGAAAAAAGATACGGACGGACAACGTGTGTTTGATTACGTTGAAAGGATAACGCGAGAAGCTGAATTAAATGCAAAATATGAGTGGGCTGAAGATAAAGTTCTAGTTTATGAAAATCTAAACGGAAGGGGTGAATAGTTTGACATCTAGTAACGTGAATATATCAATAGTGGGAGATATTATCGTAGGCAATGACGCTGAATATTATTTTGAACATATTAATGAAGAACTCGCAACAAAAGATGTATTAATTGGACAATTAGAAGTTCCCTATTCGACTAAACATCGTGAATCGGAAGAGTTGGAACGAGACCCTGTTCATTTACATTCTTTAGTTTCTGCTGGGTTTGATGTTCTTTCGCTGGCAGGGAATCATCTTGCTGATTTTGGAGATAGAGGAATTGAGGACACGATTTCTTGGTTAAAAGAGCAAAACATCGAATATGTAGGAGCCGGACAAAATCTAAAAGAAGCTAGAAAGCCTGTTGTTATGGAACGAAACGGAACTAAAATAGGGATTCTAAAGTACAACTGCGTTGGTCCGAAAGAAACATGGGCAGCGCCAAATAAGCCGGGCTGTGCTTATGTCAATATCCTTACACATTATGAACTTCAACACGCCAATCCTGGAGGTCCTCCAAGCATTTACACGAGAGCAGAACCAACTTCTTTACAATTGATGAAAGAAGATATTAAACAGCTACGGTCACAATGTGATATTTTAATTGCTTCTTTTCATAAAGGGCTTGTTCATCAACCCGTGAAAGTTGCCGATTATGAAAAAGAAATTTCATATGCAGCGATTGATGCCGGCGCTGATTTGGTTGTTGGAGAACATGCACATTTGTTAAAAGGGATTGAAATTTATAAAGGAAAAACGATTTTTCATGGATTATGTAATCTGGTTGCTTACGTGCCTAGTTTATTTCCTAAACCGGGTCAAGATCAGGAGGCATGGTCTAATAAACGAATGGAGCTATTTGGTTTTGTACCTGACATAGAGTATCCAACGTATCCGTTTCATCCAGAAGCGATTTATACAATGATAGCCAAGGTAAAAGTTAAAAATGGAGAAATTGTTCAAACGAGTTTTATTCCATGTATTGTCAATAAAAAAGGCCAGCCTGTAGTAGTGAAACAAGATGATGACGGACAGAAAGTTTTCGATTATATGGAAATGATTACGGAAAAGGCGAATTTAAATGCTCGATACCGTTGGGATGAAAATGAAATAGTGGTTGAATAAAATGGAGTAAGAGGTGTTATGGCTTGTCAAGAAGATATTTAGTGCCGAGATTTCTCTATTGGCGGCCTAGTCAGCTCCACGAGCAAAAGCAATCTTTTATAAGATCATAGTCACGTGATAGCAAGTGAAATTCCTGAAGTGATTGTCTATGGTTTATATTTAAAGCAATTATAAAAGATTCAATAGGTTATATATATGTCTGACAAAAAACGGGACCATTGTAGCTAGTATGAGGACAACTGACCAAATAGTGGATAATAGGAACATACATCATGAGTGTGTTATGAGATAAAGAGAAAAGAGTATGTAGTTTAATGGATTGTGTATAATCTGGAGTGATGCTCAATGGAACAATTGAATACGAAGCAGAAGGTTGTCATTATGCTTGCTATTGTGTCTGCCATGTTTTTTGCAGCGGTTAACCAAACAATAGTAGGAACCGCATTGCCTCGAATTGTCGCTGATTTAGGAGGAGTAGAGTACTTTAACTGGGTTTATACCATTTTTATGCTTGCGTCTAGTATTTCAGGGATTTTAGTAGGAAAACTGTCAGATATTTATGGGCGTAAAGTCTTTTTATTAACGGGAATTACAATTTTTCTCATAGGTTCTTTCTTATGTGGTTGGTCTAATTCAATCATTCAATTAATCATATTTCGTGCGTTACAAGGCTTAGGTGGAGGGATGATCATATCTACAGCTCACGCTTCTGTAGGCGATCTGTTTTCACCGAGAGAGAGAGGGAAATGGCAGGGTTTCTTGGCTTCTGGATTTGGTCTTGCTAGTGTTTCCGGTCCTACTTTAGGTGGTTTCATTGTCGACAGTTTTAGCTGGAATTGGGTATTTTGGGCATTCCTTCCATTCGGTGCCATTTCTTTTATTTTGATATTCTGGCTACTACCACAAATGGCTCCAAAAGAGAAAGAACCGATTGATTTCTTAGGATCTGGAACACTTACGATTGTTTTAGTTTCTATGTTACTTACTTTCTCTTGGGGAGGCGTCCGTTACAATTGGCTGTCACTTGAAATAATGGCTTTAGTAGTGATCACGTTCCTTTCCTTTTTGTTATTTATTAAGATTGAACGTACTGTTAAAAGCCCTGTTGTTCCACTAAATTTATTTAAGAATAAAGTTTTTACAGTCTCTAATTTGGCCTCCTTTTTTACGGGGGCTGGTATGTTTGGCATGATGATGTATGTACCTTTCTTTCTTCAAGGCGTAATGGGGTTGTCAGCTACTGTTTCCGGATTTGTCATCATGCCGAAAATGATTTTTATGGTGATCTCGAGTACAATCTGTGGGGTGATAATTAGTAGATTTGGAAAGTATAAGATGATTGCGTTAATGGGAATCGGTGCTATTGCCGCAGGAATGCTTTCGATATCGATGATGAATTCTGAATCGTCCATTACGGGAATTATTGTTAGTTTAATCATAATAGGGTTTGGAATGGGAGCGGCATTTCCAGTATTTACCCTTATTGTTCAAAATGCCGTTGACCATAAAGTGTTAGGCGTTGCAACATCCACTGCTCAACTAGCTAGACATTTAGGAGCAACCGTTGGTGTGTCTGTAGTCGGAATCGTGATGAACGCACGATTAATTCAAGGTTATCGTTCAGAGAATGTATCAGAACTCTTATTAAAAACACCGGATGCTGAAGGGGCAATTGAGCAGCAAATTGAAAAATTAAAGGATCCGCAAACGTTAGTTGATCCACAATCGGTTACCGAAATTCAATCATCACTTCCATTTGAGTTACACGAGCTTTATGGAACAATTATTATTGAATTAAGAGAAATATTAGGATATTCCATATCAGGAGCGTTGTTAACTGGAACATTCTTAGTCATTTGCGGGTTTATCATTGCTCTATTTTTAAAGGAAACACCACTTAAGTCGTCAATTGAACAAACAGCTAATAATAAAATCAGTAGTACCGATACAAATCTATGACCGATAAATTAATTTCAGGAGTCAAGTTCTTATGCATTCTTGACTCCTGAAATTACATGATTATGCCTTTTCGTAACAAGACAACCGTTGCATGCAGCCTATTACTAGCCCCTGATTTCTTTACGGCAGATTTAATATAATCCTTCACGGTATGTTCACTGATATTCATTCTTTCGGACATTTCTTTAACACTATTACCGTGGGCTAACCTTTGCATGACTTCTCTCTCTCTTTTACTTAAAGGAATTACGTGGTGATAATGGTAATTGCTTTCTAAAATTTTACCGAATAATTTCCCATATAACGTTACAGATTGTAAAAGATTCTCGGTGTTTGTAGAGATATTTCGACTAAATAAAGTAGAAATTGTATAACCTACTACATTTGCGCTCATACAAATAGGAATAATTAACATTGAAGGAGCTAAAGTAGGAATTGAATTATTGGAGGTGCGCGTCAGGTAGGACTCTGTTGCAATAAATTCAGCTTCACGATTGCGAATGGAAGAAAGGATTAATGGCAATGACCTCAGATCGTCTCGAACATCGTAAATGGTATTTATTTTACTGTGTTGATCTAAATGGATTACACCTTCAGCTGTAAAACCAATGGGAGAGTATCTAAATAGATAAACATTACGCAAGGGGAACATTTCTACTAAACCACGGATATATAAAATATGTTGATCTTCATTGGTTACTGCTTTTTCGATTTGTTTTACGTAATCTTGGAGGGTAATATTATCAGTCAACATAACCCAACTCCTTTTGTTGAAATTGGAAAATTCGATAAATTATATATATTAATTTAATTATATACTAGAAATCAAAAATAGTGAAGGTAAGGTACAGGAATATCGCACTCCCTCAAAAAAGGGGGGAGGTCGCATTTTCAAGGGAGTGTTCAGTATAAAAAAAATTATGTACATTTATCTACAAAAGTAAATAGTTTCATTTTATTTAAGGAGCATTGTCCTATGCGAAAAATGGATACGCATTTATGGTCATTCATTTAGATTTCTTACTATATGTCTGATTGTTTCGCAACAAATGGAAACGCTTACAGTTTTAAGGTTTTAAAGGAGGGATGTTATAAAATAGTTTTCTGTTTGTTGTTTTACAAATAAAAAAATGAAAAGGGAGAGTAACGATGAAAATGAAACGAAATGTGGCTGCTTTAACGGCCATGCTTTTATTGGCTATTATTCTTGCAGGGTGTATTTCTAGTAATAGTAAGACAACAACTGAAGAGGATATCCCATCACAGGGAGAAAATGGTGAACCCACTTTAGATGATAAATATGGAGGAACAATGAAAGTTGTTTTTGGAGAATCAGTCGTTAATATTGGTTTGCCACCACTTATTCGATCAAGAGGTGATTCCGTATTATCAATGACATTTTATGAGAATCTTGCTCGATATAATGAGAAGGGTGAAGTAGAACCGTGGTTAGCTGAAGGTTGGGAGGCAGATCCAAGTTCTAACACCATTACAGTTGAGTTAAAACAAGGAATAGAATTCCATGATGGAACTCCTTTTAATGCAGAGGCTGTGAAATGGAACTTAGAATTTTATCGTGATAGTGGTCGTGTTGAGGGATCTGCTATCGATACAATTGATACAGTGGATGAGAACAACCTTATAATCAACCTAACGCATTGGGATAATAGTATTTTTGATAATTTATTTGGGTTTGCACAAATGGCTTCTCCTACAGCTTATGAAGAAAACGGTGAGGAATGGTTACAAGATAATCCAGTAGGGACAGGTGCATTTGTGTTTAAAGAATGGGTTAGAGATGAAAAAGTGGTTGCTGAGCGAAACGAGAATTATTGGGTAGATGGTTTACCGTATTTAGATAGTGTGGAGTTCCATACGATTAGTGAATCTTCTACTGCTGAAGCAGCAATGATCGCCGGAGAATATGATCTTTACTTATTTACGAGCCCTCTAGTTACGTACAATCTAGAGAATGATTTTAAAATTGAGTCTATTGAAAATGGGATGGGGACAATTGGTAACAGTCTAGCTCCTGATAGCGAGGATCCAAACTCTCCTTTAGCTAATAGTGATGTAAGAAAAGCAATTGGTTATGCCATAGATAAAGAAGCAATTGTAGATACTGTGTATTATGGTTATGCAGAAGCCGTCCAACAATGGTCTGTTCCAAAAGCGGCAAATTACAATCCAGATGTTAAAGGTACTCCATACAATCCAGAGAGAGCAAAAGAATTACTTGTGCATGCTGGTTATGATGATGGTTTTGATATGACGATTACATTTATTAATGATCAAGAACTTACTCAAATGTATACAGCAATTCAAGCTTATCTTAGTGAAGTAGGGATTAAAGTAGAGCTAAATGGTGTCCAACGACAAGAATGGCAAGAGATGACAGGAAGTGAAGGAGAGTGGGAAGGACTAATTAATAGTGTCTTCAGAATTAGTAATGACGTTACATTCGATTTCAATAGAAATTTGGCTAGCACAAGTTCTCATTATCGTTTAACCAACTTAAATGAAGAGGTAGAGGAAATATTAAGTCAATCAAAAAATATATCAACTTCAGAAGAAATGCTTGAGCTTTCTCAGGATTTACAAAAGCAGATATTTGATGAAGAACAAGCTAGTATTCCTTTAATAGTTGGTAATATGTTACTAGCACAGAATGGGAATGTTCAAGAACATGGATTTTTGAAAAGTCAATTGACTCATTGGACTCCAGAAACTGTTTGGTTGCAACAATAGAAAACTTTTAGTAGGAACAGCTCTAGTAGATTCAGCATTAGGATTGTTCAATTTTAGGCATTAGCTTTTATTGGTTTTAAAATTCTGACTATTGTTATTACTCTGTCTATAAATGTTTAATTGTGAAATTCATTTAGAAAACTTCTTACGTAACAAGGTGTATAAGATGATCTTGGATTCATGAGGAGTAGAAAAGGAGAATCAATGATATGGCTCAATATATTATACACAGGCTTATGCAAATGATTGTTGTTTTACTTGTCCTTAGTTTATTTTGTTTTTTCCTTTTACACTCTTTACCTGGAAATCCAGTTCTAACCATACTTGGAGATGAGGCTACACAGGAAGAAATAACTCAATTAACACAAGAATTAGGGTTAGATCGACCGTTGCCTGTGCAATACTTTTCCTGGCTTGGGGGAGTAGTGCAAGGGGATTTAGGAAGGTCGATCATATATCGGGAAGATGTGGCAGATATGATAATCAATCGGTTGCCCCCTACTCTTCATATTGGAATACTTGCATTCATCATTAGCGTTATCGTAGGTGTTCCGATGGGAATCATGGCGGCAGTGAAACGTGGAGGATGGATGGATGGTTTTATTACAACGACTGCAAACTTTGCGATGGCTATTCCAAACTTTTGGCTTGGTATATTAGGGATTTATTTTTTTAGTTTGCAACTAGGGTGGCTCCCAGTACAAGGATATGTCTCTCTCTCAGAAGATTTTTGGGCTAGTACCAAGTCTATAATCATGCCATCCTTAGTCCTTGGTTTATCATCTATGGCTATTTTAGCACGTCAAGCAAGGTCATCGATGTTAGAAATCGTTCGCCAAGACTATATTCGTACAGCACGTTCAAAAGGAATTAAACAAAAGGTAATCATTTTCAAGCATGCTCTTAGAAATGCCATTATTCCAGTTGTGACACTTGCAGGATTAATGCTTCCTAATATTGTTGGAGGTTCTGTCATAATTGAACAAGTATTTAACATTAATGGCCTTGGACGACTTTTGCTACAAGCAGTGTTTAATCAAGACATTGTTGTGGTGCAAGGATGTTTGATATTGATAACGGTTACAGTTGCGCTGGCTAACTTGTTGGTTGATATTTCCTACAACTATATCGATCCACGTATACGCTATAAATAAGGAGTGAGATAAATGTCAATGGAAACAGCTCGTACAAATTCAACCAATGAAGCCCCACCAAAAACAAATGAATTAAGACGATTTCTAAAAGTTTTTCTCGGACGGAAAATTGTGATCGTTTTCGGATCTGTTTTAATTGCTATGGTATTTGTCGCTATATTTGCTGATTTTGTAGCACCTTATGATCCATACAAGCAAGATCTTAGAAATGCATTGCAACAACCTTCTGCAGCACATTGGCTAGGAACAGATGAATTAGGCAGAGATGTATTAAGCCGAATTATTTTTGGTGCGAGAATATCACTGCTTGTTGGTATTGTATCAGTCACTCTTGCAGTAATTGCAGGTGTGATGCTTGGTATCATTTCGGGTTATTTTGGGGGGCTCATTGATACGGTTATCTCTAGAATAATTGATGCATTGCTCGCTTTTCCTGGGATCATTCTTGCTTTGTCTATTGGAGCAGTCCTTGGTGCGGGAATGTGGACTGTAATAGTAGCATTGGCCATTGCGTTGACACCTGCTTTTGCAAGGCTAATGCGAGGGCAAGTATTGTCAGTTAAAGAAGCAGATTATATTAAAGCTTCTGAAGTCATTGGAGCCAATAACTTGAGAATTATGATGAAACATGTACTGCCTAATTGTCTTTCACCAATCATTGTCCTTGTTACATTAAATTTAGGAGTAGCAATCTTAGCCGAAGCGTCTTTAAGCTTTTTAGGAATTGGAATTACACCCCCTCAGGCAGCGTGGGGGGCAATGGTGAGTGACGGTCAACGTTATTTAGTGAACAACCCGGTCCTTTCATTTGCTCCAGGTGGGTGTGTGCTTCTTATTGTGCTGGCATTCAATATTGTAGGTGATGCATTGAGGGATGCTTTAGATCCGCGTTTAAGAGGTTCGATCTAAGCAAAACAATTTTGCTAGATTTTACTCTATTTAAGAAACAAAGAACAGTTAAGGAGGTTATTTGGAAAATGAAGCATCTCTTAGAAGTCAATCAATTAAAAACAGAATTTAATGTTGACGGAAATCGAATACAAGCTGTAGACGGTGTTAGCTATTATATAGATGAAGGTGAAATTGTTTGTTTTGTTGGCGAAAGTGGTTGTGGAAAGTCAATCACGCAAATGTCCGGGCTGCAATTGATCCCTTCTCCTCCGGGGAGAGTTGTTGGAGGAGAAGTTCTCTATAAAGGGGCAGACTTGCTCAAACTTAAGCCGGAAAGTGAAGAAATACGAAAAATCCGTGGTGGTGAGATTGGTTTTATCTTTCAAGAGCCGATGACTTCACTCAATCCGGTGTTAACGATCGGAGAGCAAATTATGGAGTCAATTATGCTCCATCTTAAAGTAAGTCGAACGGAAGCGCGTAAAGAAGCGATTGAAGTTATTAGTAAAGTAGGGATTCCAGATGCCGAGTCTCGTGTAAATGACTACCCACACCAATTTAGCGGCGGTATGAGACAACGACTTATGATTGCTATGGTATTATCTGTAAATCCTAAAATATTAATTGCTGATGAAGCGACAACGGCACTAGATGTAACAACTCAAGCGCAAATCCTTGAAATGCTTCGTGACATTGTAAAAAGTATGAACATGTCCTTAATTCTCGTAACTCATAATTTAGGTGTAGTTGCAAGGTATGCTGAGAGAATATATGTAATGTATGCAGGATCTGTTGTTGAAACAGGAACAGCCAAAGAAGTGTTAAAGAATCCAAGCCATCCTTATACAGTTGGGCTGATTAATGCGGTACCTAGGCTTGATGATCCAAAAGAAAAGAGGTTGGTCCCGGTTGAGGGATTGCCGCCCAATTTAATTAATAAAAAAGATCAATGCCAGTTCTTGCCAAGGTGTATTTTTCGGACCCAAAATTGTTACAATTCACCAGCCCCTCCAATGAAGAAGGTGGAAAATGGACATAAGGCGGCTTGCTATGTTGATTTGGACTCGGTTAAGAATATTAACTCACAGCAAGTGGGAAAAGAAACGGCTTCTGCTACTCAAGTTAAAGAATGCAAAGAAGTCAAGTCTAATGATAAAGGTAGGTTATTAGAAGTTAACAATCTAAAAATGTATTTCCCTGTTCGCAAGGGGATGCTTAAACGAAAGGTTGCAGATATTAAGGCGGTTGATAACGTCAGTTTTTATCTAAAAAAAGGCGAAACATTAGGTTTAGTTGGGGAGAGTGGTTGTGGAAAATCAACCATTGCTAGATCTGTTTTACGCCTTTACGACCCTACTTCAGGAGAAATTAAATTTAATGGGAAAGATATAGCTACTCTTCCTAAGAAAAAATTACGTCCCACAAGAAGAGAGATTTCTATGATTTTCCAAGACCCTTTTAGTTCATTGGATCCGAGGCAAACAGCGGAATCAATCGTCGGAGAGCCATTAATTGTACACGATCTTGTAAGAAATAAATCAGATTATAGAGAAAGAGTGGAAGAACTATTCCGAATGGTTGGATTGGACCCTAGTCTAAAAACTCGTGTGCCACATGAGTTTAGTGGAGGGCAAAGGCAACGGGTTGGAATTGCTCGCGCACTAGCAAGTGAGCCCTCATTAATTGTTTGTGACGAAGCCATTTCAGCACTTGATGTTTCGATACAAGCACAAATTATTAATTTACTAGAGGATCTCAAAGCAAAGCTTGATCTAAGTTATCTGTTTATCGCCCATGACTTGTCGGTTGTTCGACATATTAGTGATCGGGTAGCTGTTATGTATTTAGGAAGGATCGTTGAAACAGCTGATTGGAAAACGCTTTATGATAATCCGAAACATCCCTACACTAAAGCTCTTTTAGAAGCTGTGCCGATTCCAGACCCAGAAGTGGAGGAAGAGAGGAAACTGATGACGATTAAAGGTGAAATTCCTAGTCCGCAAAATAGACCTGCAGGCTGCAGTTTCCATAATCGATGTCCTATTGCAACGAAAGAATGTGAAGAAATAGATCCTGAATTGTATGAAGTTGAAGCGGGACACGGTGTCGCCTGTATAAAAGTGTAGATAGGCAAAATATATAGGAACTCGGTGCAGTTGTTGTACAAACGCTTGAACTGTTGCTAGTAAACTAGTTAAATTTACTTAAATATCCCGAGATATGCATATACCTCATTTTCATGTGACATTTACTTGCCTGAAACGGCCGATGTAGAAGTTATGATAAAAAAATATGGACGAAACCAAATAGCGCCATGCTCCGAAAAAGGAGTGTGGCGCCTATTTGTTTGCATGATCAGTAAGAAAATACCTTGTATATTTTTCCATAATATTATATACTGCATTACATCACTAATGCACTACTCCTGAGAGGAGGGGGACATTTGATTTTGAATTCAGACAGCTCAAAACCGATTTATGTGCAAGTTTCTGAATGGATTGAGGCTGAAATTTTACGGGAGAACCTTGTGAGCGATCAAAAGGTGTATTCACAATACCAGCTTGCCGATATGTTTAATATCAATCCAGCGACAGCCGGAAAAGGGCTGAATCTACTGGCTGAAGAGAACATTCTTTACAAAAAGCGAGGGCTTGGAATGTTTGTGGAAAAAGATGCGAAAGAGAAGATCAAACTAAGGAGAAAAAATCAAACATTGAAGAAGTTAGTCTCGGAATTGGTCCGAGAAGCTGATTACCTTGAGGTCAGTGAAGAGGAATTACTCAATATGGTCAAAGCGATGAAACGTAAGGGGGAGGAACAATGAGTGTCATCAAGTGTAAAGACATTACAAAAGTGTACCGAGATATTACGGCTTTAGACGGGTTGTCGTTTGAGATAGAAGAGAACAAAATAATCGGTGTAATAGGACGCAACGGTGCTGGGAAATCGACGATGTTAAAAATACTAGCCGGATTTCTTCAAGAAACATCAGGAGAGGTTTCCGTATTTGCTGAGCGTCCATTTAATAATCTTAAAGTATCAGCCAATCTTATTTTCATCGATGATCAAATGAGTTTGCCGGATGCATTAACGCTTAGAGAGATTTTGGAGTCGGCCTCTCTTTTTTATGAAAATTGGGATATGAAACTAGCCAATCGTTTATTTGATTATTTTTCTTTTCATCCAAAGCAGCGTCACAATCAACTATCAAAAGGGATGCGAAGCACCTTTAACATGATTTTAGGCCTGTCAGCGCGTTGTGCTGTGACGATACTCGATGAGCCGACAACGGGAATGGATGAAGCTGTACGCAAAGATTTCTATCGTGCCTTGTTGAAAGATTATATTGCTTATCCACGCACAATTTTGTTATCGAGTCACCATTTAAATGAAATTGAAGATTTACTAGAAGAGGTTATGATAATTAAAGATGGGAAAAATCTCTTGCATCTTCCGTTAACAGACTTAAAGGAACGTGCAGTTGGTTTACGTGGAGAAACGGGTAAATTAAAGGAGCTTATAGCAGAAAAAGAGGTGTATCACTTGGTGGATGACGGAATTAATCGGTCATATGCCGTTGTAAAGAATGATTTCAAAGAAGCCGAGTTCGATGAATTAAGAGGCAGAGGAATGGAAGTGTCTCCAGTTACCTCCAGTGACTTATATGTGTACGTAACAAATAAGGGGAAAGGAGGAATTGATGATGTCTTTAACCGAGATTAGTTTTGTGACTCTTGTAAAAAGACAGTTTCGTTTTAAGCTTAGAGCTTATTTAGGTGTATTCAGTTCATTGGTATTATTACAGATTATTGCGACTGTATTTTCGCTTAATGGTGTTAGTTCGTCAGGGAGTGGGTCTGAAAGTTTCTACATTTCAATAAGCCGCTACTCGGCTAATGTTGTCATTGCATTTACCTTTCTTTGGGCGTTTATTACGGGAATATTATTGACAACAAAGGCGTATCGAAACGATGATTTCACTTTTGTGACAAACCGTCTCAGTAGCAGTTTGTCTACAGTGATTTTTCTAGTAGCTGCAAGTATCGCAGCCGGCCTTTCGGCGATGTTTTCTAGTTTTCTATTAAAAAGCATTGTCTATTTCTTCATAACCGAACAAACAGTAGCAGGTGGTACGGTTCAAATCCTGCCAAGTGAGTTTATCGTTGGGACGATTGCAACGATTTTGTATGTATTGCTATTTAGTGCGCTTGGATACTTCATTGGGACACTTGTTCAGTTGCATAGGTTGTTTGCAATCCTCATGCCGGCATTTATTTTCGGGCTGCTTTTTTTCGGAGATCAATTTGGAGTCGGGGCTTTGATAACATGGAGCAATGACTTTCTCTTTCAAGAATCTTCTTTCCTCGTATTCATAGGAAAAATCATTGTACTTTCCGGAGGGCTTTTTGGAAGTTCGGCTCTATTGTTCAACAGATTGGAGGTTAGACAATGAGTTTAGTTTTATTAATCATGATCATCATCGTAGTTCTTGCGATTGCTAAAGGCGAGTGGGCGCGTAATATAAATCACTTCATTGGCAATAGTAAGTGGTTGATCTTTGGGTATGTGATTATATTGGCCGTATCGTTTTTGGTTTACCAACTTATTCCAAAAACTGGTGAAGTAAGGGTGGATGATTTTTCTCACGAAGAATGGGATCTGTTTTATAGTGATTTTCATGAAGCAATTTTAAAGGGAGAGTTAGACGAATTGAAGGGAAGTATCAAAGCGCAAGAATGGGAGTTCGAGTACAGTGAACCTACGTTGACTTTGAAAACGAGATACAACAACCCTATTGGTGCAAGGATTGTCGTAGAACAAAAATCAACGGACGATGGAACGATTGAAGCATATTACTACACAGGTAGATCGATGTCAGGAAACATTGATATTACAGATTCGGTAGCAAGAATCGATGTGGACGTAGAAGGAAGTTCGATGATGCTTGGCAGGCCAGCATATATTGAACGGCACTATGCACAATTTACCCCGGAATTTACAATTAACCAATTTAGAGATGATCGCGACCGTCTTTCAGGACACTATACACAGGTGGCACCAGAAGCTTTGTATTTGAAAGTTCCAGAGGGTTTGGAGATTCGTGATACTATAGGGATAGAGTGGGTTCGTGAGTAGGTCAATAATGCAATAAAGGTATATAGCCTACATTTGATTTTAAAGGCGTCCACTTGGTTAAGTGGTCGCCTTAAGTAATTGATCACTAAAAGGGATAAGCACCCAAAAAAGGGTGTTTTTTTGAATTGAGAAATTGAGGGAGATAGAAGAAAATAGATAGAAGTGTGTTCTTCATATGTGAATGAAAGGGGCGTGGATCCTGTGAACACAAAAGAGATGACAGAAGTGTATTTGCTTCGCATTATTGCTTGTTTTAGTGTTGTCCTGATTCACGCGATCAGTCGGGTGGTAACAGATTTTTCTGTGACTGGCGATGAGCGTACGGTGTACCGGACATTGCAGGTGGTTTTGTTGTACGGGACGCCGATGTTTGTGTTGATCTCGACTATGGTGATGACACATGCCTATAAAGAAAGCATCCCGAGTGGTTTCTTACTCAAACGGTTTAAATATATTTTAGTCCCTTATTTTGTGATTGCTGCGTTCTATGCAAGTGATAAGTATTACCGTTATGACTGGACATTTGCTGATTTTACGAGAGAGCTTGGTTATAATTTCATAGGACAGTGGCATGGCTATTTTGTATTAATTATTTTTCAGTTTTATTTGTTGCATTTCGTTTTTGTTACCTATATTAAAAGGTTCAGAGCGATGCATGTTTTAACGGTTAGTTTTATTGTGAGCGCAGGTTATTGGGTAAGTTTCTACTTTTATTTTATTGATTTTGTTAATCATTCAAGTTATTTAACTCTTTTCTTTTCAAGAATTTTGTTTGTCGGATGGTTCTTTTATTATGTGGTTGCTTATTATTGTGGGAGAAATTATGAGGCTTTTGTGGATAGGCTCAATAAATATTGGAGGCTTATACTTCTCGGTGTGATCGTTTCGCTTGCGTTTGTTCAATATATTTATCAGACAGGGATCCTCACGCGTGTTGTATCGGCTCGTTTTGATCTAATTCTGTATACTGTGTTGATATTTTTCCTTTTTTTCCTTCTTGCTTCAAAAGTAAAACGAATCCCGAGATGGGCCATCTTCGTTAGTGGATATTCGTTTGGTATCTATTTGCTTCATCCATTTGTTCAAACAATGACCAGCAGGCTAGTCCAAGTGACAGAAACAACAGAATTTCAATATTTGCTTCTGCAATTTAGTGCTGGCATTATTGTGCCGATTGGTCTAATTTACCTCATATCATTATTACCGTTTGGGGCTTTTATTATTGGGAGGACAACGGTTAGAAAGAAAGGTTTCCAGGAAGCGAAAGAGAGACCAGCTGCATAAGTGTTTACTATCATGATGCTTGTCATTAGCTAAACGTTGCTAACGACAGGCATTTTAGCAATTATTTTCCCCATTTTTACATAGAGAAATGCAAGGTTTGAGCAGACTAAACAAAAATGGAATAGGAGCTGAGAGTATGGAAACGTATAATCAAACTGTCTTTATAAGAGGACTTCTAAGTGATGACGATCCGAAGCTATTAAAAAATGAACATGATTCATATGACCTGTTTGTAAATGACCAATATATAGGGAAAAAGCTGCTCATGACACAAGAAGCTGATATTGATGATGTAGCCGACTTTCTGCAAGCACAAGGAGTCGAAAATGTATCAACCAATTTAGATGGAGATCATTATGTCATAAAGACTGATGAAGCCGAACGTGTGACTAAAATAATAAAGGCTTACTTACAAAATCGTTAATGAATAAAGGAAATACCGAACTTCTTCTGCCCATTGTTTATGGTGTTTGAAGAAGTTTCTTTATGAAAAAGCAGGGTAGCCATAGAACGATGGAGAACTATAATGAATCTGGCAAATTTTGTTCTTTTATGGAATGGCAAGGAGGAATGATTATGAGTGACTTAAACGCATTGTTTCGCAAAAGAATCGGCATATCAGAAAATGAGGTTTTGACTTTTGAAAATTTAGAGCGAGTCCTCGATAAAACAGCGAAGGCGATCCCTTTTGAGAATTTGTGTATTATGAAAAAGAAGACAAATAATATAACAAAAGAGAATTTAATACATAAAATTATTGAAAGAAATGAAGGTGGCGTTTGTTATGAAGTAAATGTGCTCCTCCATTTATTTTTAATTGATAACGGTTTCGACGTCGAATTAATCCGTGGTGTAGTTTACGACCATAAAGGGCAAAAATGGAATACACTTGGCAAAACCCATGTCACGAATGTCCTTTATTATAATGGACAACGTTATATCGTTGATACTGCCTTTGGAGGGAATTTGCCGTTAAAACCTGTTCCATTTAATGGAGAGGCAGTAACATCTCATAACGGTGAATTCAGAATTGAAAAAGAGAAGAGTGAGCATGGAGATTATATTCTTTACATCAAATTGAAGCATAAAGACAAAGACTGGAAAATAGGTTATGCCTTTGATTCTACAGACGTTGTAAAAGATATAGGAGAAGTTAATGAGATTCAAACACTAATTGTAGAGCGCTCGGAATCTCCTTTTAACAAGTCACCGTTAGTGACGCGCATAACGGAAAGAGGGAATATCATTTTAGCGGAGACGTCATTTACGCAATGGATTGATGGGAAAATGGTGAAAGAAGAAGTGGATCAAATAAGGTTTAACGAAATTGTGAGGGAGCGTTTTGGGATTGAATCTTATTAGAACCTGTGTGAATAGTGCTTGATTCGGGGGGATTCCAACCACATTGAATTCTACTTCAATGTGGTTGGTTGTTTCTAAAGGTTCTTCTCTAATAGAGGCTCGCTCTTTCCTCCGAGCTAAAAACTCTTGACCTTGTCAGAAATCGCTTCCCTTCAGGTCCTTCCAGAGAAAACATTCCACCCCGGCCTTCCACTACATCAATGATGAGCTGGGTGTGCTTCCAATATTCGTATTGGGCTTTGCTGATATAGAAAGGACAGCCGGCGATGCTTCCTAAAAGGACATCACTTTCGCCGGTCCGAAGTTCTTTGTCAGGGTAACACATCGGCGAACTTCCGTCGCAGCAGCCTCCAGATTGATGAAACATCAGGGGGCCGTATTTTGATTTGAGCAGAACAATTAACTCTTCAGCTTCTTGTGTCGCGACAACTTTCTGAACGATCATGGTTGTTAAAAGAATCCTTGCGCGTCTTGGCTGTAGCTGACAAGGAGGTTCTTCGTTTGTTGATAGTGGGAGAGCATCATCTTGTGATTTTCACGGCCGACACCGGATAATTTATATCCTCCAAATGCAGCATGTGCAGGGTATGCATGGTAGCAGTTCGTCCAGACGCGACCAGCTTCGATTTCACGTCCAAAACGGTAGGCGTCATTTATATTTCTTGTCCAGACGCCGGCCCCTAAACCATAAAGCGTATCGTTGGCAATTGCTAACGCTTGCTCTTTGTCCTTAAACGTCGTCACCGAAACGACTGGTCCAAAGATTTCTTCCTGGAAAATACGCATGTTGTTTGTGCCTTCAAAAACAGTCGGTTTTACATAATAGCCATTTTCAAATCCGGCAATCGTATTTCTGCCTCCACCTGTTAAGCAGTTTGCTCCTTCTTGTTTCCCGATATCAATATAGGAAAGAATTTTCTCTAATTGTTCGGTTGACGCTTGAGCCCCCATCATTGTATCTGTATCAAGTGGATTACCAGTCTTGATTTCCTTAATGCGCTTAAGGGCGCGATCCATAAAGTCATCATAGATCGATTCATGAATGATGGCACGGGACGGGCACGTACAAACTTCACCTTGGTTCAAGGCGAACATTACGAATCCTTCGATCGCCTTATTCAAAAATGCATCATCTTGATCCATCACATCAGGGAAGAAGATGTTTGGAGATTTCCCTCCAAGTTCAAGGGTAACCGGAATAATATTCTCTGTTGCGTATTGCATAATCAGACGGCCGGTCGTTGTTTCCCCGGTGAAGGCAATTTTTGAAATACGGGGACTGACAGCAAGAGGCTTTCCAGCTTCTAAGCCAAATCCGTTTACCACATTTAGTACTCCCTTTGGAAGGAGATCTGAAATTAACTCCAGCAAGACCATAATAGATGCCGGTGTTTGTTCTGCTGGCTTGAGCACGATGCAATTGCCAGCAGCAAGAGCAGGAGCGATCTTCCATGTTGCCATTAGTAGTGGGAAGTTCCAAGGAATGATTTGGCCGACGACCCCTAACGGCTCATGGAAATGGTACGCAACCGTATCGTTATCAATTTGGCTGATTGTCCCCTCTTGTGATCTAATCGCTCCGGCAAAATACCTGAAATGATCAATCGCCAGTGGTAAATCTGCGTTTATTGTTTCGCGTACTGCTTTCCCGTTATCCCAAGTTTCAGCGACAGCTAGCTTTTCTAAATTCTCTTCGATACGATCAGCAATTTTATTTAAAATATTTGCTCGCTCACCAGGTGAAGTCTTAGCCCAAGAAGCCTTTGCTGCATGCGCAGCGTCTAACGCAAGGTCGATATCTTCTTTCGTTGAACGAGCCACTTGGCAAAAGGCTTCTCCTGTCACGGGAGTATAGCTATCGAAATAATTTCCATTTGTAGGGGCAACCCATTCACCATTAATAAAATTATCATACTTGTCCTTAAACGTTACGATTGAATTTTTTGTACCTGGTTGTTCATAGATCAATTTACATTTCCCCCTTCGTAGAGACAAATCCTAAAAATATGTAATTACTTTCATAGAGAGTATATGATTGAGGGTAAAGAACATTACAGGTTTTTATTGATAGAATTAGACACTACAATGGATCAATGCTCCCTTATCTGTTAAAGGTGGTAGGGGAGACAGGCTGAGACATTATATTATCTCACCAGGAAGTAAATAAAGTAAACTTGTAAAAGATACAATATTTCAACTCTCAAAACATGCATATTCGTATTGAGAATAACTAGAAAGCTAAAAGTAAGGAGCTAAAAATGATGAAACGTTGCACGTGGGTAATGCCAAAAGAGCCTTTATATATTGAGTATCACGATCAAGAATGGGGAGTACCTGTCTATGATGATCGGACATTATTCGAAATGCTTTGTCTTGAAGGTGCTCAAGCGGGGCTCAGTTGGTGGACTATTTTACAGAAGAGGGAAAATTACCGAAAAGCTTTTGATGAGTTTGTTGCAGAAAAAATTGTACAATATACGGATGAAAAATTATTATCATTAAGAGAAAATAAGGGAATTGTCCGAAATAAATTGAAAATCCAAAGCGTTGTAACGAATGCCAAAGCTTTTTTGAAAATCCAACAAGACCACGGTTCCTTTTCGAATTATATTTGGAGTTTTGTAGATAACAAACCGATCATAAATCACTGGAAGACAGGAAAGGAAGTCCCTGCGACTAGCGAAATAAGTGACCGTATGAGTAAAAGATTAAAAAAAGATGGATTTAAATTTGTCGGTAGTACCATTTGTTATTCCTATATGCAAGCAGTCGGAATGGTGAATGATCATACTTTGGACTGTTTCTGTCATCCTTCTCATAAATAAACATTTAATAGACTACAAAGAAAGTGAAATGTAAAAGGTTTTGGCTTAGCGAAATTGGAAGTGCGTCAATTTAACGTTGGTCTTAAGTTTGGAGCAATTTGCATTATAGGAATGAAAAAATATGTTAAAAGAGGTGGCCCGTGTCTCAACAAGAGTAGATGGCCACTTTTTATTTTGTAAGGAGCTATTTAACAATTAACCCCTTCTAAGGAATCCTTTGTAGCTAGTTAACAAAAATAAAAAAATCAAATGAGTTTTTTTGTCGCTTTCAGACCTATTCAAATATAAGCGCAAACATCATAATGGTAATATATTTTGAAGAATTAAAAAATTCAGTTTTTAGCTTTGTGGGAGGAGGGAATTCTTTTTTGAAAAAAATGTTTCATACGCGCAATTTAAAGCGCTTACAAAGAGGGGTTACGAAAGCAAATTTATTAAAAGGATGAACCTGAAAATCAGTTGTATGCAAAATTATTGTTGCGAGCCAATATAGAATTGATAGCTCACGAAACGTTAGGAAAGATTCGGTTTCATCTAAAACTTAGTCTTTTCAAGTATTATTAGAAAAAATAAATAGGGGGAATTCGTAATGAAACAGTTTAAACTTTTATATTTGATCTTAACAATAAGTTTAATCTCAATCTTGGCTGCATGTGGAGGGTCTTCAGAAAGTACGGGTTCTGAAAGTGGTGATTCTAGTAGTAATAACGGGGAGGAGGCGAATAGCTCCGATGAAGAAGTGATTAAAATCTCACTTGCTCATATCGCTCCTGATGCTCATTCATACACCTACGGAATATTAGAGTACGTTGAGGCTGTCGAGGAGGCTACAAACGGAAGAGTAGAGTTTGAAATCTTCGGAAATGGCTCAATGGGTGGTGAGCGTGAAGTTGTTGAACAAGTATCATTAGGAACTGTTGATATGACGATGGCAACATCGAGTCCGGCTGCTGGCTTTAATGAAAATTTAGCTGTATTTGAACTTCCATTTCTATTTAGAGACATCGATCATGTGTACGAGACATTAGATGGTGAAATAGGGAGAGAAGTACTAGATGAATTTAGTCATGTAGGCATTAGAGGAATTGCGTTTTGGGAGAGGGGATTTAATCAGTTTGCAAACAATGAATTGCCAGTTCGTAGCGCCGATGACTTAAAGGGGATGAAGGTACGCTCTGCAGAAAATGATGTTTCTGTTGAAACATATCGTTCCTTAGGTGCTGATCCGACTCCTATCGCTTGGCCTGAAGTGTACACCTCTATTGAGCAAGGTCTCGTCAACGGTCTGGATAACGGAATTGGTGTTCTAGAAACAACAGGAGTCTATGAAACAATTGATTACTTAAGCATGACAAACTTCTTTTATACCGGAGCAGTATTGTTGATTAATGAAAATAAACTGAACTCTCTACCTGAGGATATTCAGGAAGTGATCATCGAGTTAGGAAAAGAGTACGCACACAGACAACGTGAGATAAATAGCGAAATGGAAGAAGAGTGGTTAAATTCGATGCAAGAAAATGGGGTTGAAGTAATCGAAAACTCTGAAGTTGATATGGATTCATTCAGAGAAGGTGTAACGGGTGTATATGATAGATTCGAAGACCGTTATGGCGATCTAGTTGAGAGAATTCAAAATGTAGAATAAAACGATTGGAACAAATTGAGAAGAGGTGGGTGGAATCTCACTTCTTCTTTATTATTATAAAAACTAGTTATGCGAGGTGCAAAATGTGGGAGAAGGCTATGAGGCATCTGAACCGAAGTATTGAAAATATAACCGCTATTATGCTCGTCATAATGGTGTTGCTTGTATTTACGCAAATTGTATCGCGGCTAATATTTAAGGCTTCTTTTCCTTGGACGGAAGAGGCAGCAAGGTATTTAATGATTTGGGTTATATTTTTAGGTGCCAGTGTTGCTTTTCAACGGGGGAGTCATTTAAGCATTGAATTTTTTGTCACAAAGTTAAAGAGTAACATAACTAGATGGGTTCAGCTAATCGCATCATTAGTAGTTATAACTTTTTTATTAATTCTCTTAGTGAGTGGATATGAGATTATTGAACGATCAATGGTACAACGTTCTGCAGCGTTAAGAATTCCCTTGGGATATGTCTATTTGATTATGCCTATCAGTGCCATTCTTATGCTTATAAATATTATTGACGTTACGATCAAGTCATTTCGTATTAAAGCATCAGAAAATGAAGAAGGGAGGGAGTATTAATGATAGCTTTATTGTTTGTAGTATTGCTCATCTTATTTCTTATCAATGTTCCGATTGCTTTTGCATTAGGTCTATCAACGGTTTTCATCTTTTGGCTCGGTGGAGATGTACCGTTAATGACGCTTCCTCAAAGAATGTTTGCAGCTTTAGATTCCTTCCCACTTATGGCCGCTCCATTTTTTATTTTAGCTGGGAAACTTATGGAGCATGGTGGCATTTCAGAACGACTTGTCGACTTTGCTAAAAGTATTGTAGGTTCAGTTAAAGGTGGTTTGGCCCACGTCTCTATTATTACGTGTATGCTCTTTGCTGCATTGTCAGGTTCGGGGGCGGCGACTACAGCAGCTGTAGGTGCAATCCTCATTACGGCAATGGTTAAAGAAGGATATGATCGCAACTTTTCTTCAGCGATTCAAGCAGCAGGTGGTACCACAGGAATTATCATCCCGCCAAGTGTTCCCTTAGTATTATATGGTGTAGCAGCAGGGGCATCTATAAGCGATTTATTTATTGCAGGACTTCTTCCGGGGCTTTTAATCGGAGTCTCTTTGATCATTGTGGCATTTATAATTTCTCATGTGAAAGGGTATGGGTCTAATCTTGAAAAGACTAGTATTAAAAAGTTTTTTACGGCCCTTAAAAGCTCATTTTTAGCCTTGCTAATGCCTATTATTATATTAGGAGGTATATATGGTGGGATATTTACACCTACAGAAGCCTCTGTTGTAGCCGTTGTTTATGGATTCTTCGTTGGGACTTTTATTTATCGCCAACTTTCAATTAAGGTGATGAGAAAAATTCTTGTCGAGTCTTCGATTACTACAGCGGTCATTGGTATAGTAATAGCGACCGCCTCACTTTTTGGTTTGCTTTTAACCAAAGAACAAGTGCCACAATCATTTGCGAACCTTTTTCTAGAACTCAATATGCCACCAATCATGGTCATTTTGCTTCTGATTTTGTTTCTGCTTATTGTTGGAACATTTATGGAAACGATTGCCGCAATCATAATCTTAACACCGATCTTATTACCAGTTGCTACAGCTCTTGGAATCGACCCAGTTCATTTTGGGATTATTATGATTGTGAATCTTTCAATTGGATTAATTACTCCTCCAGTTGGTGTGAATTTATTTGTTGCTTCGCAAGTTGGAGGGGCAAAATATGAGGGAGTTGTCAAAGCTGTTATCCCATTTTTAATTGTCATGATTATTGATGTTATCATAATTACGTTCATTCCTGGGTTGACTACAGGTATGGTTAATCTATTTAAATAGAGTTATGATGCAGTAATCAACGATCAGTAGCCCGATTAGGACCGGCGAAGTTAAGGGAGTCGTAAAATCTATAAAGGATGTACTGTCAAAACACAGTACATCCTTTATTTAATAGAGTCATGAATACCAATGGAGAAATCGGAATTAAGTAACACAAACTGAGTGGGAATGTAGTTTCTTTGGCAGTTACCACCGAATCTGATCTAATATATCAGTTAATGCTTTCATATTTTCCTTATTTAGACCCCAAGTATTGATCTCTTTTCTTATTGCAGCAGGGCTTCCATACCCTTTTGCTAACCCGTTCAAACGAGCAATAAGAGTCGAGTTAACAAAATCGGTATGATTAGGGAAAAAAGTATTGAGAACCTCATGCGCTTTCTTAAAGCGTTTTAGATAATACTTTTGATGATAATCTTCTGCCAAATAAAAAAGGGTAAAGGGAGCAATTTCAGTTTGTATTTCACCATTAAGAAAGTGTTCCCATTCTGTTTTTGTTCTTTTTGCGATTTTTTCTTGATATTGATTATGATAAAGGAGAAGCGACATGTATTGCCTTCCTTTATAATTGTGATTCCTTAGAGGGTTGTGGTTTTTCCAAAAAACAGTTAAGAGTTCTTCATAAGAAATAATGGTTGGATCAAAATCAATTTCTAACATTTCTGTATGATCGCCCATATTCCGGTAGGTCGGAGAGGGAGTGGTTCCTCCTGAAAATCCGACTCGAGTTCTAATTACTCCTGGGAGATGTCCGAACCGGGCATCAGGTCCCCAGAATCAGCCCATCCCCAGTGTTGCTGTTTGTACATTCGCTGTGTGCATATCAACATTTTTGTTCATATATGATCACCTTCCTTAAAGATTGATATATATTCTCCAAATCCTTCTGAATCCAATTTGTTTTTGGGAATGAAGCGTAACGCTGCAGAATTTATACAATATCTGAGTCCGCCTTTTTCTCTAGGTCCATCATAAAAGACATGGCCTAGATGGGAGTCACCATATTTGCTTCTTATCTCTGTACGGATCATTCCATGGCTATTATCTAGTTTATCCGTGATATGGTAGTGGCTTATTGGCCTTGTGAAACTTGGCCATCCACATCCAGCATCGTATTGATCTTTTGAACTGAAGAGGGGCTCGCCTGATACAATGTCAACATAAATTCCTTCTACGCTGTTATGATAGTACTCATTATCAAATGGTCGTTCTGTCGCATTATTTTGCGTCACTTCGTATTGAAGAGGAGTCAGTTTCTCTTTTAATTGTTTTGGGTCTTTGTCTACCTTCCAGTTGTTCTCGCCAAATTCTTTTCGACCTGAACCTTCATAATAGTGTTTATAATGATATGGATTTTTCTTATAAAAATTTTGATGCTTTTCTTTGGCTGGATAAAAGGCTTTGGCCGGCAGAATATCCGTTACAATAGGGTTAGTAAATTTCTTACTTTCTTCTAGTAGGCGCTTTGATTTCTCTGCCAGCTTCTTTTGCTCTTCATTATAATAGTAGATAGCTGTTTTATATTGTTCTCCACGATCGTGAAATTGCCCACCTTCATCGGTTGGATCGATGTTTCTCCAATAAATATCAAGAAGCTTCTCGTATGGAAATACACTTGGATCAAACGTGATTTGTACGGCTACACGGTGGTTTTCAGAGACAGAGACAACTTCTTCTTCGTACAATGGATTTTCTATGTAGCCTCCTAAATAACCGGAGACCACACTATAAATACCGGGAAACTCAGCAAAGGGTTTTACCAAAAACCAGAAACAGCCACCCGCAAAGGTGGCTTTATGAAGTCCTTCTTTTTTATTCATTAAAAATCACCTTTTCACTTAAGTTTATCGTGTTCGAATGATAATATTCAAGCTTAATTTCGACAAATGAAAATTTGTGTTGAGCTTACAATTCAAAATAAATTAGAAATAAATATGGTTAGCTGGTTGTTTAGCTAATTTGTCTGAACCTAGTAATGAAGATGAAGGTCATGAATGGAAAAACCGGTACTCGTTCTGCAAGGGGAAGATGATTTTCAAGTTGATCTAGAAAAAGATTTTCTTTTTTATAGGGAATTGTTAAAAGATCATGAAAATGCTGAACTAATCAGTTACCCAGGTTTGAATCATTTTTTTGTTGAATACGAAGGGGACGGCAAAGAATCGATTGCTGAATATGACAGCCCAGGTATTGTTCACGCTGATGTAATAACTGATGTTGCATTATGGATTATAAGGCAGATAGATTAAATCCAACTTTAAATTTAGGAGGAGTATTGATGAAAAAATATAGTTTTTTGACAGTTCTTATCGTGAGTTTGCTTATCCTGGTAGGGTGTAATGGGGGAGAAGAGCAAAATGTAAATTATATAGACGAAAATCAAGAATCCATTGTTGAAGAGACGGGTGGAGGGTCTGAAGGGCCCGATATAGATGGTGAGCAGGCCGCGTCATTTGCTGAAGAATTTATTCAACAATTATCACAAGGAAAATATAAAGAAGCTACTGATCGATTTGATGAAACGATGGCTGCCCAACTTGGAGCGTCAGAATTAGAGGAACTATGGGAAACACTTGAGGGACAAATCAGAGCATTTATTGACCAAGATTTTGATTCTATTCAAGAAGTCGAGGACCATCTGGTTGTTATAATAAGTGGTTTATTTGAAGGAGCCGATGTGAAATTTACGGTCACCTTTGATGAGAGCTATCAAATTGCTGGGTTTTATGTGCAATAGTGATGTTTTAAGCAACAGCCGTGCCTCATTTATTGTGGTACGGTTTTTGTGTGTTGAGGCGAATGTTAGCTATAACATTCGCCATACATAATAAAGATAAAGGGTGCCCCGTAGTAGTAGGCATCACTTTACTTCTAGTTCTTTCAATAATTATCTTGTTGCCACGATCGATTTTCGATTATAGAGCCATGAACCAATTATAGAGGTAATAATGCCCCATAAGGCTAACACACCAATACCGAACCAAAGCGTACTAGAGATATTGGCCACTCCCATATAAGCTTCAGTTGTCTTACTGAAGGAAGAAAAAAAGTACCCTAATGCATTAAAAGAAAGAGCTCCTAGTAAAAAGACGAAGAAAAGACTAAGAAAATTAATATATAAATTTGCCCCCAAAATAAATACACCAATAAGGGATAGCAAAATAATTTGAATAACGCTAAATAACAAACGCATGACCATGTCACTTAAACCAAAAAGATTCATATTTGCAGGGGTCATACGCAGTCTTTTAATCAAGCCTTTTCTACGCATTCCTACTAAATCCACCATGCCAAACATCCCACCCCGGGCAATGCTAAGGCAATCATACCAGTGAGAAGGAAATCAGTATAACTTAATTCAGTATGGCCAGATGATATGGATTCAAACTGCAATTCATAGAAAGGTACGGCACCAGCAGCATAGAGGTTTGCTTGTTGGACAAAATGATTAAGCATACCTGAGAGGGCTTGTGTTGTTACTCCTTTCTCAATAATTAACAAACTATTTCATGTATCAAATCCGACGAGTCATTTATATTTACGTGCATGTTATACAACTTAATCCAATTATTGAAGATTCCGGTGATATAGTAAGGAAGGGGAGGGAGATAAATGAAGTTAAATATTGATATTAATGAAAAGTATGATGAGCTTCATATAACGATTCAAGCTAAAGAGTGGACAAAAGAAATTGAGGAACTTGTTTCCAAATTTCAACAATCAACTTCTAAGCGAATTATCGGAGTGGAAGAAGAGAAATCGATTTTGCTTTCACCTGCAGAAGTTGAATATATTTATGCAGATAATCGTAAGGTGTTTGCTGTTATCAAGAATCAGTCAATTGAAACCAATATGAAATTATATGAATTCGAGGAATTATTGCAAGATCATGGTTTTACCAGATTCTCAAAATCAGTGATTGGAAACATACACCAAATTGAACGTTTTGAGTTGTCGTTCAATGGAAATCTTTGTGTTTATTTTCGTTCAGGTAATAAGGAGTATGTGTCAAGGAAATATGTGCAGGAGATCAAAAAGAAACTAATTTTAGGAGTTGATCAATGATGATAATGGAAATGTTGAGACGGACCTTTATTGGGTTAGGTTTTAGTAGTATTTTAATTTTTGCAACGCTAACAACTTTAATGATGGCAAATAATGAAGTTCCTATACAACTTTTATGGAAGAATATACTTGGGAGCATGATCATGGGTGCCTATTTTGGAGTAGCTTCATTATTATTTGAAATTGAGACTTGGAGTCCTTTAAAACAAACAACCATTCACTTTTTAACATCGATTTCGCTTTGGTTATTGCTAGCTAGTATGATTGGATGGTTGCCTCTTACAACAGTAGCCTTATTAGTTAGCATTTGTAGTTTTATTCTCGTTTACATTATTTTCTGGTCTGGTTTTTATTTTTACTTTAAAAAGTTGGAGCAAGAAATGAACCGTTCAATGAAATGAGAAGTGAAATTTCTCTTGGTTGTTCAAGGTCAGGGGTCGCCTACAATCTAAATAAACATAAGGGAAAAAAGATAATTGTAACGAGTGTTTTGTTTGGCGAAGATAAGAAACAACCCCTTTATTATCTTAATAGTTCTATGAAGTTAAGGTGTGACTACTAGGTTGCACCTTTTTTGTCCAAACAAAACAATAGTATTATATACTAGAGTGAAATTAAGTAAAATGGAGGAATTATGAAAAAAATAACCATTATCCTTTGTATAGCTATCATATTATTTATAGAGGTAGGCTATTTACTGAATGAACTTTCGAAAGCAAGAACGTTCCAATTTTTTGGAGGGCTTACAACAAGTATAGAAACAGACGAAAAAGTGGTAGCTTTAACTTTTGATGACGGGCCTGGAATTAACACAGGTGAAATACTACATATTATGAGAGAGCATGATGTAAAAGGTACTTTCTACTTAACGGGATCTGAAATAGAAGAATCTTTTCAGGATGCGGAAATGATCGTTAGAGACGGCCATGAAATTGGGAATCACACTTATTCTCATCAACGCATGATTTTCCAATCGCCATCCTTCATTAAAGAAGAAATAGAGAAAACAGATCAGTTGATCCGTCAAATAGGATATGAAGGTGAAATCACTTTTCGCCCTCCTTTTGGAAGAAAGTTAATTTTGTTACCGTATTATTTGTCTAACAAAGACAGAAAGACGATTTTATGGAACATAGAGCCTGAAACAAATCCAGAAATAGCTTCTGACGCTAATAATATTGTGGACCATATTGTCGAAAATATAGACCCTGGTTCCATCATTTTGTTACATGTCATGTATGAAAGTCGAATAGAATCACTTCATTCAGTAGAAGGGATTATTACTTCGTTAAAAGATCAAGGTTATAAATTTATGACGGTTTCGGAGCTCTTGGAAACAGAAATCGAAAATGAAGACTGATGCAGCTGTGGTAACGGATGAAAAAAAATCACCCAAACGGGAAGTATAATACCCGATTTAGGTGATCTTTTTTAGGCATCGAACCCTAACTTATTGCTCTTTACATATAGTTTAATATTTAAATACATGTTGTCCAATCACAACGGCTGTTTCTCTTGTATCTAACCAACGATTTGTGGCTATGTCCGGGTTATAGAAGAATAATGAGTCTTCAGATATGTTTCTCATGTCTGATAGTGCTGCATCAACTGCTTCAATCGACTCTTCATCAGCCGGCTTATTGATTTGACCATTAGCAACAGGTTCAAATTGTCCAGGCTCATAAATGACTTCTTTTACATCATCAGGGAATTGTGGGCTTTCTACTCTATTTAGGACAACATCAGCTACTGCAACTTTTCCCTCGAAAGGCTCTGTTTGAGCTTCGGCTCTTACGACTCTAGCAAGTAGGTCTAGTTCTTTTTCTGAGAGAGCGTCAACGTTATCGGTATTTGTTTCGCTGCTTTTGGAAGAATGCTCCTTTTTATGTAAATGAATTTGCTGATCTATATAGATCATATCGATATCTGTAATTTGAGGATTAGCTTTTGATAATTCTTCTAATGTTAATCCATTTTCTTTTGCGATTTTCGTCATGGTGTCGCCTTTTTGAACGGTATAAGCCCAAGTTGTTTCAGCAATACCTAGTGCTGCTAGCAAAGTTAGTACAAAAATTAGTTTCTTCATAAATGTTTTGTCCTCCTAGTAATGTTGTTATAGCTTGTCTATCACTAATCCCTATGAAAGGAAGATAAAAAATATTATTACAATATGTTTACATAGAGATTACAAGAGAAAGTGAGAGTGAGTTACTAGTTTGGTGAGGGGAAAAGTACATGCGTTTTTCAGCTTCACTTTCAGCAACTTAGGCATATTTAAAGATTGAAAGGGCTTTATTTAGAATGTAAAATGATTTTATATAGGAGGACAAATCATGAATTTCAACTATCAAACGCCACGTTATTTAATCGTTATTGACCAAATAAAAAACAAAATTAAAAGTGGGGAGCTTGAGTGTGGAAGTCGCTTACCTTCAGAAACCGACTTTGCCAAGGAGTTAAAGGTTTCAAGGAATACGTTAAGAGAAGCACTTAGAACCTTGGAAGAAGAAAATATAATTATTCGCAAGCACGGTGTCGGTACCTTTGTTAATAGTAAGCCTATTTTTTCAGGAGGGATTGAAGAACTTTTTAGTATAACTGAAATGATAGAGCAAAAAGGGAAAAAACCAGGGACACAGCTGCTATTTTCTGAGTTCGTAGAGCCTCATAGTGATGACATTGAGGAATTGGACTTAACAAGTGATGAGCAAATATTACTTGTGAAAAGGGTACGTACTGCAGATGAAACCCCTTTAGTTTATTGTATGGATAAAATTCCCGGTAACCTTCTAAATAAAGAGTATAAATTTAATGAAGAGTCAATGCTGCACTCGTTGCAACAAAAAGCAGGAGTCACCATAAGTTATGCAAAAGCAGATATTAGAACAATTGGCTATCATGAAGAAATTTCAGAAATATTAAAATGCGATCAAAATACACCACTATTAATCCTTAGACAGGTTCATTATGATTTAACTGATAGAGCCGTGCTATATTCTCTTAATTTTTTTAAATCTGATCAAATCAGTTTTAATGTATTTAGAAAACGATCCTTTAAAGAGTTTTCACCGTAAGGGAGAATATGTTTTTGTGTCGTAAGGAATATAGTCTAAATGGGGGTCAACAATAAAATAAGATAGAAGATAGCAAACTTGTATTTTCTGTGACTAGCATATTCAAAATCCCTTTAAGCCTAGGGGTTTTATTTTTTTTGAGAAAAACTAAGTTGTTTTTATTCTAGTAAAATAGTTGACTTGTTAGACGTCCAACTTTATATTAATAGTGTAGATGATCTGCAAGGGCTTACACAGAAGTTAGAGGTTGGACCTCCTACGATCTAGACGTTAGAGGTAGTTACTAAGTCCATTATAAGTCAAATGACGATTATGTTGTAGGACCTCCTACCAAAACACTTTGACTATAATACAGACTTTTAGTATTAGGTTATTAGGTTTAGTTGTAAAAGGTAAATTTTATCGTTATGTAGAGGTTTTGAAATATTTTTGCATGATCAACAAGAGCTTTCAACACAGAGAAGGGCGAGTGAATAAGATGAATTTGTTGTGGGGGATTATCGGGGTACTTGTTGTTTTATCGATTGCTTTTTTATTTTCTAGTAAAAAGAAAGCGATTAAACCGAGAACTATTCTCGGTGGGTTAGCCATTCAGCTATTTTTCGCATTTATCGTATTAAAATGGGAAACGGGGAGATCTGTACTACAGTGGTTTACATTACAAGTGCAAAACATTATTGATTATGCTAATGAAGGAATTGGATTTTTGTTCGGCTCATTAGCTAATGGTGATGAGTTTGGAACAATTTTTGCGTTTCATATCTTACCTGTTATTATTTTCTTTTCAGCATTGATTTCCGTACTTTATTATTTAGGAATTATGCAGTGGTTTATTAAAATTATCGGTGGAGGACTTTCGAAGCTATTAGGGACAAGTAAGTCTGAATCCATGTCTGCAGCCGCCAATATATTTGTTGGACAAACTGAAGCACCTCTTGTAGTACGACCATTTTTAGGGAAAATGACGAATTCTGAATTGTTTGCTGTAATGACTGGTGGTTTAGCTTCTGTAGCAGGTTCTGTTCTAATTGGTTATTCAATGCTAGGTGTACCACTTGAGTATTTACTAGCAGCTAGTTTTATGGCAGCCCCAGGGGGGTTAATCATGGCAAAAATGATGATGCCAGAAACAGAACAATCAGAGACTTCCGATGAAATTGTTTTAGAAAAAGATAAAGATACGGCGAATGTAATTGACGCTGCTGCAAAAGGTGCCTCTGATGGTTTGAAATTAGCTCTAAACGTTGGAGCTATGCTACTAGCATTTATTGCACTGATAGCATTAATAAATGGTATTTTAGGATCGGTAGGAAGTGTTTTAGGATTTGAAAGCATTACATTACAAGGTATCTTAGGCTATGTTTTCGCTCCTATCGCATTTGCAATTGGAGTTCCGTGGTCAGAAGCAGTGGTAGCTGGGAGTTTCATTGGTCAAAAGCTTGTTTTAAATGAGTTTGTTGCATATGCTGCTTTTGCTCCTCAAATCGTAGAGCTTTCTGAGAAAACGGTATTAATTGTCAGTTTTGCCTTATGTGGGTTCGCAAATTTAAGCTCTATGGCTATTCTCCTTGGAGGATTAGGTGGAATTGCACCTAATCGTCGAGCTGATATTGCAAAACTTGGTCTTCGTGCGGTAGCTGCAGGTATGCTAGCATCACTACTTAGTGCGTCTATTGCTGGGATGTTCTTTTAAAGAGATAGAACTCTAGAGGGTATAAAAGGAAATACTCTAGATATTAAAATTCTCGTATATGCATTGAATATTATGAAGTTGAAGTAAAAATAAGTAACCTTCGTTAGTAACCCTCTCAGTATAGAATATTACTTTTATACTGAGAGAGTCGCGAATAGAAATAGGGTCCAATATCAGGACCCTTGTTTTTAAAACATAAAGGTAGGACGTCTAACTACAAATTGTATACAAAGAAGGAGAACACATCATGAAAGAAGTACTTTTAAGTTTAATAGCAGGAATCATCATCGGGATTACCTTTAAATTTTTGAAATTACCTTTACCGGCACCGCCTGTACTTGCAGGGGTGATTGGAATAGTGGGAGTTTACACAGGTGGATTGATTGCAGATTGGTTGTTCAAAGCTTTTTTTTAAACCGTTCATGCGCACAAGAAGAACGACTAGAACTAGCTAAAAAATGAGGAGCTATAGAAGTTATAAATATTGATAAAGTGAAAAAACATGAAGAAAGAGTAAAAAAAGTACTTGAATTAAATGAGGGAAGAGGGCTAGAAGGGCAGAAGTTGTGGTTGAATGTTCCGGTTATCCTCCATCTTTTAACGAAGGGTTTGACATGAATAAATATCTGTGTTGATTAACCTCCTATTTAAGGAGGTTTTTTGTAGTTTGTTTTTGTCACTATGGAAATGCTAAGTTTCTCTACAGCCAAGCTTTTAAATACATTAGAAGATTTGTTTAAGCGAAGTGTTCTCTCAAAAGGTAAAAACATTTACAAATAGAACTCGATTATAATTTTTAGAATATTTTTAATTTTTTGAAAACTATTTACTTTAAATAACCTAAAAAGTTAAAATAATTATAACAAATCAAAACATTTTCTATCACATAGAAGAGGTAATTATGATTTGGTGAAACAAGTACTTAGTGATGAAATGTAAATATAAAAATATAAAGTGAGGGGACAAAATGAGTATATTAAATTTACCAGATGAATTAAAAATGCTCCAAAAACTAGTTCGTGATTTTACAAGAAATGAATTATTACCACTTGAAGATATGGTTATTGAGAGAGAGGCAAATCGGGGATTAAGTGACGAACCTATTATACCACCTGACGTAAATCAACGATTGCTAAATAAAGCAAAAGAAATTGGTTTATGGGGGATTGATGTTCCTGAAGAATATGGTGGAGCGGGGTTAGGACATTTAGCTAAAATGGTTGTAATAGAAGAGTTAAGTCATACGATAGTGCCTTTTATCTTACCACCAGAAACACCGAATCTACATTTTCTTATTAAATGCTGTAACGAAGAACAAAGGGATAGGTACTTAATTCCATATTCGCAAGGTGAATTGAAATCCAATTTAGCATTAACAGAACCAAATGCAGGATCAGATGCAGGTGCAATAAAAATGAAGGCTGAACGGAAAGGGAATAAGTGGGTATTAAACGGACAGAAGACATTTATTTCAGGTGCAAAATCAGCAGATTTCTTAATAACATTGGCACTTACCGATTCTGAAAAAGGAAGGAATGGTGGAATTACAGCATTCTTGGTAGATAAAGGAACTCCTGGTTTAGAAGTTACTAGAGGTATCCCTACTATTGGAGAGTTTCACCCATATGAGGTTTACTATAACAATGTTGAACTTGATGATAGTCAAATATTAGGGGAAGTCGGGCAAGGATTTGCTCCATTGAAAGAAAGGTTAGGTGTACGAAGAATTGAGTTAGGAATGCGAAGTGTAGGGATGGCAACGAGAGCTCTGAATATGATGATGGAGTACGCTAAAGTTAGAAAAACATTTGGAGAATTACTAGCTAATAGACAATCGGTTCAATGGTGGGTAGCTGATGCGTTAACGGATATTCATGCAAGTAAGCTGATGATTTATGATGCAGCAACCAAAATGGATAACGGTGTGAAGGATGTTCGTATGGAAACATCAATGATCAAAGTTTTTGCAACCGAAATGGGAACAAGAGTGCTAGATAATTCGATACAAGCACATGGTGGGATTGGTGTGACCAAAGACTTACCATTAGAATACATGTATCGCTTGCTTCGAATTTATAGAATTGTAGAGGGTCCTTCAGAAGTACATCGTTGGACGATAGCAAAAGATGCTATCAGAAAAAAGTAGAAGAAAAATATTATAATTGGAACAAATTTAATGTGATAGGCTGTGAGCGACTTGCGTAGTTTCCGTGATGATTTAGTCTATCTCATAATTGCAGCCACCTCTGGAGTTCTCTGTGTTTTTCTTGGTGTGCCAGGAGGATATATTATTGGATCGGTATTCACAACAATTATTCTGAACTTATCATTGAATCGTACATTTAGTATCAAGCCACTTTACCTCTTTTTTGCTGAAATGCTATTAGGAATTAGTCTAGGTCTGAATTTAACGATGTCTCTATTTTTAGATCTTAAATCATTATTTCCGGTGATTTTCCTATTTATTATCTTTTCAATATTAAATTGTATGTTGATTGCTTACTACCTTTATAAGAAAAATTATATGGATTTACCGACAGCAATATATTCTATGGTTCCGGGAGCATCTTTTCAAATGATAACGCTGTCAAAGAAGCAAGGAGGAACTCATGAGATCGTGGCATCTGTACACGTAATCCGGATGGTATTAGTGGTTATTGTACCAATCATTATTGGAGCATACGCAGCAGCAGAACCTGTAAAACAATCAGCGTTCCAAGTTTTAGATATAAGTTTTTCGAGAGATTTAATAGTTGTGATAGTTGTAGGGGCAATTGGAGCTTTTTTAGCATCTCGGTTGAAAATACCAGTAAGTACAGTATTAGGAGCAATGTTTGCTGTGGCAATCATTCAAGCATTCTATGGAACAGTGGAACCTTTAAGTGGTTTTTATTTGATGTTTATGCAAGTTGTAATAGGTGTAGCAATTGGGGCGAGTGTTTCTCGTCATACATTACTTGCAATAAAAAATATATTTCTACCAATAATAGTGGCGATTGTATTAGTTGTCGCTAGTGGAATAGGTATTGCTTATTTGTTTACGATCATTACTGATACTTCTCTGGTAACTTCGATTTTTACATTTGCACCAGGGGGTTTGTCTGAAATGACGATCTCAGCAGAAACTTTAGGTGGGGATGGAGTTTTGGTTGCTTCTATACATGTAGTTAGAATTCTATTAATTCTCTTGGTTCTCCCTACTTTAATAAATTTGTTTTTAGGAAAGAAAAATAAAGAATTAGAAGAGATATAATAGGGAAATAAATTGTGAGTATTTTTTCTGAAAATTCAAAATATCGTACGGTGAAAAAGGAGTGATGAATTGTGGAAACAGAAAAACAAATATTTGGTGAAGAGTGGATGACTTACAAAGAGAATAAAGTCACGTTAACAGTTAGTGAATGCTTGGAATGTGGTTCAAATTGGTTTCCCCAAAAAAACATATGCCCAAATTGTTTTAGTGAACAGTCAAGGGAGAAAGACCTTCCTTCAGTCGGTCAAATTTATTCATGCACCACACTTTATGTAACTTCGAAAAAGTTTAAAGCACCTCTAACTATTGCTTATGCAGATTTTCCAGGAGATGTAAGGGTTTGTGGTCAAGTAGAGGGAGATGGAGCTGCTATTGGAAAAAATGTCGAATTAGTCTTCGGTAAAATCTCAGATGGTGCGGGTGCAAAAGACGTATACAGTTATAAATTCAAAGTAGTGTGATAGGAGGAATGGTATGAGAAATGTGTCTGTAGTTGGAGCAAATATGGTTAAGTTTGGAAAGCATGAAGGTAAGGTTTTAGAGGATCTAGGTAGAGAAGCCGTTGTTGGTTTATTAAAAGATTTAAACGTTGATCGTGAAAAGATAAATGCAGTCTACGGTTCAAATTGTTTTGGAGGTTCGTTGCCTGCTCAAAGGGTAATTAAAGAACTTGGAATGACAGGAATTCCAGTATTTAATATTGAAAACGCTTGCGCGAGTGGTGCATCTGCTTTCCATCAAGCATGGTTGTCGGTGGCTGTAGGAATAAATGATGTTGCGTTAGTCATAGGCGTTGAACAACTTTCAAAACTTGGTGGAGGGGCTTTACCGATTCCTGAGAATGATATTGAAGGTGCCCATGGTATTGTTATGCCTGGTGTATATGCAATGCGAGCAATCCGATATATGGAGGAATATGGAGCAAAACCTGAGGATTTAGCAAGAGTCTCAGTAAAAAACCGTAAAAATGGCTCTCTGAATCCATATGCACAGTTTCAGTCAGAAGTTTCATTACAAGAAGTACTTGAATCCAGAATGATTGCTGAACCTTTTAATCTATTACAGTGCTCGGCAAGTAGTGGTGATGGAGCGGCTGCGGTATTAGTATGTGCTAGTGAAATTGCTAACGAATTTAATGATGTTCAGATTAAAACAGAAGCTTCAGTTATTACATCAGGCTACTTTAAAGGTGGGTACAGAGATTTGACATGGCCAGAAATTACGCATAGAGCAACCAATATGGCTTATGAACAAGCAAGCATTACAGCACAAGAAATAGACGTAGTGGAATTACATGATGCATTTACAATCGCTGAGATATTATATTACGAAACAATGGGATTTTGTGAAAAAGGAGAAGGGTATAAATATTTGAAAGAAGGTAAAACAGAACTAGACGGTGAAGTGGCAGTAAACCCAAGTGGTGGATTGTTATCCCGAGGTCACCCATTAGGAGCCACTGGTGTAGCTCAAATTGCAGAGATGTTTTGGCAGTTAACAGGGAAGGCAGGTAAAAGACAGGTTAGCAATGCTAGATTTGGTATGACACATGTAACGGGTGGGGGAATTTCAGGAGTAGATAATGGGGCTTGTGGAGTTCATATATTCTCAGCTGTGTAATACTTTTAAATGATAATAAATGAGGTGGAAAAATGGGAGTTCAGAATAGAGTGGCCATTATCACAGGTTCGGGACAAGGAATTGGAGAAGGAATCGCAAATACTTTAGCACAAGAAGGAGCGAAAGTGGTAATTAATGATATTAATCAGGAGAGGATTGATCAAGTTGTAAACTCGTTAAATGAGGCATACGGAAATGGCACTGCCATTGGAAAAAGGGCTGATGTTACAGACCCAGAAGAAGTCAAAGAAATGGTAGATAGTACAGTGAATGAATTAGGCAAGTTAGATATTTTGGTTAATAACGCTGGTATTGGTAGAGATAAGACAATCCGTGGGATTAAATTAGAAGATTGGGAGCAAGTAATAGACACAAATTTAAAGTCTGTGTTTTTAACATGTCAGGCAGCATCCCATCATATGATTAGTCAGGAATATGGTAGAATTATCAATATTTCTTCGAGAGCGTGGTTAGGTTTTAAAGGTCAATCTAGTTATTCCGCCTCTAAAGGTGGTGTCGTAAGTCTTACTAGAACGTTAGCATTAGAACTAGCTAAATATAACATTACATCAAATGCAATTTGCCCAGGAATTATTAACTCACCTTTATTTGAAAGCAATCCAACTGAAGTGAAAGAGAATTTAATGAAGTTACAACCGACTCGCTCAATCGGCGAACCTAAAGATATAGGCTATGGAGTGGCATTCTTAGCTTCAGATGAATCGTCATATGTAACAGGTCAAACACTTTATATTTGTGGAGGGAAAAGTTTATTTTCATCATTATCAGTATAATTTGAGGGGAGGGCTTAACTTGAATATAAAAGATCGCGTAGCATTAGTCACTGGTTCTGCAGGTGGAATTGGTAAAGGTATGATTGAAAGATTCTCAAAAGGTGGTGCAAAAGTTGTTGTAAATGATTTGGATGTTAAACAAGTAAATGCAGTAGTAGAAGGGATAAATGAAAATGGAGGGCGAGCAATCGGGATCGTAGCTGATATCACAAATCAGGAACAAGTAGAAAATATGTTTAGTCAAGTGGTTGATGAATTTGGATCTATTGACATTTTAGTTAATAACGCTGGTGTTGAGCGAGATAAAAGTATCCGGAAAATGAGTGAGAAGGACTGGGATCTAGTAATGGATGTGAACTTAAAAGGGGCATTCCTTTGCTCGAAAGCAGCTCAATATTATATGAGAGAGCAAAAGCATGGAAGAATTATTAATATCGCCTCACGTGCATGGTTAGGCTGGTTTGCTCAAGCTAATTATGCTGCTTCTAAAGGTGGTCTAGTAAGTCTTACGAGATCTCTAGCAATTGAGTTAGGGAAATATGGTATAACTGTTAATTGTATTGCACCTGGGTTAATTAAAACACCATTATTTGAGAAATTATCTAGCGAAGTGAAAGATCGACTGTTAGAAGCTCAGCCTTCTAAATCGATAGGAGGAGTTGAAGATATAGCAAATTTGGCTCACTTTTTTAGTGCTGATGAGGCGCATTATATTACAGGTCAACTAATGTACGCTTGTGGAGGAAAAAGTTTATTTGCAGCTCCAGCTAATTAATAAAGGGTTTGAAGATTTAGCTAAGGTCAATCAAGTTAATGGGAAGAGGAGGGGGGGATTAGGTGAAAGAGAGTATGAATGATATGTATATGGTAGAAACATTGGTTGGTAGTCTTAATAAGAAAATGCAAATGATTGAGCCTGTTCTTGAGGCATTAGAAGAAGGGATAGAAGTGTGCGATGAAGATGGCTATATATATTATTTTAATAAAAACTTCTTGAAGCTCTCAGGATTGCAATCGGAGCAGCGTCTCGGCCAAAATATTTTTGAGGTAAATCCAGAAGGAGTACTAGCTTCTGTCGTAAGAACTAAGCAACCAAGGGTAAATATTTTAACGACAACACCAAAAAGAGAAGGAGAAGCATTTGCAAATGGGATCCCTCTATATCAAAATGGTAAGTTTATTGGGGCGGTCATCATTATTAAAGATGTTTCCCAAACGATTGAGCTTTCAAAAAAAGTTAATCAACAGCAATCCTATTTAGCGGAGATTTACAGACAATCTACAGATTATTTAATCTCCGATATTATTACACAAGATGAAAAAATGAAAAAAATAGTTCAAACAGCGCAAACGATGGCGAATTCAGATGAGTCGATTATGTTACAAGGAGAAGTTGGTGTTGGGAAGGATATGATTGCACAAGCAATTCATTCCTATAGTCCAAGAAATAAGAAGCCATTTTTCCGGTTTGATTGTTCTAAATATTCTGAAAGTGAATTAAAATATAAACTGTTTGGCTTTGAGAAGAATGCTATTCCAGACGCTATGTTTGATAAGGTAGGGTTATTAGAGTTAGTTCATGGAGGCACTCTTTATTTAGATAATATAGATCGATTATCCTTGCCTGTTCAAAAGGAATTAGTAAGAAGCTTACAAGCTGGAAAGGGATTGAAAATTGGTGGTAATGTTCCATATAAGATAGAATTGAGAATTTTAGCGTCTTCTAGTCATTCACTTCAACAAAGGTATGCTAATGGGTTCATAGATGATGTGCTGTATGACTATTTACAAAACAATTGCATTGAAATTATTCCACTTAGGGAAAGAAAAGTAGATATCCCTGATCTTGTGAACATTTTTGTTAAAGAGGTTGGAGATGAACTAGGTAGAAATTTAAAAGGGATTGAAAAAGATGCACTTGATGTTTTAATGAATTATAAGTGGCCAGGGAATGTAACGGAATTAAGAAGCATTATTAGAAGAACGGTCATAAATGCCGAAACTGATCTCTTAACGAAAGATTTAATCATGGCAAACCTTCCTTTTGACTATGTAGACGATTATAAAAATGGCATTATGTCGTTAAGTGAGATGGAAAAGAAAACAATTTCCAAAGTTCTTAATTATTATGGAAGGTCGCTGAAAGGAAAAAAACAGGCAGCAGAAGTGTTGGAAATCTCTTTAGCTACACTTTATAACAAGATGAGAGAGTATGAATTGTAAATATCAATGTAAAAAGGGTAAAAGATTTGTTGGGAGGGAGAATTTCTTTTGGATAACTTATTTCCGTTTAGTGATTTGAAGATACTAGATTTTACTAATGAATTTGGTGGATATTGCACAAAGCTCTTTGCTGATTTAGGAGCGGAAGTGGTGAAAATTGAGCATCAACATGGTGACACTTCCCGTAATATGGAGCCTTTTTATGAAAATAAACAGCAAAAAGATAGTTTGTATTATTATTACTTAAATACAAATAAGAAGTCTATTTCTCTGGATTTAGAATCACAGAAAGGTCAAGACGTAATCAAAAAGCTTACGACTGACTTTGATATTATAGTTGAAAATTTTTCGCCTGGCTATTTATCTTCATTAGGGCTGGGTTATGATCAGCTAAAAAAGGTGAATCCAACATTGATCTATACATCGATAACTCCCTTTGGTCAAGATGGACCTTACAAAAATTACAAAGCAACAGACATTGTTGGAGTGGCAATGGGTGGGTTGATGAATTTAGGTGGTTACCCTGACACCCCTCCTGTCAGACCGTATGGAAACCAAGGGTATTATGCAGCTTCTTTGTTTAGTGCGATTGGTCTACTATTAAGTGTATTAAACCGTGACAAAAGTGGCTTTGGGCAACACGTTGATGTTTCCATGCAAGAGTCTGTAGCGATGGCAATGGAAAATGCAGCCCAACTCTATGATCTAGAAGGAGTAGTAAGAAAAAGACGTGGGGCTTCAGGTACCCAAGCAGGATGGGGATTGTATCCATGCGTAGATGGTGAAGTCTATTTAATGACTGCTGGATTGACAAACTCCAGTGGGTGGAAAAATTTAACAAAGTGGTTGTTAGACGACAACATAGAAGGTTCAGAAGCATTAGAAGACCCGAAATGGAATACAGAAAACTGGAGATCAACAAAACAAGCGAAATCTGAATTTTTAGAATTGTTTAAAAAACTATCGATGAAACATACAAAACTAGAACTATACGAAGAAGGACAAAAGAGAAATATCCCTATCTGTCCGGTAAATAATTTGGAAGATGTTTTAAAAAACCCACAATTAAATGCAAGAGGGTATTTTAAAGAATTATATCATGACGATCTAGATACAGAGATCATTTATCCTGGTTCACCTTATCTTTTTTCAGAAATGGAATGGTCTTTAAGAACTCCTGCACCGAAAAAAGGTCAGCATACAAAAGAAATTTTAACAGCAGCTGGTTTTGATGAAACGGAAATTGATGAATTTGTAAAAGGAGGCATTTTATTATGACGAGGCTTCCGTTAGAAGGGATTAGAATTGCTGATTTCACTTGGGTAGGAGCTGGTCCGTACAGTACGAAGATTCTTGCAGATGCTGGTGCGGAAGTAATAAAAATTGAGTCCGGTGTGAGACCAGATGTCTTGAGGTTAACACCTCCATTTTCAAACGGTGAAAAAGGGTTGAACCGTAGTGGATACTTTGCAAATCGTAATACTAGCAAAAAGAGTTTCCAACTCGATATGAGTAAGGAAAAATCTCGTGTAATAATAAAAGAACTAGTGAAAAGTGTTGATATTATTACGAACAGTTTCACACCGAAAACGATGAAAAACTGGGGATTAAGTTATGAGGAACTAAAGAATGTAAATGAACAGATTATTTATCTCAGTATGCCAATGCAAGGAACTACTGGGCCTCATAGAAATTTTAGTGGTTTTGGTGCAACAATGAACGCATTGATTGGATTGAATTATTTAACAGGATACCCTGAAAAAGAACCAATTGGTACTGGTACAAATTATCCAGATCATGTGCCTAATCCTACACATGCAGCTTTCGCGATTCTATCAGCTCTTAGATATCGAAATAAGTCAGGAAAAGGGCAGTATATTGAACTAGCTCAAACAGAATCAGCACTTGCAGTCTTAGCAACAGCCGTCATGGATATGGCCAACAACGGAAACTCGCAAATAAGAAATGGGAATTTCGTTTCATATGCTGCTCCAAATGGTGCTTATCCTTGTAATGGTGATGATCGTTGGTGCGTTATTTCTTGTACGAATGAGGAAGAATGGTTAAATTTTCTTTCAGTAAGTGGACTTGAGCATTTAAAGAATGATCTGAGGTTTTCTACTATAGATGAACGAAAAAAAAATACTCAGGAACTTGACGCAATTATAAGCGAATGGACCGTTCTTCTTTCACCTAAAGAAATCATGCAAAAACTACAGAAGCAAGGGGTGCCAGCTGGAATTGTTCAAACTGCAGAGGACCTTATAGAGTGGGATGAACATATGAAAGAACGCAATCACTTTATTAAGTTGGAACATCCAGAAATGGGCAATTCACTCTATAACAATGTACCTTTTAAGTTGTCCAGAACACCTGCAATCGTTAGAAAATCAGCGCCATTACTAGGTGAGGACACTGAATATGTTTGTAAGAACATTCTGGGTATGACTGAAAAAGAGTTTAAATCTTATAAGGAACAAGGTATTTTTCAATAATAATTAAAGGAGTGTTTTACTAATGAGTTTAATCTATGAAAAAAAAGGTAGAATCGCATATATTATCTTAAATCGTCCTGAAGCAATGAATTCCATTGATCCTGAGACAGAACAAGAATTAATAGAAGCTTGGAAGGATTTTGAGTCAGATCCAAATGTATGGGTAGGTATCTTTACAGGAGCTGGTGAGAGAGCATTTTGTACCGGTTCTGACTTAAAAAAGACGATGCCACCGAAAGAAAGCTTTGCACAACTGACATTAGCTGGGGCGAGTAATAAAGGGTTTGTTCCACCATTTAATCAATATAAGCCTATTATTTGTGCGGTAAATGGTTATGCGATTGGTGGTGGGCTAGAGATGGCAATGATGTGTGATATTATCATAGGTTCAGAAACTTCGCAATATGGTTTATCAGAAGTGAAAATTGGCAGTATGCCGGGATTAGGTGGAACCCAGCGTTTGCCTAGGAAAATACCATATACTCAAGCGATGAAAATGTTATTAACTGGTGAACGAATTGATGCACAAGAAGCCTATCGACTAGGTTTAATTACAGAAGTAGTACCGAATGACCAATTACTTGAAAGAGCTGAGGAATTGGCACAGAAAATTTGTGATAATGCCCCATTAGCAGTTCGTGCTGTGAAAATGGCTGTTAATAAAGGATTGGAAATGTCTTTAGAACAGGGGATGGCAATTGAAAATTTAACTTGGGGTATGCTGCGAGATACAAAAGATAGAATTGAAGGAAGAAAAGCTTTCGCTGAGAAAAGAAAGCCGGACTACAAAGCGGAGTAAAATTACGTCTTTTAGGGATAGAAGGGTGAATTATATGAAACGAACAGAAAAAGGTGTGAGTCCTTTTTGGGACTATATCGGTATGAAAGAACAGTGGGCGGAAAATGGAAAATCGGAGATCAATCTCGAAATTACTCATAATCTATTAAATCGTGCTGGGGTTGTACAGGGTGGGGTATTAGCTACGTTAATTGATGGAGCGATTGGCTCTGCTGTAGCCTCATTATTATTAAAGGATCGAACGACCGCGACCACAGAGATGAAAATTAATTATCTATTACCTGCAAAGGGAGACTATTTAATTGCAAAAGGGAAAATGGTTCACAAGGGTAAAACGTTAGCGATCGGGCAGGCAGAAATAACGAACTCGAAAGGAGAATTAGTAGCTGTAGGAATGGCTACGTTCATCATCTTACCATTATAGAATGATTGAAAGCGCTTCGATTGGAAAGTAGGATATAACTGATGAAAATCGTGGAGTTAGTAATTATAAAAATTTAATATTCTAGGGAGGATTCATATGATCAAAAAGGCTTACTTATTCACTATTCTAGCTACATTATCAATTATTGTTATAGCAGGGTGTTCATCAACTGAAGATTCGGGAGCGACAATAGTTGATGAGGAAGTTGGCAATGCATTCCCTGAAGGAGATATTGAATTTGTTGTTCCGTTTGATGTTGGTGGGGGACTAGATTCAATTGCTAGAATTATGGCAGATAAAGTGGCAGAGAATTTGCCAAACAATGTATCAGTCGCCGTGATAAATCAACCTGGTGGAACTGGATCTGTAGGGTTAAATAACCTGAGTAATGCTAAGCCTGATGGATATTCCATCGCAATTACACCAAAGGCACCTTTCATTATTGAGCCACATTTTGGTGAAGTAAGTTATAGTTATGATAATTTTGAACCTATAATCCAATTAGTAACGAGCCCACAATATTTAACGGTTATGAATGATTCTCCTTTTGAAACATTTGAAGAATTCTTTGACTATGCTCAAGAAAATCATGGTGAATTAACAATCGGAGTAATCGGTACAACATCTGAAGGAACATTAGCTATGGAAAAATTAATTATGGATACAAATATAGACATTAATTTAGTTCCGTACACAGGTGCAGGTCCGGCAGGGACTGCTTTGCGTTCAGGAGTAGTAGACGGCGTTGTGGTAACAGGTCCTACCTTTGGTGATTCGGATGAGATTAGAAGATTAGCAAATGTTAACTCTGAAAGAAGTAGTTCTTATCCAGATGTACCGACAATAATTGACAGCGGGGTTGATGTAGGAATCGACGGCTATAACGGTATCATTGCTCCAAAGGATACACCAAAAGAAGTTGTTGAAATCTTACATGATGCCTTCAAGGAGACTCTTGACGATCCAGAAATTGCTGAGAAGCTAATCAGAGCTGGACTTGATATTAGTTATAGGTCTACAGAAGACTATCGTAGTGCAATTGAGGCAGACTTTGTAGTAGAAGGAGAAATTTTAAAAGCTATTGGGTTAATAGATTAAGAAAATTAGTCGGCAGATACTAAAGGGAAATGAAATATTATAGTCTCATTTCCCTTCTTTTAATTAAATAATTGGAGGTTATAAAGTGAGTATCACAAAAGATGTTTCAAAATTTGTTTCCTCTTTTACATTCGAGCAAATTCCTGTGAGTACGATAGAGATCATAAAGAATGCCTTTATTGATACAGTTGGTGTTGCGATTGCAGGTTATGAAGAACCTGCAAGTCAAATTGTAAGAGAGTTTATCGTTGAGGAAAAAGGGGCTACCATATCGACAATATGGGGATCTAATATTAAAACTACTGCTAGCAATGCGGCATTAGTAAATGGTACAATGGCGCACATCTTAGATTATGATGATTTGAATTCCAAGGCTACGCATGGTCATCCGAGTGCAGCAATTGTCCCAACCGTGTTATCAGTGGCAGAAGAAGTTCAGGCATCTGGAAAAGAGGCAATTCTCGCTTATTTCCTTGGGTTTGAAGTCATGGCATATATTGGGAAGGTGATTGGTTATGATCATTACTTAAAGGGATGGCATGGAACGGCAACACTAGGAGTGCTAGCTTGTACGGTAGCAGCTGGAAAATTATATAACTTAAATGAAGAACAACTCAGGAATGCACTGGGAATCGCAGTATCCCACATTAGTGGAACTAGACAGAACTTTGGAACAATGACTAAATCGTATCATCCAGGAAATGCAGCAAGGTCAGGAATTATTGCTAGTAAACTAGCAAAGAAAGGGTTCACAGGTAATCAAACTATATTTGAAGCGCCTTTTGGTTTTCTAGCACTTTATAGTAAAACAGGAGAGAAAATGATTTCGGAGTCTATTGGAGAAACGTTTGAATTGTTACATTCAAAAATAACATTAAAAAAATATCCTTGTTGCTATGGTTCTCATCGTTCGATTGATGCTTTGCAAGTCTTATTGAAGAAAAATAATATTAAACCAGAAAATATTGAACAAATTCTTGTGAGGGCTCCTGACAATGGTTTTGCCCCATTAATCCACAAAAGTCCGAATAGTGGGTTAGAAGGGAAATTTAGTTTAGAATACCCTCTAGCAGCGATCGTTATTGACGAGAAACTCACGATCAGTTCTTTTCAAGATGAACTAGTGAGAAGACCGGAAATCAAGAAATTAATGGCTAAGATTAAAAGAGTAGAGGATTCAGCTATAAAGGCACCATTAAGTCCAATAGAGGATGGGTATGTTGAGGTGGAAATTTCTTTGACTAACGCCACTACTATTAGTGAAAAGATTAGTGTATCAAAAGGGTCACCTAGCTGGCCCTTAACCGAAGATGAGTTATACGCAAAATTTATTGATTGTACAAAAGAAAGAATAAATAACGAAACTAGTAATCAACTTTTTCAGGTTCTAAGTAACTTGGAAGATACGAATTCAGTTCAATTAGTATCAATCTTAACGGAAGTAATTTCTTGAGAGAAATTCATAAGAGCTATCGGGGGCCTAAGGTGACAAATTTATTTAACAGGGGGTCGTAATGAGCTATAAAAGAACAACTTATGTTGCATTGCTGTGTATCGTTATATTGGCAGTAGTCTTTTTAAACGAAGCTTGGTCATGGCAATTTAGAGAAAATAAAGGAACAATAGGGCCTGATTATTTTCCAATAGGCTTAACGGTCATCCTAATAGTTTTATGTATTGTTAGTTTTGTGAAAACAAAGATGAAGAAAAAGGATATACAAGTAGCAATACCTAATAAAAAGTTATTGTTGACGGTGCTTATTATTTCAGGGTTCTTAATTAGCTGGTACTTTAGTGGTATCTTTTATGTAAATCTTATGTTGTTTATGATGACTTTATTATTTGTGTATGTACCAAAACATTCTGTGAAAAATACATTGATTATTTATCTTCCTTTGACAATCGGAGTAACCATGTTTGTTTATATACTTTTCGATTATGTACTCGGTATGAACCTGTAGTGAAATCTTTATAGGAGGATTTAAATGGATATTTTTGCTTTTGATTTTTCAATTCTTTTCACACTTCCAGTTATTCTCACGATTGTGATTGGTACATCAGTAGGTTTGATTATTGGGACTTTACCAGGATTAGGGTCACAGGTTGCCTTAATTTTATTGATTCCTTTCACCTACCAATTGGATCCGTTAATTGCCATTCTGTTATTACTTGCTGCTTACCAAGGTGCAGAATACGGTGGGTCAATCTCTTCTATTATAATAGGTATACCGGGAACTCCGTCTGCTATTGTTACGGTATTTGATGGCCATACGTACTCGAAGAAGCATGGACCTGGAGGAGCACTTGGTTATTCTTTAGTAGGAAGCTTTATTGGTGGGATAATTGGTGGATTGGCATTACTATTTTTAACTCAACCTCTTGCAAAATTTGCATTAAACTTTTCTGACCCTGAGTTTTTTTTAATTGGAATAATTGGCTTAATAGCGGTGGCTGCCTTAAGTTCTAAAGATTTTACGAAAAGTATGATTTCAACAGTCTTAGGGCTGTTAGCTGGTACAGTAGGGATGGATTTGTTTACAGGGACAGCGAGGTTTACGTTTGGTCGATCAGAATTAATGGACGGAATCAATTTAGTAGCTCTTTTAGTAGGGATGTTTGCTTTTACAGAATTATTTAAAATGATTAATGATGATATTAATAAAAAATATGTTACAAATATTAAATCGATTAAAATAAAATTACCAATCAAAGAGAAGAAATCTGTGGCAAAGTTTGCCGGGATTGGTTCAGTAATGGGGACGGTTATCGGAATGTTTCCTGGACTTGGGTCTGGAACATCTTCATTTTTCACATATGCGACTGCAAAAAAATTATCCAAAAAACCACAAGAATATGGTGAGGGCAATCCAGAAGGAATTATCGCCCCTGAAGCTTCCAATAATGCAACGGTTGGAGGTGCATTGATTCCACTTTTGACACTGGGGATACCGGGTTCATCGACGATTGCAATCCTGATGGGAGCTTTTATTATACACGGCATTCAACCAGGACCTGGAATATTTTCATCAAATACTGATTTAGTTTTCGGGATATCGTATGGGTTCATGCTTACGTCATTAGCGTTGTTTGTTTTGGGTATTCTCATAACAGGTTGGTTTGCCAGAGTTTTAACTGTACCGATGCATTATTTAATACCAGTTTTAATTTGTTTATCATTACTAGGAGTTTTTTCGTCTAAAGGTATGTTTTTTGAAATGTGGTTTGCATTTATCTTTGGTTTCATCTGTTATCTAGTAAGGGGTCTTGACTTTTCATTTCCAGCTTTTGTTCTTGCGTTTATTTTAAGCCCAATTATTGAGGAGAGCTTACGAAGATCTTTAATGTTATCTAAAGGTAGTTATGCAATATTTGTAGAACGTCCGTATTCTTTACTACTTGTCATATTACTTGTTGTGTTTTTAGGATTATTTTCTTTCAGTAAATTAAGAAAGAAAAAAGAAATTACATGATCCCAAAAATGAAAGCGCTATCTTATGTTTGTGAATTGAGAGATTATTTATGATAATTGATGGTGAGAGGGTGTTAATATGGATGTTGGTCAGGAACAAATCATGATACCTTGTACAATTATGAGAGGAGGGACGAGTAAGGCTGTATTCTTAAAGGAAAACCATCTACCTGTAAATATTGAGGACAAAAAGAAATTAATCTTATCCATATTTGGTAGTCCAGATAAGAAACAGATTGATGGATTAGGAGGAGCAGATATACTCACTAGTAAATGTGCAATTATTGGAACCTCTTCTCATTCAAATGCTGATATTGACTATTTGTTCGCTCAAGTAGGAATTGAAGATCCAATTGTAAGTTTTGACATGAACTGTGGGAATATTTCTAGTGCTGTCGGAGTTTATGCAATCGAAGAAGGACTTGTGCGTCCCCAATCACCCATTACAAAAGTACGTATCTTTAATAAAAATACTAATAGTATCATCATAGCCGATATACCTGTCAACATGAATAAGCCATTGATTGAAGGGGACTTCTCAATAGATGGTGTCAACGGAACTGGGGCAGAAATACAACTCGATTTTTCAAAGACAGCAGGTTCCTTTAATGGTAATATTCTCCCTACCGGTAATGAAAGAGAAGATCTATATATTTGCTCACTAAAGAAGAAGATTGAAATATCTATAGTGGATCTCGCGAATGTTTGTGTCTATTTTAAAGCTGAAGATATTGAAATGAGTGGAAGTGAGCAACCTGAAGAATTTACATGTAAACAAAAGAATCTCTTTAAAGAAATTAGAGAGGCAGTCGCAGAGAGGATTGGGATAAACCGAGGAAATGTTCTTTTGCCTTATCCAGTGATGATTGGAAAATCTAGAGATAATCAAATTTTACTAAATGGGAGGAAAATTATAAAAGAAGAAATAGATATTACGGCGAGATTAGTCGGTTTGAATTCTGTTCATAAGGCCTTTCCTGGAACGGGGGCTTGCTGTATAGCAGTAGCTTCATCTATAGAAGGCACAATTGTTTACGATATGTGTGAAGGTAGAAAGGATTTTACAACTTTAAAAATTGGTCACCCGAGTGGAATGATACAAATCGCCTCAAAGGTGTATAAAGAGGAAGGAGAATGGAAAGTTCAAGAAGCGACACTCTCCAGAACCGCACGTACGATTATGAAAGGCTATGTATATGTTCGTAAAAGTCAGTTGTGAAGTTAGTTTTAGTAAGTGAATTATTACCAAAGCGTCGTTCTTTGTATTGGCTGCAAAATTGGAGATACATGGCCCTCTTATAAAATCAACCCTCCCTTTTATTATAATACTCATAGTAGACGTATTAATAATACATTTTTCCTTATAGCGAGTATGGGCTAGTTGTATCTTTTAAATAAAATTATATTGTAAGTGGTAAATGGTCCTATGACTCATAGGGCCATTTACCACTTACGAAATGGGTCAATTCTTTATTTATGGAAGCGTCGTGCCGATCACCCTGTAGAAGAGAAAGAGTGAGTTTGGGCGTACCTGGAATAGCTTCTAACCTATATCCACAACGTTTACTATTTTAATATATTATGTTAAAGTGTTTTCTTACATAACTTTATTATATTAACGCGTTAGGACGTTTAGGTGCAAAAATAGTAAGAATTAATGTAACTAGTTTGAGAGGAGTTTAATAATGTCAAATCGTAATACATTAGACCCTAACTCGCGTGAACAATGGGGAACACGATTAGGGTTTATGTTAGCTGCTGCCGGTTCAGCAGTCGGATTAGGGAATATTTGGAGATTCCCTTTTGTAGTTGGTGAAGGTGGTGGAGCCGCTTTTGTTCTGCTTTATTTAATTTTCGTCTTAGTGATTGGATTGCCACTGCTTATCGGTGAAACAAGTATTGGCCGTAGAGGACGAGCGAATGCCATGGATAGTTACAAGGTCATTTCTCCTAAATCACAATGGAAATTAAATGGTTTCATTGGTGTTATCATCAACTTTATGATTTTGTCGTTTTATTCAGTCATTTGTGGTTGGGCATTTTACTATTTTCTTTTAGCTATAACTGGGCAATTGATCGCGCCTGAGAAAAACTATGCATCTTCGTTTGGGGAGTTTATTACCCATCCATTTATGCCAGTCATTTCACAAGTTCTTTTAATGGCAATTGTCACTATTGTTGTTATAGGTGGCGTAAAGAAGGGAATTGAAAAGTGGAATAATATTTTAATGCCGACACTATTCTTTCTACTAATCGTATTAGTGCTTAGAAGTGTTAATTTAGAAAATGCGCGAGAAGGGTTACAATTTTTCTTGCAACCTGATTTTTCGGCTATAAATTCTACGATTATTCTAGCTGCATTAGGTCAAGCATTCTTCAGTCTGAGTTTGGCTACTGGGGTGTATGTAACTTACGGGAGCTATATGCAAAGTCAAAGTAGTATTCCAAAAAATGCAGTGGGGGTTGTTTTCTTAGACGTACTCGTGGCAATTATGGCAGGTTTAATTATTTTTCCAGCCGTATTCACATATGGAATCGATCCAGGAAGAGGTCCTGACTTAGCTTTCGTTACGTTTCCAGCAATTTTTGCTGATATGGCATTTGGTTCATTATTTGCAGTGTTTTTCTTTTTCTTCGTATTTGTTGCAGCATTCACTTCTGCGATTTCACTTCTAGAAGTACCTGTTGCGTTCGCAAAAGAAAAATTCAATTGGTCCCGAAAATTTGCAACGATTGTTACTAGTTTGATCATCACTAGTTTCGGTGTATTATGTGCACTATCTTTCGGTCCATTATCACACATCATTATATTCGATCGAACAATCTTTGATTTGTTTGACTTTATTACCGCAGAAATATTACTTCCATTTGCTGGACTACTGCTTAGCATTTTCTTAGGCTGGGTCTGGAAGCCGGCAGGAGCAAAACAAGAAGTAGAAAGGGAAAATAACGCCTTTCCTTTCTTTAAAGTTTGGGGCTTCTTAATTAAATACGTAATTCCTATTGTGATTTTCGTAATTTTTGTGGACAAATTAGGAATTATTTAAGGTGAAGCCCGGTTAAAATTGAATAAAATCAAAAAGCAAAGGTGTAGTTCTTACTTTCGTGCCCATGAAAGGAGAACATCCTTTGCTTTTCTTCGTTTATGCTACTGTTTTTGAAACGAGGAAAGTCCTTCATTGGCCAGAATAATGACTAATTCAGCTATTTCTTTTGGTGATTCTTTTAACCCGTTTTTGAGCCAATGTTGGATAACATGAATACTGCCATTCACGATATATAGGGTTAAATATTCAGCATTAAAGGGCAAGTTATCTTTGTCTGCAATCACATTTAAAATATGTCTATGGGCTAGCATCATAACCTTTTGTTGGAACTCTGGATTGCCGTTTTCGCTAAAAAGGGTTTGGGAGCTTTCACGATTTTTCACAAGATATTCCAATAATGTTTCTGTCATTTGTATGGCTTCTTCATTTTTTGTGTAGTTAAAGGAGGACAAGGTTTGGTTTAGATCTTCAATAATGCCATCTTCAATTTGGTTAAGAAGATCATATAAATCATTGTAATGAGAATAGAACGTAGAGCGATTAATATCAGCTAGTTCGCATACTTCTTTAATGGTAATCTTTGTTAATGGCTTTTCTTGTAATAGTTTAATAAAACTTTCTTGTAAAGCCAGCCGGGTATATTTGATACGTCTATCTATTTTTGAAGTCATGTTTTCTCATCCTTTTTTTAAAACGATTTGTTGAAAAACCATCATATTGTATGTCGGTGTTGGATATGTAACAAAAGATAATAAACTGTGTGTTGATTATCCTACACGGTGTTATTATACTTAGACATTAGTTACGTTTCAAGGAGTTGTTCAGTCATGCTAGATATTACTTCTAAAATAATGAAATACAAAAAGTCGATAGTCATAGTGTTTATGCTATTAACTGTCTTTAGTGTAATCGCACAGTTTTTTGTTTCAGTCAACTACAATATGAGTGAATACATGCCAGAGAACACGCCATCGACAAAAGCTATTGAGGTGATGGAAGAGGAATTTGATACACCTCTATCAAACGCTCAAGTAATGATTCAGAATGTTTCTGTTCAAGAAGCTCTTTTGTATAAAGACATGCTAGATGAGATTGATGGTGTCTCCAATGTTGTCTGGCTTGATCAAGTAATCGATTTAAAAACTCCTTTAGAAATGGTAGAAACGGAGTTAGTGGAGACTTACTATAAGGAGAATCATGCCCTCTTTTCGTTAACGGTACGAGAAGGGGACGAAGTGGTGATTACAGAAGCTATTTATGAACTGATCGGTGAGGAAAATGCACTAATTGGAGAAGCGGCTGATACAGCAGTTGCTCAGAGTATGGCATCCGATGAAGCGATGTATGCAGCTCTGTTGTTAGTTCCTCTCATTATCATTATTCTCATCATCTCAACAACTTCATGGATTGAACCATTGTTTTTCCTTACTGCTATCGGGGTATCTATACTGATTAATTTAGGGACAAATATCTTTATAGGCGAGATTTCTTTTGTTACGCAATCTGTCAGTCCTATTTTACAATTAGCAGTTTCGTTAGATTATGCTGTTTTCTTACTTCATAGCTTTTCAGATTATCGGAAGAAAACAACGAACCCAGAAGAAGCAATGCAACTTGCCATCAAAAAATCGTTTCCGGCGATTGCAGCCAGTGCGGCTACGACTTTCTTTGGTTTCCTGGCATTAACGTTTATGCAGTTTGAAATTGGAGCTGATTTAGGAGTCAATCTTGTAAAAGGGATAGTGTTAAGTTTCATTAGTGTAATGGTGTTTTTGCCAGCATTAACGGTCATGTTTTATAAATGGATCGATAAAACACAACATAAGCCTTTCATACCAAATACTTTTTCGATTGGCAAGGGAGTGATGAAGGTACGAATGATCAGCTTGATTGCTGTTTTTCTGATCCTTGTACCTAGTTTCTTAGCACAACAAGAAACTTCCTTCATTTATGGGAACGGCGAACAGCCTGAGTCAACCCGTCTTGGCCAGGATATCTTTGCAGTTGATGAGGTATTTGGTAAGACGACACCGATCGTTCTACTTGTTCCAAAAGAGGATATTGCTAGAGAAGTAAGGATGGAACAAGATCTAGAAAGAGTCCAGCATATTTCAAACGTTATTTCCTATAATCAGGAAATTAGTCCAGCGATCCCACCGGAGTATATAGACTCTTCGATTACGGAACAATTTCATTCGGAGAATTACAGTCAAATTATTCTTTACACGGAAACAGATAATGAAGGAGATGTTGCCTTCGGTGTTGTGGAAACAGTCCGTGAAATTGCAGCCTCTTATTACGGGGATGAAGCGTTAGCTCTAGGAGAGAGTGTTGCTTTATACGATATGAAGGCGACGATTACAAGAGATAATACGATTGTCAACATTTTAACGATCGTTGCCGTTGGGACCGTCTTACTCTTTACATTTAAATCGATTACTCTTCCCATTGTCTTATTGCTAACGATACAAGCAGCGGTGTGGATCAACCTTTCTGTCCCGTATTTTTCAGATACACCTTTAGTCTTTGTCGGTTATTTAGTCGTCAGTACCGTTCAGCTTGCAGCGACGGTTGATTACGCGATCCTCTTTACGGAAAATTATCTTGAGAATCGCAAAAAAATGTCTGCGAAGCAATCAATTATTAAAACGTTGAATGAAAAGACGTTCTCTATTTCGATATCGGCAATGATTTTATCGTGTGTAGGTTTTATCTTATGGATTACGTCTAGCAATCCGATCGTAGCATCAATTGGTTTACTTCTTGGCAGAGGAGCACTATTAGCCTTTATCCTTGTTCTCTTTTTCTTGCCAGCTTTACTTATTTTATTCGATAAAGTAATAGGAAAAACAACTGTAAAAGCAAACTTTTTAAAGGAGGAAAAATGATGAAGAAGAGAATAACGCTTGTTTTTTTAGCGATGCTGCTCGTTTTCCCTTTTCAAATCGCGAATGCTAATGTGAATGGGGCTGTAGCTTCTAAGGATGAGGTCGTATACGGAAGTTTAAGTGCGACAGGTACACTGAACGAACTATATGTTGTGAACATGTTAGATGTAACAGAGCCCGGTCCCATCATCGATTATGGAGAATACACAACGATTCGTAATTTAACGGACCTATCAGCCATTGAGGAATACGAGGATGAAGTACAACTAGAAGCGTCACCTGGTTGGTTCTATTATCAAGGAAATATGGTTGAACGGGAATTGCCATGGAATATCGACATTTCTTATATGCTCGATGGTGAGGAGATTTCTCCAGATGAGTTAGCAGGAAAAGAGGGCCATCTACTGTTAACGATTAAAACAACAGAGAATGAACAGGTAGATCCTACGTTTTTTGAAAACTATACGATGCAAATTTCTCTCACTCTAGATACGGAAATCATTAGTAATATCCAAGCACCAGATGCAACGATTTCAAATGTCGGGAAGAAGAGACAATTAACGTATACGGTCATGCCTGATAGCGAAGGGGACATTCGTTTTCTTGCTGATGTTGTCAACTTTGAAATGGAAGGAATCGACATTGCAGGAATCCCTCTATCAATGGCGCTTGATCATTTAGAAACAGACGAAATGACGAGTGAAATGAAGACGTTAAGCGACGCCATCCAAGAAATAAATAATGGTGTCTCTGAACTAAACACCGGTGTGTCAGAATTGAATGATGGTGTTCAAAGCTTGAATTCTGGCTCCAATCAATATGGTGCAGGGATGACTGAAATAAAGGATGCTTCCTCTGAGATCATTAGTGCTTCTAGGACAATTGATGAATCACTAGGACTGTTAACTGAGGGGCTTAGTGGCTCATCAGATGAGATGGATTTGAGTAATTTAGCGCAATTGCCGAAAGGGTTATTGCTGATGGCCGATGGTTTAAATGAGGTAGCTGGTGGATTAACCCAATTACAAGAAAACTACTCTATTGCATTTTCTGCTTTAGATGAAGCGATGAATGAAATTCCAAGTTCTGCTGTGTCCGAAGAAGACATTCAGCAATTGTATGAAAGTGGAGCGAACCCAGAAACCATTGAGCACTTAATTGAAGTCCTTGCTGCCGCGAAAACAGCAAAAGGAACGTATGACAATGTCAAAGAAGCGTTTTCTGCAGTAGGTTTCACATTGGAAGGAACAAGCGAAGCGATTACTGAAATAAGCAACCAATTAAGTACGATAGCAAGTGAACTTTCCGTTGCTTTTGAGAGTATGGAAGGAATGGATGCACTAGGTGAATTAGAAGAAGGTCTCGGCTTACTAGCAAAAAATTATGGTGAGTTTCACGCTGGTCTTGTTTCGTATACTGATGGTGTTACCGAGCTTGCAAACTCCTACAGTGAGATTGATTCGGGTTTTGAAGAAATTGCAAAAGGAACATCTGAGTTGAGTATTGGTGTCGGAGAGCTTCATGATGGCACAGCAGAATTAGCTGATGCTACGAATGACTTACCAGAGGCCATGCAGGAAGAGATCGATGCCATGGTGGAGGAATTTGATAAATCTGATTTCGAGCTTGTATCGTTTGTATCTCCGAAAAATACAGACATTGCGTCTGTTCAATTTATCCTGAAGACAGAACCAATTGAAATAGATGAAGAAGAGGATCTAACTGCCGTTGACGAAGAAGGGGAAGTAAGTTTTTGGGAGCGACTTAAAAATTTATTTCTATAAAAATCGCATGAAGCACCTGATGAGCGTATCAGGTGCTGTTTTTTTATGTTATGAAAGGTATATCTTTCAGGGTTAGACGAGGAAGGCAATGGCTTAGTAAATTTAGTAAGTCGCCTCACATCTTTTTCCTCTGCGAGGAGAGAGGGAGAAGCAATGATCTTAAATTTCTGTTCGCAAATCCCATAGCTCAGGGAAGAAGCGCTGATCTAGAACTTTTTTCAAATAGTTCACACCAGAGGATCCACCTGTTCCCACCTTAAAGCCAATGATTCTCTCAACTGTCTTCATATGACGGAAGCGCCATTGTTGTAGCCAGTCTTCAATATCAACGAGCTTTTCACCGAGCTGATATAAATCCCAATATTGATCGACATTACGGTAAACAGTCAGCCAAGCTTCGCGAACAGAATCATTAGCTTCATAAGGTTTTGAAACATCACGGTTCAGCATATCGGGGTTAATCGGCAATCCAGCTTTTGCAAGAGCTTGAATTGATACATCATACAAGCTTGGTGCATGATAAGCTTGTTTTAAAATTTTATGAAGCTCTTGATCTTTTTCGTAGATTTTTAGAATGTGTCCTGTTTTATAACCAAGAGCAAATTCAATAAGACGGTATTGGTAGGACTGAAACCCAGAAGCCTGCCCGAGTGAATCACGGAATTCCATGTATTCAGATGGCGTCATCGTTGAGAGAACGTCCCATGCTTGAATGATTTGCGATTGAATTTTCGAGACACGGGCCAACCGTTTAAACGAAGTCGGAAGATCATCTGCTTGAATAGACTCAATCGCTGCATTTGTCTCATGTAAAATTAATTTCATCCAAAGCTCACTTACTTGGTGAATCACAATAAAAAGCATTTCGTCATGATGATTCGATAATCGATCTTGACTTGAAAGAAGGGTGTCTAACTGCAAATACTCACCGTACGTCATATTGTTTTTAAAATCAGTATGAATCCCTTTTTCCGTTTCTGTTGCTTTGTTTTGGTGTGTTTCGTTCTTCGTCATAAGTAAGCCTCCTTCATTTATAGTGGGCGTATAACCGCTCGGACTGGACTTCCGTCGGCATCTTTTAAAGGCAAAGGCAGGGCAATTAATTCGTAATCTCCTTCTTTAACATGGTCTAGCATAAGATTTTCTAGTATGTGGATCTGATGTTGAAACAGAGCGTGATGGCCTTCCAAATCTTTGCTATCGAGTGCGTCGACAGATGGAACGTCAACTCCAATTAAGCGAATTCCTTTTTCATGTAAATAAGCAGCGCCATCGGCTGTGACATACGGAATGCTTTCTGGAAACCGGTCTGGTCTATTTGGAATTGCTGTTTTAACCAAAAGTCTAGTAACTCCGTCTAAGTCAAACTTACTAAGGGCAGCGCGATTGATTTTGTCATAAGAAGAAAAGTTAACCACGCGAGCCTCACCGATAAAAACATTAAGATCTAAATCCAAAATTTTGGCGCCATCATTGTGAAAGTGAAAAGGTGCATCGACGTGAGTTCCGGAATGAACACTCATCGTCATTTGACCGATATTCACCGAACCTGTTTGTTCCTTGGAGTAAGTTACTTCATAAGAAAAAGGAGTATCTTCTGGCCAGTGGGCAAGTTTATCATGTAAAGGCTGCGAAACATCGATCCATGTTTTGTTATTCATTTGCTTACTCATCGTTATGCCACCACCTCACGTTCATTCTTAAATTTTTTATAACGCTCTTCTTTCATAATTACCTTAAGGATTTGAACACATTGCCATACTTCTTCAAACGTATTATAAAGGGCGACAGGTGCAAGGCGAATCCCATTTGGTGTACGAAAGTCTGGGATGATGTTTTCTTCTTTTAACGCCTTACAAATTCTAGCAGCTTCTGGGTGCTCAAGGATAATATGCCCACCTCGTCTATGATCATCTTTGGGATTTTGGATCGTCAAACCATATTCTGTAAGTTCGTGCTCAATTAAGTCCATCAAATAGCGAGTAAGCTTAAGAGATTTGGCCCTGATTTTTTCTATTCCGATTTCTTCAAAAATGGAAAGCGAGCCAATCAGAGGGGCAAGGCTTAGGACATGTGGGGTTCCTATTTGAAAAGCGCTCGCATCCTCAGCTGGTGTTAAAGTATGGTCCATGTCGAATTGCTTATCTTTACGCGAACTAAACCAACCTGAAAGCCCAGGGTGTTTAGCGAAATGTTTCTTATTAACAAATAACCCCCCAACACTACCAGGCCCACCATTTAAATGCTTATAGTTGCACCAGAAGGCGAAATCAACGTCCCAGTCACTCAAGGAATGAGGAATAGAGCCAACAGAATGACATAAATCAAAGCCTATTAAAATATTGCGCTTATGAGCCTCTGTTGTTAAGCGTTTCATATCAAGTATTTGACCACTACGATAAAGAACACTCGGTAAGACTATAAGGGCAATGTCTTCGTTCATTTCATTGATAATGTCCTCTTCCCTTAAGGTATGACCATCCGAACTACTAACTTCAACTAAGTGCTCGCTAGGTTCATAACCTTTTAAAGTAAGCTGGCTTTTTAATGCATATATATCACTTGGGAAGTTGAGCTCATCGGCTAAAATTTTCGTTCTCTTGCCGTCTGGGTTATAAAAAGTACTTACTAATTGATGGAGATTCACGGTTGTTGATCCCGTTACGATGACTTCTTCAGGAGAGCCTCCAACAAGTGGAGCTATGCTTTTCCCCAACGATTCCGATAAGTAAAACCAAGGATGCTCACCTTGAGTCCAACCATCAATGCCAAGGTGCTTCCATGAATCTAGTAAGCGAAGTAACGTACCTTCAGCTCGTTTCGATAGGAGTCCGAGCGAATTTCCATCAAAATAGATGCTTCCTTCTTTTATATAAAACTCATTGCGATAAGGGGCAAGCTCATCTTTCTTATCTAAGCTAATAGCGAATTCTTTCGTGAGAGCGTTATCGGCATTGGACATAAAAACTCCTCCTTTATTAGAGTAATGATCTTATAATCAATTATATTTTGATAGTTGACATGATGTCAATGACGCTATGTCAACTTAATTTTTGGATCGTTGTATTCCTATATATAAACTTGTAGAATAAAGTCGATAGAGATAAATGAGGTGTAGAATGTGGCAAATGACAAGGAGAAATTAACGTCAAGGGAACGTCAAGCAATTCAAACGAGAAACAATCTTTTGGATGCAGGAAAGGCTATTTTTCTCGAAAATGGCTTTCAAAAAACAACGATTTCTCAAATTATAAAACGAGCTAACACGGGATATGGAACAGCCTATGTTTATTTTAAAAATAAAGATGATTTGTTTATTGTTTTAATGGAAGAAGTGATGGACAAATTCTATCAAGTAGCGAAGCAATCATTTGAACCAAAATCAAAAAAGGAAGCACAAGAGCAAATCTCAAACCAAGTTCGATTATTTCTCATGTTAGCAGTTGAGGAGAAAGCAATGATGACAGTCGTAAAAGAAGCAATTGGTTTTTCTTCTGAAGTAGAAGAAAGGTGGAATGTGATTCGTGAACGATTTATTGAACGTATATCTGTTGATGTTCGCTATTCACAAGAACACGGGTTAGCAAAATCTGCTTTTGATCCTGAACTAGTAGCTCGTGGCTGGTTTTATGCGAATGAAATGTTCATGTGGGATTGCGTAAAAGGAGATAATGACTTTCCGATTGATGATGTAATTGTCAATTTGACGAGAATGTATGTAGATGGGTTGTATTAAAACGTTTATTGGAGAAGTGCTTTTTGGGTATATGATGTGGGGCAGGGACATGTATACTGCTGGTTTTCCGATTATAACCTACCGATAGAAAGCAATGGATGTTGAAATGAGTGTAGATTTTTAATGGATCTACACTCATTTTGATAGAATAGTAGTTGTTACCTTTGCCGATCAATAACTTTTGTTCCTCTAAAATACACTTGTTTAACTTTTTCTACGTCGGTTATTTCCAAACCGGGTATCCCATCAGCAAGTAAGAAATTAGCATCCAATCCAACTTCTATCCTTCCGAATCTGTCTCCCTTATTTAGAATGTCGGCAGGATTTGCTGTGAGTAAGGCGAGTATGTTATTTTCGTCAAATCCATGATCAAGTAACAATTTCATCGGAGCTTTGGCAATTGTCATTAGCATGTCAGGCCCTTTTAATTGACGATCTTGAAAAGGGAGCCAAGGTGCGTTTGGATAAGGAGGAAGGTAGGCATCTGTAGCGATGGAAACTGAAATTCCTTTTTTAAATAGCTTGAAAATGTTGTTTGGTGAATTCGGCTGAAGGTGCGTCCCACCCATTGGAGTTGCCACTACTTTAGCTTTCTTTTTTGCAATGCTGTCAATTAACTCATCGGAAATACCATGCGCATGATGTAATACATCGACACCGGCTTTTAATGCCATTGAGATTCCTTTTTCACCGGCAACATGAGTGCCGATGTGCTTTCCTAATTGATGATACGTTTTAACGATTTTATTGAGCTGTTTTTGAGAATAGATTACCTCGCCAGCCCTTGGTACTTCTTCAACAGAAAAATTAGCAGGTGTAGCATTGATAAAAATATTCTCCCCTGGGTAGTCGCTTTCGGCTGCAATTTCTCTAACGATTTCTGGATCATTCAACTTTTCTTGTGTGACAGGTGATGATTTGGTTACAGCTGTAAAATGTGCCAGTTGATTAAAACCAATCGAAATGCTTGTCGTCGCATAGGAAATATCGATTGGAACCTGTTTGGCAATTTCTCTGTAATCTGCTACTGAGAAGTCACAAAGAGGGTGACCACAAATCTGTTCTCCTAGAGCTGTGATTCCAGCTGACAAGGCTCGTAACAAAATGGCTTTTCCGGCAATAAAATGGGTTTCCGTTGTAACTGGATAAAGGGAAGAGGGTGCGAATTCTAATAAATGAGTATGACAGTCAACTAAGGATGGAGTAAGGACCTTATCGGAACAATCGATCTTGTAAACATTTTGATATTTTTCCTTGAGGGTATTCCATGTACCAACGTCAAATATTTTCCCATCCTTCACAACGATCGCGCCATCTTGAATCGTGCCTTTCTGGCTAACAGTGACAATCTTTTTAGCTTTAACGATGTACAACTGCTTCATTTCCTACACCACCAAAAATGGAGTTAAAAAATAACCCAGTAAAACTGCCGTAAGCAAGCGTAGAAGTAATCCAATCACTGCCGCCTCCAACACTTCTCTCTCATTTAAGTTTGATGTTTCTGCCCATGTGACTGGCACTTGCCCAAAAATAACCGATAATGGGAGACCTGAATTGGCAATTACAAATGATCCTACAATTAAACGAGGGTCAATCGTACTGGCTAATTCGGCTAATTGAGCGACAGCTAAAGTCGGAGCTGCAAGTAGAGAAACAATTCCTGTGCTCGGTTCGATGCTTAAAAAGGTTAACGTCGTTGATAAAGCTGCTTCGATAAATGTCCAAACTCCTAAGAAGTTCAGAACACCAATAAAGAAAAACACAACGGCAACAGCGGGTATAATAATTAAGAAAAGCAAATGCGCCCCCTCTTTGGCTGAAGAAAAAATCGTATCTAAAAACCTTGTATTTGGTGTGAAACGTGGCAATTCATTTAAATCTACTTTTTTTGTATCGCGATAGATCGTTCTAGATAAGATATACGGTACAACAATTATTGGCACAAATATCGATAAGATTACTAGAGGAAAGGCATTAATGCCAAATGCAGCTAGAGCTATTAGACCTAAAACGAACGTGGCAAAAGATTGTGGGGATTGAATCATAGTTGCAACAGATATCTTTTGTTCTGCTTTGGTTGCTTTTGCTTTTACTAAGATTGGGCCGGCAATTTTCCCAGCAGCATTAATATCACCTAAGATGTTATACACACTAGGAATAATGACAGCAGGGTTGATTCTAAATACTTTCATGATAGGAACAAAAAGTCTAATCAAACCATCTGTGAATCCTAGACGTTCTAGCAATCGTCCAAAAATAATACTCACAATAATCGCTACCCCAACTTCACCAGTTAAAAAGATATCAACTACAACAGGTTTTACTTCTTTTATTATCATGTCAAATAGCTGGGAAAGAGAAGAGGGAGCAAATAATAATAATGCTAATGCAGAAATGACCAAAAAAAGCCCGATGATCTCATAGCGATTCCATTTTGATCGGTGAGATTTGTTAAAAGATTTGGGTTTGTTTTGGTTGTCCATGCTAATACCTCCCATCATTTTTTACTATTTTATGATTGGAGGAATAAATGTGTGTGTGACCATCTGATTTTTTTCAGAAGATGAAATTTATCATATTATAGATATGAAGATTGAAATTAAGATAGGATACGAGGTAGATAATTCATAGACATGAACAAAACAACAAGAGAAAAAGTGAATATAGGTCTTTTTTTGTTTTGATCCGTTTTATAAAAGCTAAAGTTTTGTCGCAAAAAGATGATTGATGATTAGAATAAAGTACTTAATTGAAGTATGGTTCTTTTCTGTATGATGGACTGCTGTGGTTTTAAATACGTTCTCTCTTCTTATGTATAGAAGTTATGTAAGTATAGTTGAATGTTATAAAAAAGGGATTGATTCCATGGTTGAACTGTGTTAAATTATTAAATCTAGTCGCGAAAAAAACATTACAAATAATGTTTGCGCAGAATTTTTACCTGTGATATATTATTCCTTGTCGTTACGAAAGAATGACTAATTCAGTGATTGTCGCAAAAAACTTTTTGAAAAATTGTTGCGTAGAACATGTTGATTTGTTATAATAATAAATGTCGCTGATAACGAGTGGTGAAACGAGTTCTTTGAAAACTGAACAAAAGCCAAGCGAAATAGAGATACAAGATATCTCATCAATGAAGTGATTTACAATGAAAATCACATTTCCGTATGAATACATACGGATTGAGCTAATCAGCTTACCATTTTCATGGAGAGTTTGATCCTGGCTCAGGACGAACGCTGGCGGCGTGCCTAATACATGCAAGTCGAGCGAACCAATTAAGAGCTTGCTCTTATGAGGTTAGCGGCGGACGGGTGAGTAACACGTGGGCAACCTGCCCTGTAGACTGGGATAACATCGAGAAATCGGTGCTAATACCGGGTAATAGAATGAACGCGCATGCGTTTATTCTCAGAGATGGCTCCGGCTATCACTACAGGATGGGCCCGCGGCGCATTAGCTAGTTGGTAAGGTAACGGCTTACCAAGGCGACGATGCGTAGCCGACCTGAGAGGGTGATCGGCCACACTGGGACTGAGACACGGCCCAGACTCCTACGGGAGGCAGCAGTAGGGAATCTTCCGCAATGGACGAAAGTCTGACGGAGCAACGCCGCGTGAGTGATGAAGGGTTTCGGCTCGTAAAGCTCTGTTGTTAGGGAAGAACAAGTGCTATTCAAATAGGGTGGCACCTTGACGGTACCTAACCAGAAAGCCACGGCTAACTACGTGCCAGCAGCCGCGGTAATACGTAGGTGGCAAGCGTTGTCCGGAATTATTGGGCGTAAAGCGCGCGCAGGCGGTCTTTTAAGTCTGATGTGAAAGCCCCCGGCTCAACCGGGGAGGGTCATTGGAAACTGGGAGACTTGAGTACAGAAGAGGAGAGTGGAATTCCACGTGTAGCGGTGAAATGCGTAGATATGTGGAGGAACACCAGTGGCGAAGGCGACTCTCTGGTCTGTAACTGACGCTGAGGCGCGAAAGCGTGGGGAGCAAACAGGATTAGATACCCTGGTAGTCCACGCCGTAAACGATGAGTGCTAGGTGTTAGGGGTTTCGATGCCCTTAGTGCCGAAGTTAACACATTAAGCACTCCGCCTGGGGAGTACGACCGCAAGGTTGAAACTCAAAGGAATTGACGGGGGCCCGCACAAGCAGTGGAGCATGTGGTTTAATTCGAAGCAACGCGAAGAACCTTACCAGGTCTTGACATCCTTTGACAACCCTAGAGATAGGGCTTTCCCCTTCGGGGGACAAAGTGACAGGTGGTGCATGGTTGTCGTCAGCTCGTGTCGTGAGATGTTGGGTTAAGTCCCGCAACGAGCGCAACCCTTGATCTTAGTTGCCAGCATT